>JAVEEI010000085.1 GCA_030840525.1 Frankiaceae bacterium
TGGCGCCGCCGCAGAGCACCGCCTGCTCGCCGAACAGGTCGGTCTCGGTCTCCTCGGTGAACGTCGTCTTCAGCGCACCCGCGCGAGTGCCGCCGATGCCCTTCGCGTACGACAGCGCGAGCGCCAGCGCGTTACCGGTCGCGTCCTGCTCGACCGCGACGAGGCACGGCACGCCGCGGCCGTCGACGTACTGCCGGCGAACGAGATGACCCGGCCCCTTCGGCGCGACCATCGCGACGTCGACGCCCTCGGGCGGGGTGATGTAGTCGAAGCGAATGTTGAAGCCGTGCGCGAAGAACAGCGCGTCGCCGTCGTTGAGGTTCGGCTCGATCGCCTCGGTGTAGAGCCCTCGCTGCGCGGTGTCGGGCGCGAGCACCATCACCAGATCCGCTTCGGCGCAGGCGTCGTACGGCGAGAGCACTCGCAGGCCTTCGGACTCGGCGGCGGCGCGCGACTTCGACCCCTCGGGCAGGCCGATGCGCACGTCCACGCCGGAGTCGCGCAGCGACAGCGCGTGCGCGTGCCCCTGCGAGCCGTACCCGAGTACGGCGACCTTGCGGCCTTGGATCAGCGACAGGTCGGCGTCGTCGTCGTAGTACATGTCGGTCATGAGATCAGGCGGTCCTCTCCACGGGGCGCAGCGTGTTGCGGTCGGTGATGGAACGGGCGCCGCGGCCGACCGCGACCAGCCCGGATTGCACGAGCTCCTTGATGCCGAACGGTTCGAGCACGCGGATGAGCGCGTCGAGCTTGTCCGCCGTACCGGTCGCTTCGATCGTGACCGCGTCGGGCGCGACATCGACGACCTTGGCGCGGAACAGCTGCACGGTCTCGAGTACGTGCGAGCGCGTCGACAGGTCGGCCTTGACCTTGACCAGCAACAGCTCGCGCAGCACCGAGTCGTCGGGGTCCAGCTCGACGATCTTCAGCACGTTCACCAGTTTGTTGAGCTGCTTCGTCACCTGTTCGAGCGGCAGCTCTTCGACGTTGACGACGATGGTCATGCGCGAGATCTCGTCGTGCTCGGTCGGGCCGACGGCGAGCGAGTCGATGTTGAAGCCGCGCCGCGAGAACAGCCCGGCAACGCGCGCGAGCACGCCAGGCTTGTTCTCCACCAATACCGACAACGTGTGCTTGCTCATGACTCGCTCACCACTTCACCCATCTCGTAGTCGAAGTCGGGAGCGGTGTCGCGGGCGACCTTGATGTCGTCGTTGGACGTGCCGGCCGCGACCATCGGCCACACCATCGCGTCCTTGCCGACGACGAAGTCGACGACCACCGGCGCGTCGTCGATGGACATCGCCTTCTCGATCGTCGCGTCGACGTCGCCGGCGCTCTCGCACCGCAGGCCGACGCAGCCCATCGCGTCGGCGAGCTTCACGAAGTCGGGCAGGTACTGCGGCCGGTCGCGCTTCAAGTCCGTGTTGGAGTAGCGGCCCTCGTAGAACAGCGTCTGCCACTGCCGGACCATGCCGAGCGAGCCGTTGTTGATGACCGCGACCTTGATCGGGATGCCCTCGATCGCGCACGTCGTCAGCTCTTGGTTGGTCATCTGGAAGCAGCCGTCGCCGTCGATCGCCCACACCAGCGCGTCCGGCCGGCCGACCTTCGCGCCCATCGCGGCCGGGACCGCGAAGCCCATCGTGCCAAGGCCGCCGGAGTTGATCCATGTGTACGGCTTCTCGTACGACACGAACTGGCTGGCCCACATCTGGTGCTGCCCGACGCCGGCGACGAAGACGGTGTCCGGCCCGGCGATCCGGCCGAGCCGCTCCACGACGTACTGCGGCGCGAGCGACCCGTCGGCCGGCTCGTCGTAGCCGAGCGGGTAGGTACGGCGCCAGCCGTCGCACTGCCGCCACCACGCGGCGTAGTCCGGGGTACGGCCCTCGGCGATCTCGGCCCGTACGGCGGCGGCGAGGTCGGTGAGCACGTCGCGCGCGTCGCCGACGATCGGGATGTCCGCGACCCGGTTCTTCGAGATCTCGGCGGGATCGATGTCGGCGTGGATGACCGCGGCGCCCGGCGCGAACGTCGACAGCTTGCCGGTCACGCGGTCGTCGAACCGGGTGCCGATCGCGATGATGAGGTCGCACTTCTGCAACGCGGTTACCGCGGCGACCGATCCGTGCATGCCCGGCATGCCGAGGTGCTGCGGGTGCGAGTCGGGGAACGCGCCGCGCGCCATCAACGTCGTGATGACCGGCGCGCCGACGAGCTCGGCGAACGCGTGCAGCTCTTGTGCGGCGCGTGCTTTGAGCACGCCGCCGCCGGCGTAGAGCACGGGTCGCTTCGCGTCGACGATCGCGCGGGCCGCCTCGCGCAGCTGCTTGCCGTGCGGCCGCGCGGCCGGCCGGTAGCCCGGCACGTCCATCTCGACCGGCCAGTTGAACGTCGTCGCGGCCTGCAACGCGTCTTTCGCGATGTCGACGAGCACCGGGCCGGGGCGGCCGGTCGCGGCGATGTGGAACGCCTCGGCCATCACCCGCGGGATGTCGTCGGCGTTCTGCACCAGGAAGTTGTGCTTGGTGATCGGGATCGTGATGCCGCAGATGTCGGCTTCCTGGAACGCGTCGGTGCCGATGGCCGCCGACGGCACCTGGCCGGTGATGGCGACGATCGGGACCGAGTCCATGTACGCGTCGGCGATCGGGGTCACCAGGTTGGTCGCGCCCGGTCCACTCGTCGCCATGCAGACGCCGACCCGCCCGGTCGCCTGCGCGTACCCGGTCGCCGCGTGCCCGGCGCCCTGCTCGTGCCGGACCAGCAGGTGCCGCACCTTCTTCGAGTCGAACAGCGGGTCGTACGCCGGCAGGATCGCGCCGCCGGGGATGCCGAAGACGACGTCGACGTCGAGGTGCTCCAACGCGCGGACGAGCGCCTGGGCTCCGGTGGTGGTCAAGCGTTTCCTCCCAACAAAAAACCCCTACGTGCGGAGCACGGAGGGGCGAGCGCGCGAGCTGTCAGGTCAGCTCACACGCTCCGGCGTACGACGGTCGTCAGCACCCGGACACCGTCGCAAACAGTTGCAAGCGCTGTCAAGCTGAAGAGACGGCCGTCTCGCCATTCGAAACCGGAGCCGCCCGCTATCGCGCCGGCCGCTCCCGCATGGGAAGCAGCCGCGCTGGGTATGTCATTGTTCTCTCGAGCCGAGGCCTGTCCGGCCCTCGCATCCCGCGGCCCGTCCTTTTCGACGACGGGGACTGCCATGACTTCAGGCGCGATGCCGCCTCTTCAGGCCGCGAACGGACACGGACCGCAGCCGCCGGTTGCACCTCCGGATGCGACGAGCGGCAACGGGTTCGCGGCCCCTCGGCGTCGGCTCGGCGCGTTGCACACCTCCGTGGCACCCCGCCCGGCTGAGCCGGACGCCATACCGATCGTCGCGGAGGTCCCCCGAGAAGACCTCGACGGCACCCTCGGCCGGCGCGCCGGTCGTGAGCAGATCCAGTGCGAGCTCGAACGCGCGCGCCGCCAGGGACTTCCGCTGACGATCGTGTTCTTCGACGTCGGCGGCTCGGGAGAGGAACTGCTCACGGCGGCGGCGACCGCGCTCCGGCGAGGCCTTCGCTCCTACGACCTCGTCGTCCGGTGGGACGCCGACGAGTTCGTCTGCGCCATCCCCGGTAGGTCGTCGACTGCCGCGGCACAGCGCGTCGGGCGGATCGCGGCCTCGGTGACGAAGGACTTTCCCGACGCGGCCGTGAGCCCAGGGCACGCCCAGCTGGAAGAGGGCGACACGATGGAGGAGGTCGTCCACCGAGCTCGGCAGGACTCTTCCCGGCGCCGAGCGCAGGCGCAGGCCCCCGAAACAGCACCGGCCGGCTCCCCGCACGATGCCTTGGCCGGCACCGTGGCGTCGGTGTCCTGCTTCGGCTGCGGCGGTCGACTGCCGCTCAGCGACTTCGTACTGGATGGCCTCGCCACGCGTCGGTACGCCGACTGCGGGGACTGCGGCGCGACCACCGTGATCCACCTAGACGCCGGGTCCGGCGGTTAGAGCCGCACCGTGTGGCTACTCGCGTTCGCGCATCCGCGCCGATTCTCGTAACTCGATGAGGTAGTTCTGTAAGTGATGCGGCCGAAACTGCCGGTTCTGGTCACCGCACCCTGATGCTGTAACTACGGCGCATTCGGCGCTGTGGACTCAAACGCTTCGACGTCGGCGCGCTCTGGCGGGCGCGACAGGCCTGCCGGACGCGTCAACCGGAAGTAGTGAATGTAGTGAGAATTCAACGCATTGGTGTCTTGACCGTCGTGGCGCTGTTAGGCGGCGCCGGACTTTCCCCGTACGCCTACGCGGGCGGCACGTCCGGCGGCACCGCTGGTCTTGCTTGCGTGGTCCAAGGCAGCGCCAGCAACACCTGCGTCGTCAAGGCAAACACTGCAACGATCAACCAGGTAGACGCGGGCGCGGGCGAGCTCGTCTACGTCACCAACAACGCCATCGGCGGCCTGCCGCTCGCGAACGTCACGCAGCTCGGGTTCACGTACACGAGCTCGGTGGGTGCGGTTTCGCCGCGCATCAACATCCCGGTCCAAGGCAGCGCGCCGTACGTCTTCATCGAGGGTGCTACCTGTAACGACGGCTCCGGCCACGTCAGCGTGCTGACCAATCCCGTCTGCTCGGTGCAGTACAACGGCGCCGTGTACCCGAACTGGTCGACGTTCCTGTCCACCAACGGCAACGTGCGCGTAGTCGCCAACAGCGACAACCAGCCGTACATCATCGTCGATGTCCCGGGCCGGGCGACCATCAGCAACGTGCAGCTCGGCAAGCCGCTCTCCGGCAAGCAGAAGTAACCCGTCGAGTGGGCCCCGGCCAACCGGCCGGGGCCTTCCCGCGTCACTCGGCGTTCAGCCGCAGACGGCGCCGGTGCTCGCGGAGCCGACCAGCTTCGCGTACTTCGCCAGCACTCCGGTGCGGTAGCGCGGCTCGGGCCGCGACCACGACGCGCGCCGCGCGGCCAGCTCGGCGTCGTCGACGAGCAGGTCGAGCGTCCCCGCCTCCACGTCGAGCCTGATCATGTCGCCGTCGCGTACGAGTGCGATCGGCCCGCCGTCGGCGGCCTCCGGCGCGACGTGGCCGATGCAGAGTCCCGTCGTACCGCCGGAGAACCGGCCGTCGGTCAGCAGCAGTACGTCCTTGCCGAACCCGGCACCTTTGATCGCGCCGGTGACCGCGAGCATCTCGCGCATCCCCGGGCCACCGCGCGGGCCCTCGTACCGGATCACGACGACGTCGCCGGGCTCGAGGTCGCCGCGGGTGACCGCGTCCATCGCCGGCGCCTCGGTGTCGAACACGCGCGCGCGGCCCTCGAAGGTCGTCCGGTCGAAGCCCGCGGTCTTGACGACCGCACCCTCGGGCGCGAGCGAGCCGTGCAGGATCGTGATGCCGCCGGTCGCGTGCAACGGCGCGGTCATCGCCCGGATGACGTCGCCGTCCGGCGCCGGCGCGTCCATGGCAGCGAGGTTGTCCGCGACCGTCTTGCCGGTGACCGTCAGCACGTCGCCGTGCAGCAGCCCCGCGTCGAGCAGCAGCCGCATCACGACCGGGATCCCGCCGACCCGGTCGACGTCGGCCATCACATAGCGGCCGAACGGCTTGACGTCGGCGAGGTGCGGCGTGCGCGCACCGACCCGCGCGAAGTCGGCGAGCGACAACTCGACCTGCGCCTCGCGGGCGATCGCGAGCAGGTGCAGTACGGCGTTCGTCGACCCGCCGAGCGCCATCACGACCGCGATCGCGTTCTCGAACGCCGGCTTCGTCAGCACCTCGCGCGCAGTGATGCCCGCGCGCAACATCTCGACCACGGCGGCGCCGGACCGTACGGCGTAGTCGTCGCGTCGCCGGTCCACCGCCATCGGCGACGCGCTGCCCGGCAGCGACATACCGAGCGCCTCGGCCGCCGCGGCCATCGTGTTGGCGGTGAACATGCCGGCGCACGCGCCCTCGCCCGGGCAGGTCTGGCGTTCCATCGCGTCGAGCTCACCGGCCGACAGCCGGCCGAGCGCGCACGCGCCGACGCCTTCGAACATGTCGACGATCGTCAGGTCGCGGTCCTCGTACCGGCCGGGCAGCGACGAGCCGGCGTACAGGAAGACCGACGCGAGGTCGAGCCGCGCGGCCGCCATGAGCATGCCGGGCAGCGACTTGTCGCAGCCGGCGAGCAGCACCGACCCGTCGAGGCGTTCGGCGAACATCACCGTCTCGACCGAGTCGGCGATCACCTCGCGGCTGACCAGCGACGCGTGCATCCCCTCGTGGCCCATCGAGATGCCGTCCGAGACCGAGATGGTGCCGAACTCCAACGGCATGCCGCCGGCCTCGCGGACGCCCTCCTTCGCCGCCTTCGCCAACCGGTCGAGCGAGAGGTTGCACGGCGTGATCTCGTTCCACGACGACGCGACGCCGATCTGTGGCTTGTCCCAGTCGTCGTCGGTGAACCCGACGGCACGCAGCATCGCCCGCGCGGGCGCGCGCTCGAACCCGTCGGTGACCTCGCGGCTTCGGGGTTTGAGGTCCGTCATGCGTCCGCCGCGGTCAGCGTGAATCCCTGTGTCCGCAACCGATCCACGAGCGGCTGCCCGATGGCGGTCGCCGGCGTCAGCACCCCTGCACGCGGCGGCAACTGCTCGCCGTCGAACGCGAGCGCGAGCGCCGACTGCCCGAACATGACGGCGGTCGCGGCGTACCCGGGGTCGCCCGTCGCGGCGACGACCGCGCGCAGCCGCCGGCCGGACGCCGTACGCGACGTGATCTCGATCCGGAACCGGCCGTTGCGGCGGGTCTTCTCCGACGGGCCCTCGCCCGGCTTCGGCAGCAGCCGGTCGAGCACCGCGCGCGTCGGCGCGGTCGACATCAGCCCGACGAAACCGGCCAACCCGGCAGTGAGCCCGGCAGCGGCGACCGGCGCAACCGGCCCGCGGAACGCCATGACCTCGCGGTAACGGAACTCGCGACCGTACGTCCAGTCGAGCAGTGCGTTCGTGCGCCGTACGACGCGGGTGTTAGAGGGCGCCATGACGAACGGCGCGAGCCACGCGTCGAGGTCGCCGTCGTGCACGATGCCGCGCAGGTCGCGTTCGCTGCCCCAGCCGGGCTTCGCCTTGTCGGGCTCGAGCTCGCGCGCGGGACTCAGCGCGTACGGGTCGTCGAGGATCCGCGCGGCCTCCGGGTCGCTCGCCACCTCGGCGAGCGTGCGCCGCATCGAGTCGAACGTCCCGCCGGACAGGCCGCCGCGCAGGTCGGTGACGGCGAGCGTCGTGTCGGTGAGCGCGTCGTCGCCGGCGAGCTCGTGCAGCAGCGCGACGCCGAGGTCGGAGGGGACCGAGTCGAAGCCGCACGCGTGCACGATCCGCGCGCCGGAGGAGGCGGCGACGTCGTGCAGCTTGTCCGCGGTCCGGCGCATGAACAACACCTCGCCGGTCAGGTCGGCGTAGTGCGTGCCGGCTTCCGCGCACGCCTCGACGAGCGGTACGCCGTACGCGAGGTACGGGCCGACGGTGGTGGCGACGGCCGTCGTACGGCGGGCCAGCGCGGTCAACGCGGCGGGGTCGTTGGCGTCGGCGGTGAGGGTCGGCCACTGACGCGCCGGCTCGGGCAACGACGAGCGCACCGCGTCGAGCTTGGCGGCCGACCGCCCGGCGAGCGCGATCCGCGCGCCGTCGGGTGCGGTCGCGGCCAGGTGCTCGGCGGTGAGCTTGCCGACGAAACCGCTCGCGCCGTACAGGACGAGGTCGAACTCTCGCTCGTTGCGTGTCATGCGAGCATCCTCTCTTGTGGCGAAGTTCCGCTTCGACAGTGCCGACGGCACGAGCGTCATGGGCTGGCGCAACGAGGCGTCAGAAGGCCCCGCCGTCGTCATCTCGAACGGGCTCGGCACCGGGCCGTCGGCATGGCCGCACGTTAGTCGCGACGACAGCGGTTTTCGGGTCGTGACGTGGTACTACCGGGGCACCGGCGGCGGCGGCCGGCCGACCGACGAGTCGAGGGTGCGCATCGCGGACCACGTCGACGACCTGCTCGCGCTGATGGACCACGAGGGCATCGAGCGGGCGCTGGTCGCGTGCTGGTCGCTCGGCGTCAACGTCGGCTTCGAGTTCGCCCGCGCGCACCCCGATCGGGTGGCCGGTCTGCTCGCCGTGGCGGGCGTTCCGGGCGGCACGTTCCGGGCGATGTTCGGCCCGCTCGGGGTGCCGCGCCGGTTCCGCCACGACCTCGGCCTCGCGGCGGCGAAACTGGGGCGCCGGATCGGCCCGCAGCTGTCGTGGGTGTCGGCGCACATCCCGGTCAACCGGCTGACCAGCCGAGCGATCAGTCACAGCGGTTTCGTGCGGCCCGGCGCGACGCCCGAGCGGCTGATGCCCGCGTTGCAGGAGTTCCGCGAGCACGACTTCCGCTGGTACTTCACCCTCGCGATCGGCGCGGCGGAGCACCCGCCGATGGACCTGTCGTTCGTGACCGCGCCGGTAACCCTCGTCGCCGGTCGGTACGACGTGCTGACGTCGATGCACTCGATGATCGACGCCGCCGCGCAGATCCCGCACGCCGAGCTGCACGTACTGCCCGGCTCGCACTTCCTACCGTTGGAGTTCCCCGCCGAGATCACCCGCGAGCTGGGCCTCCTCGCTCAGCGCGCATCGCTCGTCGGCCGCCAAGACTGACTGAGAGCTGCCGACCGTCCACAGCTCGGCCGGGGACGGACGCGCATCCGTGCAGCCGAACTACCATTTCGCAAGACACCGGCCGGTCGAAATGCGGGTAGGCACCTCTCATGGATCCTCGGTTCTGGAGACCTCGGACTCAGTGGACCGCCGCCGTCACGGCAGCGCTCGTGGTGGTCGCGATCGTCGCTCTCGTCCTCGTTGCCTTGGACAAGCACGGCCGCAGTGACCTCGCACGCGCAGCCCCGGTCGCGGCGGTCGTCGTAGGCCTGCTTTCCTTGGTGGTCACCGCGGCGACGTTCGCCGCCTCTTGGCGGCGCGGCAAGAAGCAGGCGACCATCCGCGCCTGGATCGAGTGGTCGGACTCGACCGTCGAGACGCGAAGGCTGATCTCGAACCTTCTCGGACCCGGCAACCTCACCGAGGCACAGAGTCGGGCTCTCGCGACGGCCGGCGCGAGAGTGAAGGGAAAGTCGGGACAGTTTCTCTCGGCGGCAAACAAGGAGAAGGCGATCGTCGCGATCGCCACGATGCTCAACGGGCTCGAGCGCATCGCGGTGGGCGTCGAGACCGGGGTCTACGACCTCGGCACGGTTCGCAAGCTGGGCGGCACGATCTGCGTGCGCTCAGTCCAACGTTGTTACTGGTACATCCGAGCACGCCGGGAGTTCGTCGACGAACCTCATCGGCAGAAGACCGTCTTCCTCTCGCTCGAGCTCTTGGCGTCGCAGTTGGAGCGGAAGTCGATCTTGGACCGGAAGACTGAAATCGACAAGACGCGGATCCAGGTGCTCCGGCAGGGATGAGGGCGTTACCGCGGGTACGTAACGATTCAGCCCTTCCCGGCGGTTTGACTGCGCGTCCTGGGCATTACCTCGTAACGTCCGTCACGTGCAGTCGGCGCCGCCTCGTCCAGGCGGTGCCGCCGCCCGCGCGAGGAGTCGGCGTTTGAGTACGAGGGACCAGCTGCCGATCATGGAACGAGGCGTGCACCCGCCGTACCCGTTCCAGACCTCGTCGGCTGCCGGCCGTACGCTTACGGAAGGGTCCAGCAGGAAACAGACCTGAGCAACGACGAACGACGAAGGGATGCCACGACATGTTCGAGGAAGAAGAAGACGTCGACTGACGATTGCAGCAGCGCAGTCCCCACCCCAGCGGCCCGAACCGGCCGCTGGGGTTTTTTCTTGATCCCGTCGAGGGCGCGTCCCGCGCGGGTCAGCCGAGGCGTTCCAGCAGAAGCTCGCGGGCGCGCTTCGCGTCGGCGGAGCCGCCGGTCGCCTTCATCACCGCACCGACCAGCGGGCCCAGCGCACCCTGGTTGCCGTCGCGGACCTTGCCGGCGACGTCGGGCATGGACGCGATCGCCCCGTCGACCGCGGCGACCAGCTCGTCCTCGCCGGCGACCTTCCACCCGTGCGCCTCGATCACCGCGTCGGGCTCGCCCTCGCCCGCGAGCACCGCTTCGACGACCTGGCGGGCGAGCTTGTTGGTCAGCGTGCCGTCGTCCTCCAGCGCGCTCACCCGCGCGACCTGCGCCGGCGTAATCGCCAGCGACGCCGCCTCGACTCCCGCGTCGTTGGCGCGCCCGACGAGGTAGCCGAGCCACCAGCCGCGCGCCTTCCCCGGCGCGGCACCCGCCGCGATCGTCTCGCGAACGAGTTCGACCACGCCGGCGTTCGTCATCTGCGTCAGCTCGAGGTCGGTGAAGCCGTGCTCGGTCGCGAACTGCTTGCGCGCGACACTCGGCGGCGCCGGCAACGTCGCGCGCAACTGCTCGACCCACTCCGGCGCTGGGGCGATCGGCACGAGGTCGGGCTCCGGGAAGTAGCGATAGTCCTGCGCCTCCTCCTTGCTCCGCCCCGGGCTCGTCGTACCGGTGTCTTCGTGGAAGTGCCTGGTCTCCTGGACGACGCGCTCGCCCGCGTCGAGCCGCGACGCCTGCCGCTCGACCTCGTACCGCACCGCGCGCTCGACACTGCGCAGCGAGTTGACGTTCTTCGTCTCGCTGCGGGTGCCGAACTCGGTCGCGCCGCGCGGCATCAGCGAGACGTTCACGTCGCAGCGCAGCGAGCCCTGCTCCATCCGTACGTCGGAAACCCCGAGCCCGCGCAGCAGGTCACGCAGCTCGGTCACGTACGCCCGCGCCACCGCGGCCGCGCGGTGACCGGTGCCGGCGATCGGCTTCGTCACGATCTCGACGAGCGGGATGCCCGCGCGGTTGTAGTCGACGAGCGAGTGGGTCGCGCCGTGGATGCGCCCGGTGGATCCGCCGACGTGCATCGACTTGCCGGTGTCCTCCTCCAGGTGCACGCGCTCGATCGCGATCCGGAACGTCTCGCCGTCGACGTCGACGTCGAGGTAGCCGTCGACGCACAGCGGCTCGTCGTACTGCGAGACCTGGTAGTTCTTCGGCATGTCCGGATAGAAGTAGTTCTTGCGCGCGAACCGGCACCACTCGGCGATCCGGCAGTGCAGTGCGAGACCGATCCGCACCGTGTAGTCGATGGCGGCCGCGTTGGTGACCGGCAGGCTGCCGGGCAGGCCGAGGCACACCGGGCAGACCTGCGTGTTGGGCTCGGCGCCGAACACTGTCGAGCAGCCGCAGAACAGCTTCGTCACGGTGCCCAGCTCGACGTGCGTCTCCAGCCCGAGCACCGGGTCGTAGCGGTCGAGCACGTCGTCGTAGGACATCACCGTGGTACTCACCCGGACAGGATTTCACGGCCGCGCGCGAGAATGCGTGCGTGGCTCCGACCGAGCGGCCCTGGCGGCCGGCCGCACCCGACGTGAGCGGGGTCGAGCCGACCGACGTCTGCGACCCCGGCGACGACGTCGACGTCGCCCGGGCCGTCTGGTCGCAGCAGCGCGTCGTCGGCGTCGAGCTCGACCGGCCGGAGATCGTCGACCTGAGCGCGGAGGGGTGCGACTTCTCCGGCATCACGACGACCGGCGCCAACATGCGCCGGGTCCGCGTCGCGTCCAGCCGGTTCCGCGACTGCACGTTCGGCGGCGGCGTGCTTCAAGACGCGGTCCTCGACGAGTGCACGAGCCTGCGGCTGTCGCTGCGGTTCAGCACGCTGCAACGCGTCGTCGTCACCACGAGCACGATGACCGAGCTCGACCTGTACGGCGCGACCCTCGATCACGTGCTGTTCCGCGACTGCGACCTCAGCGGCGCGACGTTTCAGAACGTGGTCGTGAAGAAGGTGCGGCTCGAGCGCTGCACTCTCACCGGTGTCGGCGGCGCGCTGTCGTTGCGCGGTGCGGACGTCGACCTCGACGACCTCATCACGCTCGGTCCGTCGCTGGCGCGCGAGGCCGGCCTGCGGCTGCACTAGCTAAAGCGCGGGCGCGTGTTCCAGCAGCTTGTCGGAACCGAGCGCGGCCTCGACCGCGGCGGCCACGCGGTACATCCGCTCGTCGGCCTGCACCGGCGCCATGACCTGCAACCCGACCGGCAGCCCGTCGTCGGACAGGCCGCACGGCACCGACAGCGCAGGGCCGCCGTAGAGGTTGGACGGGATCGTGCAGAGGTCGGCGAGGTACATCGCCATCGGGTCGTCGACCCGCTCCCCCAGCGTGAACGCGGTCGTCGGCGTCGTCGGCGAGACGAGCACGTCGACCCGCTCGAACGCCGCCGTGAAGTCGCGGCTGATCAGCGTCCGCACCTTCTGCGCCTGGCCGTAGTAGGCGTCGTAGTAGCCGGCCGACAACGCGTAGGTGCCGAGGATGATGCGCCGCTTGACCTCGGCGCCGAAGCCGGCGTCGCGGGTCGCCGCCATCACCTCTTCGGCCGACGCCTCACCGTCGTCGCCGACCCGCAGCCCGTAGCGCATCGCGTCGTAGCGGGCCAGGTTGCTCGACGCCTCGGACGGCGCGATCAGGTAGTAGGCCGGCAGCGCGTAGTCGAAGTGCGGGCACGAGACCTCTTCGACGGTCGCGCCGAGTTTTTCCAGCAGCGCAACGGACTCGTCGAAGCGCGCGAGCACGCCGGACTCGTAGCCGTCGCCCTTGAACTGCGTGACGACGCCGACCCGCAGCCCGGTCACGTCGGCCGCGCGCGCGGCCGCGACGACCGGTGGCACCCGCGCGTCGATCGACGTGGAGTCGCGCGGGGCGTGGCCGCCGATCACCGCGTGCAGCCGCGCGGCGGCGAGCACC
>JAVEEI010000094.1 GCA_030840525.1 Frankiaceae bacterium
GCCGGTCGACTTGCCGAACTTCTCCCCTGACGCGTTCGTGACCAGCGGCGTGGTCAGGGCGTGGACGCTCTCCTGCTCCACCCGGCGGATCAGGTCGACACCGCCGAGGATGTTGCCCCACTGGTCCGAGCCGCCGACCTGGAGCCGGCAGCCGTGCCGGCGGAACAGCTCGAGGTAGTCCATGGACTGCAGCAGCAGGTAGCTGAACTCCGTGTAGCTGATGCCCGAGGACTCCAGCCGCGCCTTCACCGTCTCGCGGGCGATCATCACGTTGACCGAGAAGTGCTTGCCGACGTCGCGCAGGAAGGTCAGCACCGGCAGGTCGGCGGTCCAGTCGAGGTTGTTGACCGCGAGCGCCGCGGTGGAGCCGGTGCCGAACTCGACGAACCGCTCGAGCTGCGCGCGGATCCGGTCGGTCCACGCCGCGACCGTCTCCGCCGGCTGCATCGTCCGCTCCCCGACGTCGCGCGGGTCGCCGATCATGCCGGTCGCGCCGCCGCCGAGGACGATCGGCCGGTGCCCCGCCTGCTGGAACCGGCGCAGCGTGAGTAGCGGCATGAGGTTGCCGGCGTGCAGGCTCGGCGCGGTCGGGTCGAACCCGGCGTAGAGCGTGACCACGCCGCTGGCGAGGTCGGCGCGCAGCGCGTCGAGGTCGGTCGTCTGCGCGGTCAGCCCGCGCCACGCCAAGTCGTCGAGGATGTCGGCGGCCACGACCCGCATCCTTGCGTATCGCGCTACGCAGTTTCGGTACGACGGCGACGTCGCGCGTGCGGACGGTACGTCGAGACGGTCGGGTCGCCGTCGACCCACCAGCGCCACGGCCGGTCGGCGGCGGCGCTGACGCCGACCCGCGGGCCGGTCGCGACCCGAGTCGCCGGCACGCCGTCGCCGCGGAGCACGCGCAGCGGCGACCGCGGGTCGCAGACGTCGGCGCCGTCGAGGGCGCGGTCGATGCCGAGCGCCTTCGTCAGCCGCGCCGGCCCGCGGGCCAGGTCGCGGTCGCGGGCGCCCGCACGGCGCAGCCGGGCCAGCTCGGCACCCTCGACGACCTCGCCCGCACGCAGCAGCACAGCGGCCGCGCGGCCGGCCTCGCCGCAGACGAGGTTGACGCAGAAGTGCATGCCGTAGGTGAAGTAGACGTACGCGTGGCCGGGCGGGCCGAACATCACCGCGTTGCGCGGCGTCGGCCCGCGGAACGCGTGCGAGGCGGGGTCGTCGGCGCCGTCGTACGCCTCGACCTCGGTGAGCCGTACGGCGACCTCGCCGTGGACGACGACGGCACCGAGCAGGTCGGGCAGGACGTCGAGCACGGGCCGGTCGAAGAACTCTCTATCGAGAACGGCGCGGTACGACGCCACGGGTAGATCAGCCGTCCGCGGCCCATGCGGCGTGCTCGTGCACCAGCTGGCGTACGTCGTCGAGCTGCTCCCGCACCCGCGCCGGCGCGGTCCCGCCGGGGGTCGCGCGCGCCGCCAGTGCACCTTCCACCGACAGCACGCTGCGCACGTCGGGGGTGAGGTGCTCGCTGATCGTGCGCAGGTCGTCGTCGGAGACGTCGCCGAGGTCGACGTCGTGGACGGAGCACCACACGACGAGATGGCCGACCGCTTCGTGCGCCTCGCGGAACGGAACCCCGCGCCGTACGAGGTGTTCCGCGACATCGGTGGCGAGGGCGAAACCGTCGGCCGCGGTCTGCGCCAGCCGCGCCTCGTTGACCCGCATCGTGGCGATCATGCCGGCGACCGCGGGTACGACGAGGAGCAGCGTGTCGACCGCGTCGAAGACCGGCTCCTTGTCCTCCTGGAGGTCGCGGTCGTACGCGAGCGGCAGGCCCTTCAGGACGGTGAGCAGCGCGGTGAGGTCGCCGACGAGCCGGCCGGCCTTGCCGCGGGCGAGCTCGGCGACGTCGGGGTTCTTTTTCTGCGGCATGATCGACGACCCCGTGGCGAAGGAGTCGTCGAGCTCGACCCAGCGGAACTCGCTCGTCGTCCAGAGCACGACCTCCTCGCCGAGCCGGGACAGGTGCACCCCGGCCAGGGCCGCGCAGAACAGGAACTCGGCGGCGAAGTCGCGGTCGCTGACCGCGTCGATGGAGTTGGCCGCCGCGGAGGAAAAACCCAGCTCCGTCGCGACGGCCTGGGGGTCGAGCGGCAGCGACGAGCCGGCCAGCGCACCCGCGCCGAGCGGCGACACGGCCGCGCGCCGATCCCAGTCCTGCAGCCGCGCGACGTCGCGGGCGAACGCCTGCACGTGCGCGAGCAACTGGTGCGCGAACAGCACGGGTTGCGCGTGCTGCATATGCGTCATCCCCGGCGCGGGAACGTGCATCGTCCGCTCGGCCTGGTCGACCAGCGCCGTCTCGAGCTCGACCAGCCGCGAGACGACCTGGCGCGCGTGGTCGCGGAGATAGAGCCGCAGGTCCGTCGCGATCTGGTCGTTGCGGCTACGACCCGCGCGCAGCTTCCCGCCGAGCGAGCCGACGCGTTCGAGCAGGCCGCGTTCGAGCGCGGTGTGCACGTCCTCGTCCTCGGTCGACGGCCGGAACAGGCCATGCCGCGCGTCGTGGTCGAGCTCGTCCAGCGCGACGAGCAGCCGGCTCAGCTCGTGCTCGTCGAGCAGCCCGGCGGCGCGCAGCACCCGCGCGTGCGCCCTCGACGCGAGCAGGTCGTACGGCGCGAGCCGCCAGTCGAACTGCACACTCGTCGACAGCCGCGTCAGCGCGTCGGCGGGGCCGCCGGAGAAGCGGGCGCCCCACAACCGGGTGGGCGGCGCCTGACCGGTCACGTGCCGGTTCCCTCGGCGAGCTTCTGGTCGCGGCGCGCGGCGATCCGGCTGGGCAGGCCCCACAGCTCGACGAAGCCCTTGGCGAGGCTCTGGTCGAACGTGTCGTCGGCGTCGTACGTCGCGAGGTCGTACTCGTACAGCGACGCCGCGCTGCGCCGGCCCGTGACGGTCGCGCGACCGCCGTGCAACGTCATCCGAATGTCACCGGTCACGTGCGTCGACGCCGACGCGACGAACTCGTCGAGCGCGCGCTTCAACGGCGAGAACCACAGCCCGTCGTACGCGAGCTCGGCCCACCGCTGGTCGACGGATCGCTTGAACCGCGCCAAATCCCGCTCCACCGTGACGTTCTCGAGCTCTTGGTGTGCGGTGATGAGCGCGATCGCGCCGGGGGCTTCGTAGACCTCGCGGCTCTTGATCCCGACGAGGCGGTCCTCGACCATGTCGAGCCGGCCGACACCCTGCGCACCGGCCCGGGCGTTGAGCTGCTGCACTGCCTCGAGCATCGTGACCGGGCGGCCGTCGATCGCGGTCGGCGCGCCGTCGACGAAGCTGACGACCACCTCGTCCGGATCCTGCGGCACCGACGGGTCCTGCGTGTAGGAGTAGACGTCTTCGATCGGCGCGTTCCAGATGTCTTCGAGGAAGCCGGTCTCGACCGCGCGGCCCCAGAGGTTCTGGTCGATCGAGTACGGCGACTTCTTGGTCACGTCGATCGGCAACCCCTTCTCCTCGGCGAACGCGATCGCCTTGTCGCGGGTCATGCCGGAATCTCTAACGGGCGCAAGGATTTTCAGCTCCGGCGCGAGCGCGGCGATACCGACTTCGAAGCGCACCTGGTCGTTGCCCTTGCCGGTGCAGCCGTGCGACACCATCGTCGCGCCGTGGTAGCGCGCCGCCTCGACGAGATGCTTCACGATGACCGGCCGCGACAGCGCGGAGACGAGCGGGTAGCGGTCCATGTAGAGCGCGTTCGCGCGCAGCGCCGGCAGGCAGTAGTCCTCCGCGAACTCCGCGCGCGCGTCGACGACGACCGCCTCGACCGCGCCGCAGTCGAGTGCGCGCTGCCGGATCACGTCGAGGTCTTCACCGCCCTGGCCGACGTCGGCGGCGACGGCCACGACCTCGGCGCCGGTCTCGGCGGCGATCCACCCGATCGCCACGGACGTGTCGAGGCCGCCCGAGTAGGCCAGCACAACACGGTCAGTCATCGTCTGCGGCTCCTGCCATTTTTCGTAGCCGGTCGGCAAACGCCGGCCCGCCCTTCGGGTCCCTGATGACGACGAGCACGGTGTCGTCGCCGGCAATCGTGCCGAGCACCTCGTCGAGCCCGGCGCGGTCGACCGCGGACGCGAGCAGCTGCGCCCCGCCCGGCGGCGTCCGCAGCACGACGAGGTTGGCGCTCGCGTCGACGCCGACGAGCAGCTCGGCGGCCAGCCGGGAGAACCGGCCGTCGGCGCGCTCGCTCAACGCGCGCAGCACCGGCCCCGGCAGCTCGTCGCCCACGGCGTAGACGGTGCCGAGCCCGGGGCGGCGTACCTTCACCGCGCCCATCTCTTCGAGGTCGCGGGACAGCGTCGCCTGCGTGACCGCGACGCCTTCGGCCGCGAGCAGCGCGGCGAGCTGGGTCTGCGAGCGAATCGGCGTCGCGGCGATCAGCGCACTGATCCGCGCCTGCCGGGCCGCCTTCGTCGCCGGCGCGGCCGCCGGCAAAGTCATTGGCGCTCCAACAGAAAAGCGAGCAGTGCCTTCTGCGCGTGCAGCCGGTTCTCGGCCTGGTCGAACACCGCGCTGTGCGGGCCGTCGATGACCTCGGCGGCGATCTCCTCGCCGCGGTGCGCGGGCAGGCAGTGCAGGACGACGACGTCGTCGGCAGCCGCCTCGACGACGCGCTGGTCGAGGGTGTACGGCTGGAACACCAGCAGCCGGCTCGCCGCCTCGGCCTCCTGCCCCATCGAGGCCCACACGTCGGTGTACAGCACGTCGGCGCCGTCGGCCGCGGCCAGCGGGTCGGTGGTCACCTCGACGGAGCCGTTGGTCGCCGCGGCGATCTCGCCGGCCCGGCGGACGACCTGCTCGATCGGCTCGAAGCCGGGCGGGGACGCGACGCGTACGTGCATGCCGGCGAGCGCGCCGGCGAGCAGCAGCGAGTGCGCCATGTTGTTGCCGTCGCCGAGGTACGTCATCGTGACGCCGGCGAGGCCGCCCTTCTTCTCCCGGATCGTCTGCAGGTCGGCCAGCGCCTGGCACGGGTGCGCGTAGTCGGTGAGCGCGTTGACGACCGGCACCGACGCGGCCTCTGCGAGCCGCTCGATCCGGTCCTGCCCGAACGTGCGGATGACGATCGCGCTGACGTAGCGCGACAGCACCCGCGCGGTGTCCTCGATCGTCTCGCCGCGGCCGAGCTGCGTGCTGCGCGCGTCGAGGATGATCGGGTGCCCGCCGAGGTCGGCGATACCCGCCTCGAACGACAGCCGGGTGCGGGTCGAGGGCTTCTCGAAGATGACCGCGACGGAGCGCGGGCCGGCCAGCGGCTTGGCCGCGAACCGGTCCTTCTTCATCGCGACGGCCTCGTCGAGGACGACGGCCTGCTCCGCGCTGGTCAGGTCGTCGTCGACCAGGAAGTGCCGGGTCACTGCGGCTGTCCCTCTCGCCCGTCGAGCTCCGAGCGCGGCGGCGGCCCGCCGGTCACCGCCGCGACTCGCGCGAGCAGCTCGGCGACGCCGAACGGCTTGGCGAACACCGAGTCCTCGCCGAGGACTTCCTGCAGCCCGGGCACCGCTTCGACCTTGCCGGTGACGACGATGACCGGGACGTCGGCGAGCGCGGGGTCGCCGCGCAGCTCCTCGAGCACGCGGATGCCGCCGAGGTCCGGCATCATCAGGTCGAGCAGGATCAGCTCGGGTCGCCGGCTGCTCGCCTTGACCAGCCCGGCGAGGCCATCGGACGCGACGGCGACGTCGTACCCTTCGGCCGCCAGCAACGTCTGCAACAGGCCGCGGACACTCGGATCGTCCTCAACGACGAGGACGTGCGGCACGCTCATGGTCGGGTCCCCCCAGCGCTCGCGTCGGCGTTCACGCCGCCGACACTAACGGCGCCGGCCGCCGCGTCGAGGATTGACGGCAACGCGTCGGCGAACGCCGTCGCCTCGGCTTCGGTGAGCACGAGCGGAGGGGCCAGCCGTACGGCGTCCGGACCCGTTGCGTTCACTAGGAAACCGGCGTCCCGAGCCGCGACCTCGATCGCCGGCGCCGAGCCGTCGGTGACGACGAGCGCGAGCCACAGCCCACGCCCGCGTACGCCGATGGTGCGGGCGAGCTGCGCCGACCATCTCTCGCCGAGAGTGGTGACGTGGTCGAGCAGCCCGTCCTTCTCGATCGTGTCGATGACCGCGAGCGCGGCGGCGCACGCGACCGGGTTGCCGCCGAACGTCGAGCCGTGGTCGCCCTTCTGAAGCGCTTCCGCGGTGTCGCCGGTCGCGAGGCAGGCACCGATCGGCAACCCGCCGCCGAGGCCCTTCGCGAGCGTCACGATGTCGGCGACGATGCCCTCGCGCTGGTGCGCGAACCACGCGCCGGTCCGGCCGATCCCGCTCTGGATCTCGTCGATGACCAGCAGCGCGCCGGCCGCGTCGCACGCGTCGCGCGCCGCTTGTAGGTATCCGTCCGGCGGCGGTACGACGCCGGCCTCGCCGAGAGTGGGCTCGAGCACCACCGCGGCGGTGTGGTCGTCGACCGCGTTGGCGAGCGCATCGGCGTCGCCGTACGCGACGTGGACGACCTCGATGCCGAACGGCGCGAACGGCGCGCGCGCCGCTTCCTTCCCGGTCAAGGCGAGCGCGCCGAGCGAACGGCCGTGGAACGAGTTCTCCGCCGCGACGAACCGGCGCCGGCCGGGGCGGGCGCGCAGCACCGTTTTGATCGCGGCCTCGTTCGCGGTGGTGCCGTCGTTGCACAGGAAGACGCGGGTGCCGGCGACGCCGAGGATCCCGACGAGCCGCTCGGCGAGCTCGACCGCGCGCTCGTTGACGTAGAGGTTGGAGGTGTGCGCGATCCGCGCGACCTGTTCGCTCACCGCCGCGACGACCGCCGGGTGCGCATGACCTAGCGCGTTGACCGCGATGCCGGCGAGCAGGTCGAGGTAGTCGCGGCCATCGGCGTCGCGCACGTGGCAACCGGAACCGCTGACGAGCGTCAACGGCGGCGTGCCGTAGTTGCGCGCCATCACGGCGTCCCAGCGCTGCTGCCACATGCTCGCTGTGTTGTCGCTCATTGGGGCACCACCATCGTGCCGACGCCGGAGTCGGTGAAGACCTCGAGCAGCAGCGCGTGCGGCACCCGGCCGTCGATGACGTGCGCGCCGGGAACGCCGCCGCGGACCGCGCGCAGGCACGCCTCTATTTTCGGCACCATTCCTTCGGAAAGTGTCGGCAGCAGCTCGTCGAGCTCGGCCGCGGTGAGCCGGCTGATGACGTCGTTGCTGGCGGGCCAGTCGGCGTAGAGGCCTTCGACGTCGGTGAGCACGACGAGCTTCTCGGCGCCGAGTGCGACGGCGAGCGACGCCGCCGCGGAGTCGGCGTTGACGTTTAAGACGCCACCCTCGGCACCGCGAGAAACGCTTGATACGACAGGGATTCTGCCGTCCGCGAGCAGGCCGGCGACGACGCCGGGATCGACGCTGGTGACGTCGCCGACGAGGCCGAGGTCTACTTCTTCGCCGTCGATCAGCGCGACCCGCCGCTCGGCCGTGAACAGCCGCGCGTCTTCGCCGGAGATGCCGACCGCGAACGGCCCGTGCGCGTTGATCAGCCCGACGATGTCGCGTTGCACCTGGCCGACGAGAACCATGCCGACCACGTCCATGGTCTCCGGCGTCGTGACCCGCAGGCCGCCGGTGAAGACCGGCTCGATGCCCATGCGGTCGAGTGCCGCGTTGATCTGCGGCCCGCCGCCATGCACGACGACGACGCGGATCCCGGCGTAACGCAGGAACACGACGTCCTCGGCGAACGCCTTGCGCAACGACTCGTCGGCCATCGCGTGCCCGCCGTACTTCACCACGACGGTCCGGCCGTGGAAGCGTTCGAGCCACGGCAGCGCCTCGACGAGAGTGGCCGCCTTCACCGCGGCGTCGGCGTCGCGGCTCATGTCGAGTACGCCGAGTTCTCGTGCACGTATGCGGCGGTGAGGTCCGTCGTCCGGACGAAGCCGCCGTACCCACCCGCGCCGAGGTCGATCTCGATGCTGACGTCCCGTCCGCTCATGTCGACCAGCGCGCGGTCGGCGTACGAAGCACCGTTGCGGCACACCTCGACGCCGTTCACCGTGACGCCGATTTTGTCTGGCTCGAAGGCCGCGTCGGTCGTGCCGACGGCGGCGAGGATGCGGCCCCAGTTGGGGTCCTGGCCGTGTACGGCGCACTTCACCAGGTTGCTCCGCGCGACCGAGCGCGCGACCGTCACCGCATCGTCCTCGCTCGCCGCACCGCGCACCGTGATGACGATGTCTTTCGTCGCGCCCTCGGCGTCGGTGACGAGCTGCCGGGCGAGGTCGTCGCACGCGTCGTGCACCATCGCGCGTAGCTCGGCCGGGTCGAGCTCCACGCCGCTCGCGCCGCTCGCCAGCAGCAGCACCGTGTCGTTGGTCGACATGCAGCCGTCCGTGTCGACCCGGTCGAACGTGCGGCGGACGGCGTCCCGCAGTATCTGGTCGAGCGTGTCGGCGGTCGCGACCGCGTCGGTGGTGAGCACGCACAGCATCGTCGCGAGCCCGGGCGCGAGCATGCCCGCGCCCTTCGCCATGCCGCCGACCGTGACCGCACCGCGACGTACGACGGCCGTCTTGCGGACGGTGTCCGTCGTACGGATCGCTTCGGCCGCGGCGTCGCCGCCGGCGGCGTCGAGCCCGGCCGCGGCCTTGTCGACGCCGTCGAGCAGCCGCTGCATCGGCAGCCGCTCGCCGATGAGCCCGGTCGAGCACACCGCGACCTCGCCCGCGCCGCACGCCAGCAGCGAGGCCACGTGCTCGGCGGTGCGGTGCGTGTCCTGGAAACCCTCCGGGCCGGTGCACGCGTTGGCCCCGCCGGAGTTGAGCACGACGGCGCGGACCTGGCCGCCGGCGAGCACCTGGCGCGACCACAGCACCGGCGCGGCCTGCACCCGGTTGGCGGTGAACACGCCCGCGGCGGCGTACGACGGGCCGGCGTTGACGACCAGCGCGACGTCGGGGCCGCCGCTCGACTTCAACCCGGCCGCGACTCCCGCCGCGGTGAAGCCCTGCGCCGCCGTCACCGTCATGGCGCGACTCCGTTCGCGGTCAACCCGGCCGTCTCGTCGTAACCCAGCGCGAGGTTCGCGTTCTGCAGCGCCTGGCCGGCCGCGCCCTTGCCGAGGTTGTCGATCGCCGCGACGACGACCGCGCGCCCCGCGTCGGCGTCGGCGACGACTTGGATCTGGCAGGAGTTGGACCCGTATGTCGCGGCCGTGTGCGGCCACTGGCCGTCCGGCAGCACGGTCACGAACGGCTCGCCGTCGTACGCCTCGGCCAGCACGCCGCGAAGCCGCGCGGTCGAGACACCGGGGCGCAGCTTCGCCGTCGAGGTCGCGAGGATCCCGCGCGGCATCGGCGCAAGCACCGGCGTGAACGACAGCGGGCCGGCGCCGAGCGCCTGCCGGATCTCGGGCAGGTGCTGGTGCGCGCCGCCGACCTTGTACGGCGTGAGGTCGCCCATCACCTCGCTGCCGAGCAGTCGCGGCGACGCGGCGCGGCCGGCGCCGCTGGTGCCGCTCGCGGCCACCACGACGATGTCGTCGACGTCGACCAGGCCGGCCGCGAGCAGCGGCGCGAGCGCGAGGATGACCGCGGTCGGGTAGCAGCCGGGGTTCGCGATGCGGCGGCTGCCGCGGACCTGCTCGCGCGCACCCGGCAGCTCGGGCATCCCGTAGACCCAGGTGCCCGCGTGCGGGGTGCCGCCGTACCAGCGGTCCCAGTCGGCGGCGGAGCGGAGCCGGAAGTCGGCGCCGAGGTCGACGACGACGGTGCCCTCGGGCAGCCGGGCCGCGAGCGCGGCCGACTCGCCGTGCGGCAGCGCGAGGAAGACCACGTCGGCGCCGAGTACGGCGGGGTCGTCGGCGCCGACGAGGACGCGGTCGGCCAGCGTGACGAGCTGCGGGTGCACCCCGCCGAGCGGCCGGCCGGCGTTCGACGCCGCGGCGACGGCGGTGACGTCGAGGTGCGGGTGACCGTCGAGCAGCCGCAGCAGCTCGCCGCCCGCGTACCCGCTCGCGCCGACGACGGCCGCGCTGGTGCCCATGACGTATGACTATACAGGTAGCCGGTTAGTCATGCGGCGCCCAGGTCATGCGGCGCCCAGATCATGCGGCGCCCAGATCATGCGCCACGGAGCCGGGCGCCGAACGACAGCTCCGCGGCGGCGACGGCGCTCGCCCGCGACGCGGCGACGTCCTCAGCGGTCAGCGTCCGGTCGGCCGCCCGGAGCCGGAACGCGAACGCCAGCGAACGGTGCCCCGCCGGCACCTGATCGCCGGCGTACACGTCGAAGAGGCGCACCTGCTCGACCAGCGGGCCGGCCGCCCCACGCAAGGTCGCGGCGACCACCCCGGCCGGCACGTCGTCCGGCACGACGACCGCGAGGTCGTACGTCGCCGGCGGGTACGTCGA
>JAVEEI010000103.1 GCA_030840525.1 Frankiaceae bacterium
AAGAAGCCGGGCGACTCCCCACCGTCATCGCTCATCCGGAGTTGGCTCGCCATCGCTCTCGTCCTCGGGCTCTTGCTGTTCACCGTCTTCAGCTTCCACCTGAGCGACACGTCGCTCAGCAACACGCTCGTCGGCGCGACCGCCGCGAGCGCAGGGTCGGTCGTCGCCTTCTACTTCGCGTCGAAGGCCTCCGACCAAGCCCGCCAGGACATCCTCGGCGCGATCTCCCCGACCGTCTCCGTGCCCGACGTGACGGGACAGTCCAAGGCCACCGCGACGAGCAACCTTCAGCATGCACGGCTAGGCCTGTCGGAAGCTTCCGGCAGCGCAACGGGCGATGATGCGCGGGTCCAGAGCCAGAAACCGCTTCCCAACACTCGGGTTCAGCCGGGCACGACCGTCGAGGTAACGCTCGCCTGACGCAGTAACTGGAGACGGGACCCGACCCGCCGCGCCGGACCGGGCTCCGGCGGACCGCCCGCGGCACAGACCGTGCCGTCCGGGCGCATCGCGGCCAGGTCGTCGAAGCTCACCAGCCCGTTGCAGAGCAGGCTCCAGCCCTGCTCCTGGCAGTCGGCCACGACCCGTGCCGCCGCCGCGTCGGTGGCCTCGGCCGGCGGGCACGGCGGCCGGTGCGAGCACTCGTACCGTTGCACGCCTCAATCGTCACCCCCGTCCGTCGAGCCGCGGCGGGAGAAACGGCGTGTTCGCCGAGTTGTCGTCCAACCGTCGCCGACCCGTTACCGGCCGGGGAAGCACCCGTTCATGCCGGGTGCGGACGATCGCCGCACCACCGACAAGGAGGTCCGCATGAGCTCCGACGCCCAGTTGCACCTCGAGGCCACGAGGACCGAAGTCGACAACGCCGAGCAGCAGCTCATCGCGGCGCTCGATGCGGCCCCCGACGACGAGGCGGCGACCGACCGGATCCGCGACGCGATGACCCGGTTGCGCAACGCCCAGGCCCGGCACACCGCGGCCACGTCCGGCCTCCCCCACCTCCCCGACCTGGTCGGCTGGGGCTGACCCGGCGACGACGTCTACCGCGTCGTTCGCACGCCTCGGCCGGCTCTCATTGCTCCGAGTGCGGTACGACGACATCGACCGCGGCGGTGCCGACGCTCGGGTACAGCAGGTGCACGACGCCGACCGCGGCAGCGCCACCGGCGAGTTGCATGACGACGAACATCGGGACCGACGCCGGCGCGATCCCGGCGAACGTGTTGGACAGCATCCGCGCGACGTCGATCATCGGGTTGGCGAAGCTCGTCGACGACGACCACCAGTACGCGGCGGCGATGTACGCGCCGACAGCGAACGGCGCGACCGCGGCGCGACCCGACCGGACCAACCCGAAGACGAGTACGACGAGGCCGAACGTCGCGAGTGCTTCGGACAGCCACAGCCCGCCCGACGACCGGTCATGCGTCGACACGCTGACCGCGTCGAGACCGAACATCAGGTTCGCGAGAATCGCGCCGACGACCCCACCCGCGAGTTGTGCCGGCAGGTACGCGGCGAGCTGCCGAGAAGTGACGCCGCCGAACGCACGGTCGGCGAGGCTGACCACTGGGTTGAAGTGGCCGCCGGACGCGGGGCCGAACGCGAGGATCAGCGCGACCAGCCCGGCGCCGGTGACGAGCGCGTTCTCGAGCAGCTCGAGCCCGGCCTGGTGCGGCGAAAGCCGTTGCGCGGCAATGCCCGAGCCGATGACGACCGCGACGAGCCCGGCCGAGCCGAGGAACTCCGCGAGCGCCTGCCGGGCGAGCAACGGGAGCGGCCCCGAATACGGCGGACGCACGTCAGCAGCAGGCCGGGTCGATGACGCGACACAGCGCGCCGAGCGACTCGCGCCGGGCGCGGTAGTACACGTTCATCCCGCGCCGCTCGCCGTCGCTGATGAGCCCGGCTTTCTTCAGCGCGGACAGGTGGTGGCTCACCGTCGCTTCGGTCACGCCGACGGCGGGAGCGAGGTCGCACGTGCACACCTCGTCCCCGGCGAGCAGCAGCGACATCAGCCGGACCCGGACCGGGTCGGCGAGCGCCTTGAGCCGCAGCGCGACCTCGAGCGCGTCGCCATCGGTCATCGGCGCGGCTGCCACCGGCGCGCAGCAGATCGGGTCGGTGGTGTCGATGACCGGCAACGCCTTGGGCACTCCGCCATCCTGCAACGCCTCCTTGACATATGTCAAAGAGGTTGCGAAGGTGTCGGCATGGCACGCATCCAGCTCGCGCTCAACGTCGACGACATCGACGAGGCCGTCGCGTTCTACTCGAAACTGTTCGGCACCGAGCCGGCGAAACGGCGCGAGGGCTACGCCAACTTCGCCGTGGCGAGCCCGCCGCTCAAGCTCGTCCTGCTGGAGAACCCCGGCCAGGGGGGCACGCTCAACCACCTCGGCGTCGAGGTCGAGTCCACCGACGCCGTCGACGCCGAGCAGACCAGGCTTGCCGCGGTCGGGCTCGCGTCCGTCGACGAGCGCGGCACGACCTGCTGCTACGCCAAGCAGGACAAGTTCTGGGTCGAGGGCACGCCGAACGGCGAGCGCTGGGAGGTCTACGCCGTCCTCGCCGACAGCCAGACGTTCTTCGGCGCAGCGAGCAACGCTCCCGAGTCCTGCGCGGCGCCGGCCTGCTGCTGACCCGCCCCAACAGTCAGGGGCAGTTCGCGTACGGCGGCGGCCCGTCCTGGGTCGAGCGGGCCACCAGCGCCTGCCGGTACTGCGCGAGGATCGCGTTGCACTGCGTGTAGTTGGGGTCGGTCCCGCCGCCGTGCCAGAACACCTCCGGGCCGGTCTCGGTCAGCGTCGCGGCCGGGTCGCCTTGGACGCCTTTCCACGTCGCCTCCGACACCGGCGTCGTGAACAGCGACGGGTCGATGACCATCGTCCGTACGACGAACGGGAACCAGCCGCGAACGCACAGGATCGGCGCGACGTGCCAGCCCCACTCGACGAAGCAGTTCGGGTTGTTGCGGGTGTTCACGTGCAGCGAGTGGCCGGGGCTCGCGTCGATCCAGACCTTGCGCGGCCGCAGGCCCATGTTGATCATCAGCCGGCACATCTCGTGCGCCCGCGCCCAGCAGCCGTCGTCGGGGAACTTGAACGGGATGCACGGGACGGGGCAGGTCAGCGGGTCGCACGACGTCGCCGCCATCGCGTCGAAGACCTGCTGCGCGCGGGTCGGCGAGATGCAGCAGAACCACCAGCACCAGAGGCAGCGGATGATGCGCCAGAGCCACAGCGGGACGCGTAGCCACGCCGAGACCGCCGGGGGCCAGGGCCCAGGTTCAGGGGGTAGCGGGAAAGGGGGCAACGCTCCGGCGACGTCACCGGGTAGCTCACGGACGTCGAGGACCGCGCCGCCGTCGTCCGCGGTCAGGATGACGACCCGACCGTCCTCGAGGGACCGCCGTACGACGCCCGCCAGCTCGGCGGCGTCGTCGCCCGCCGGCACCCGGAGCCGCGCATGCGACGTGTCGAGCGAAACCTCGAGGCCGCCCTCGCGGTCGTCGGCCCGGAGAACCCTTCCGACCTTGGGCACGAGCAGCCTGGTGATCGCGTCGGTCTCGGGGTCGACCTCGGCGTAGACGGGGTGGCGCAGGTCCGCGAGCCCTTGGAGCACCTGCGCGTACCCGGCCGAGCGGCTGTCGGCCGGGTCGAGCCGGATGCGCCGACCGTCGAGCTCGACGAAGGCCTCGGCCCGGCCCTCCCCCGCACCCAGCTGCTCGGAACCGTTGACTTGGATCGTCGTTGCTACGACGGCGTTGGGGTTGGGCATCGGGTCCTCCGTCGAACGCGCTCGATCAGGGTCAGTCTTCCGGCTTGGCGATCACGAGGTCCAGCGACACCTTGAGGCCGCTGCGGTTGACGACGACCGGAACGCTAGATCCAAAGCGCGCCGGATCCAAGCCTTCTATCGGGTATCTGACAGTCGGTGCGCCTGCGCGCCGGGTTGACAGCGAAATCCCAGCCGAAGCTCACCCCGCTGCCAGCGGCGCACGCGACCTTGGTGTCACCAGGCCGCGGACCGCGCGGCCGTCGAAGGAGGCGAACCCCATGAACGACCCGACCAGACCCAGTGGGTCGAAGGCGCGGTGGGCCGGTGCGGCCGGGCTGGTCGCCGCCGGCGCGGTAGCCGGTGGTGTCCTCGCCGGGGCGCTGAGTGCGAACGCGGCGAGCAGCCCGGCCCCGACCGCCGGCACCGGCTCTACGCAGGCGCCCTCGACCGCGACCCAGCCGCCGCCGAACTTCCCGGCGCACGGCACGCCGGCGCACGAGAGCCAGGAGAAGGCGGTCACCGGAGCCGACGCGACCAAGGCCCAGGCGGCCGCGGTCAAGGCCCTCGGCGGCGGCACTGCCGGGGCCGTCACGTCCGACTTCCGCGGCGGCGGCTACGAGGTGACCGTCACGAAGTCCGACGGTACGTCGACCGAGGTCCACCTCGACTCGTCGTTCGCCGTGATGGACCACGGCGGGCCGCACGGCTGAGGGACCGGGAGGTACGCGGCCGGTCTCCCCCTCCCGGCCGCGTACCTCCGAACGAGGGCCGGCACATGGCCCATCCGAGCCATCCGGAAACGGGCAGTGCTGACACCACGGGGCAGCGGAACGCACCCGTAGGGCCAAGACCTGGCCGTTCGGCTGCGACGAAGCCGCCGCGACGTGCAGCGTTGGCACATGACGGCCTGCGACGGATGCCTCGGCACCGCGCAGTGCTGGGTGTGCCTCGGCACCGGCGTCATCGAGGACCGGAAGATCCCCCGGCCGTGCCACCGCTGCTTCGGCTCCGGTCGGTGCTGGCTGTGCCAGGAGATCGTGCTCGCCGACATCGAGGAGCCGCCGCTGTTCCGGCTCGGGCCGCTGAGCGTACGGCGCCGCCGGCGCGACTGAACGCGGCAGGATTTTCGCGAGTGAAGGCGTAACTGCGGGTAACACCAGTTCGTTGAACCGGTGTCACGCACCCCGCCGATCCCGGAGGCCTTCGCCCGTGCGCGCTCGTGTCGCTGTCGCCATCGCCCTCGCCGCGGCCACCGCCGCCACCCCCGTACTCGCCGCGACCGGCGGGCACTCCGCCGCGAAGCCACGCGCGGTCTGGTCGCCGCGCCCGGCGACGTACGGCATCGCGAAGCAGTCGAACGTCCCGATCACGATGGACGACGGCACGGTCCTCGAGGCCAACGTGCTGCGCCCCGCGGACGCCAGCGGCAACCCGGCGAAGGGCACCTTCCCGGTCCTGCTCACGCAGACGCCGTACAACAAGGAGTTCACCAGCCTGAACTTCGAGAACGACTACCTGATCCAGCGCGGCTACATCCAGGTCATCGTCGACGTGCGCGGCACCGGCTCCAGCGAAGGCCAGTGGACGAGCTTCGGCCCGCGCGAGCAGCGCGACTACTGCGAGACCGCGGCCTGGGCCGGCACGGTCGCCGGCAGCAACGGCGTCCTCGGCCTCTACGGCATCTCGTACGGCGCGATCGCCCAGCTCTACACCGCGGCCTGCCACCCCAAGGGCCTCAAGGCGATGTTCCCGATCGTGCCGATGGGCGACGCCTACCGCGACGTGACCGTCTCCGGCGGCCAGGTCGACACCGGCTTCATCCCGTTCTGGCTCGGCCTCGTCACCGGCGCCGGCCTGGTCCCCGCGTCCGGCCAGACCGACCCGGCGGAGGCCGGCCAGGCGCTCGCCGACCACGCGCAGGGCATCCTCAACTTCCAGGCGCAGGCCACCGCGTCGGCGACGACCGGCCAGCAGATGGGCGGGTACGACGGCGCGTACGACGGCGCCTTCTACAAGGCCCGTACGCCGCTCGACATCGTCGGCCGGATCGACGTACCGACGTTCGTCGTCGGCGGCGAGTACGACTTGTTCCAGCGCGGCGAGCCGATGCTCTACAACGCGCTGCGTGCCCGCGGCGTGCCGACCCGGCTGCTCATCGGGCCGTGGACGCACCTCGACGCGTCGAGCGGCGCCGGCCTTCCGGCCGACGGTGTGCCGTCGCTCAACGACCTCGAGCTGCGCTGGTTCGACCACTACCTGCGCGGCGTCGACGACCCGTCGATGAGCACCGACATCGCGCCGGTCACCTACTGGCGGATCGGCGCCGGCCACTACGAGCGGGCCGCGTCGTACCCGCCGGCCGACACGACCTACACCGCGCTGCGCCTCGGCGGCACCGCGACGCCGGGTACGGCGGGCACGCTCGGCGCCGCGCACCCGGCCGACGGCACCGGCACCGTCCCGTACGTCCCCGTCGCCGGCGTCTGCTCCGAGTCGACCGCGCAGTGGACCGCGGGCGTCGCGCCCAACAACGAGAAGCTCTGCACGGGCGACCACCGGCTCAACGACCTCGCCGGCGTCACCTACGACCTGCCGTTGACGAAGACGACGCGGCTCGCGGGTACGTCGATGGCGAAGCTGTTCGTGTCGACGACGGCGCGCGACGCGTTCGTCACCGCGCGGCTCGAAGACGTGGCGCCCGACGGTACGTCGACCCCTCTCACCAGTGGCTGGCAGGTGCTGTCGCTGCGCAAGGTCGACACGCGCAAGTCGGTCTACCGCGACGGGCTGATGATCCAGCCGTGGCACCCGGACACCCGCGACTCGGTGCTGCCGGTGACCGCGGGCTCGGTCTACGAGCTCGACGTCGAGATCTTCCCGACCGCTGCGCAGCTCGCCGCCGGGCACACGCTGCGGCTGGCGCTGCAGACCGCGGACGAGCCGCACGCGACCGCGCCGGCACCGCAGGCCGTGAACGCGGCCGGCAGCGTGCTCACCGTCTACTCGTCGGCGAAGTACCCCAGCCAGCTCGTCCTCGGCATCGAGGGATAGGCCCGGCCGATAGATAGCCTGCGGTGACGATGGACTCGCAGGCCGGAGCCGTGCGGGCGGCACTCACGATCAGCTGGGTCTCGATCGCGTGGAGCGCGTGCGGCGGTGCCGCGTCGATCGGCTCCGGACTGCTCGCCGGCTCGCTGTCGCTGGTCGGTTCCGGGGCGAGCGTGTTCATCGATCTCGCCTCGTCGGCGGTGCTGGTCTGGCGGTTCCGCCGGCACGACGAGTCTCCGGGCGCCGAGCGGGTCGCGCATGTCGTCGCGGCGACCGCTCTGCTTGCGTTGTCCGCCGGCCTCGCGGTGGCGAGCGTCGTACGGCTGGCGACCGGTGCAGCCCCGGACGCGAGTGCGGCGAGCTTCGCCGTCGCCTGTGCTTCCGCGGTCGTGCTGCCGGCGATCGCCGTACGCAAGTACCAGGTCGCGCCGCGGGTGCCGAGCCCGGCGTTGCGCGTCGACGCGCACATCACCGTGGTCGGCGCCGCGACCGCGCTGCTCGCACTCGCCGGTCTCGGTCTCACCGAGGCGGGCGTCGGTTCCGCCGACGCGGTCGCGGCGATGGTGATCGCGGCCGGCGCGGGTGCCCTCGGCGCCCGCGAGCTGCGCCACCGCTAGGCCGCTACCGCCGTACCGGCTCCTCCGCGATGCCGTCGCGTTGCGCGACGACGAGCGGCTCTACGACGACCTCGTTGCCGATGCGGACCGTGCCGCCGGCGCCGACCGCGGTCCACGCGCCGAACAGGCCGCCGTGGTGCCGGGCCAACGTGCGGAACACGTCGCGGTCTTCGTCGAGACCGGGCTGCGGCCGAGTGACCATCGTGCAGCGCACGCACAGCGCCCGCGGTCGCAGTACGACGTCGCCGATGCGGACGACCGACGTACCGCACCAGGCGTCCTCGACCCAGCCGTCGCCGTCCACGTCGACGAGCAGGTTGGCGCGGAAGCGGCGCGCGTTCCAGTCACCGGCCGGGTGCAGCGCCGCGGCGGCCCGCAGGCTCGCCGTCGTCAGCAGCAGCAACGGTTCGGCGTCGACGAAACGGCCGGCCGGCATCGTCCACTCGATCGCCTCGCTCGCGTCGTCGGTGGCGTCGGCGAAGAACTCCGCCCGGGCGGCCGGGACCGTCGCCGCGGGCACCAGCCGGGCCGGCTTGCCGAGCCATTCCGACAGCGCGGCGTCGGTTGCGGCGCCGGGGCCGTCGCACGTGACACCGCTCGGCAGCACGATGCGCGGCGTGCCGTCGGCGGCGAGAGTGGCGGCGGCGTGCAGCAGCTCCGGCGCGCGCCGCCCGGTCAGGATCTTGCCGGTGCTCTCGTCGCGGATGCCCCAGATGCGGTCGCCGCGCAGGCCGTCGAGCTCGACCTGCGCGGTGGCGACGGCCTCGCCCTGCAGCGACTTGACCGGATGGCGCGCGATCCCGACCAGCCGCATGCCCGCCGCCCCTCCCCTGGTGACCCGACCGAATCCTCTCCTATCGAGGACGGCGATTTCCCGGCTTTGCGCCGATCGGCCGGCGACGCGGACGGCGGCGGGCTAGCCCGGCGCGCGCTTCTTCGTCTCCGCGGCGAGCTGCGCGATGAGAGTCGCGACCCGCTTCTCCGCGACCGCGTACGCCGACAGGTCGCCGTCGTGCAGCGCCTTCTCGGCTGCCGCCTGCGCCGCGGCCAGCTGCGCGATCAGCGACGCGACCGACGGGCTGACCGTCCCGCCGCCGCCGGTCGACGGCCCTGGGACCGTCGGCGGCGGCGCGGCCCCGCCGAACACCGCGTCGAGCGCGGCCGACAGCGTCGGCTGGTACGCGATCGTGCCGTCGAACGAGACCAGCACGCGTTTCAGCGACGGGAACGACGTCTGCCCCGCCGACTTCACGTAGATCGGCTCGACGTAGAGGAACGAGTTGCCGAGCGGCAGCGTCAGCAGGTTGCCGAGGTCTACCTTCGACCCGCCGTTGCGCAGCAACGACAACTCGGTCGACGCGGGGGTGAACGACTCGAACTCGTTGGCCACCTGGCCCGGCCCGGCGACCTGCGCGTTGCTGGGCAGCTGCAGGACCGACATCGTGCCGTAGCCGGGCGACGAGGGATCGCTGTCGACCGAGACGAACGCGGCCAGGTTGGGCCGCCGGTTCTGCAACAGCGACGTCGTGAGCTGGAACGACGACGAGGCCTGCCCCGGCAACGCCAGCGTTAGGTAGTACGGCGGCTGCGGCACCTTGACCGGAGGCTTCTGCTGCTCGCGCGCCGGGTCGTCCGGCACCCGCCAGTAGTCGGTGCCGGCGTAGAACGAGTGCGCGTCGGTGATGTGATACTTCGTCAGCAGGGTGCGCTGCACCTTGAACAGGTCTTCCGGGTAGCGCAGGTGCGCGAGCAGGTCGGCGGGGATCGCCGACTGCGGCTTCACGATGCCCGGGAACGCCTTCTTCCACGTCTCCAGGACGGGGTCGCGCGGGCCCCACTGGTAGAGCGTCACGGTCCCGTCGTATGCGTCGACGGTTGCCTTGACCGAGTTGCGGATGTAGTTGACCTCGCCGGCCGGCCGGCCGCCGCGGGTCTGCGCCAGCGTGTCGTTGGTCGCGGACGACAGCGACGTACGCGCGGCGTACGGGAAGCCGTCGGTCGTCGTGTAGCCGTCGACGATCCAGAGGATCCGGCTGCCGACGATGGCGGGGTACGGGTCGCTGTCGAGGGTCAGGAACGGCGCGACCTTCGCCACCCGGTCGCGCGGGTCGCGCACGTACAGGATCCGCGAAGAACCGTTGACACCGCTGGAAAACAGCAGGTTCTTGTCCTTGAACCGCAGCGCGTAGAGCAGCCGTCGCCAGGTCGACCCGACCGAGACGCCGCCGCTGCCGGTGTACGTGTTGTTCTTCTGGCCGATCGCGCTGTTGTCCGGGTAGTCGAGCTCGCGGTCCTTCGAGCCCGCGGGCGCGCCGACGATCGAGAACGTCGGCGACGTCTCGCCGAAGTAGATGCGCGGCTCGAAGCCGGACGCGAGCGTGCCGGTCGGCGGGATGTCGCTCTCGTCGAACACCGGCGTGCCGTCCGGCTGCACCGTGTTGCTCGCGGCGGCGACGAACCCGAACCCGTGCGTGTAGACGAGGTGCTGGTTGATCCACGACTGCTGCCCGGGCGCGAGCCCGTCGAGGTTGATGTCGCGTACGGCGACGACCTGCTCCTGCTGCTTGTCGCCGGTGCCGTAGCGGTCGACGTCGAGCGTCGACGGGAACGAGTAGAAGCTCTTGAACCCCTGCAACTGCTGGAACGTGTCCGGCAGCTCGGTCGGGTCGAGCAGCCGCAGGTTGGGCAACGTGAGCTGGTCGCCGCGCAACGCCTTCACGTCGCCGGCCTGCACGCCGGTGTACGGCACCGTCTTGACCGTCGACCCCGGCTGCAGCCCGTACGCGATCCGGGTCTGCTCGATGTTGCGGGCGATGTACGGCGCTTCCTTGTCGGCCTCGCTCGGCCGGACCGAGAACTGCTGCACCACCAACGGGTAGACGCCGCCGATGACGATCGCGCCGAGCGCCATCACGCCGAACGCGATCGCCGGCAGCCGCCAGTTGCGGATGCGCACGTTGGCGAAGAAGATGCCGGCGCAGATGACCGCGACGACGACGAGGATCGTCTTCGCCGGGATGACCGCGTGCACGTCGGTGTACGACGCGCCGGTGTCGACGAACCCGCGGCGGGAGAAGTTGAGCCCGTAGCGGTCGAGCCAGTAGGCCCACGCTTTCAGCAGCACGAACACGCCGAGCAGCACCGAGACGTGTGCGCGCGTCGCCGGGGTGACCTTCGGCCCCGCGGTCTGCGGCCGCAACCCGCCGGACAGGTACGCCGTCGCGAGCACGGCGAGCAGCGAGACGACGACGACCGCGAACAGCATCGAGAGCAGGAACCGCTGCATCGGCAACGTGAACGCGTAGTACGAGATGTCGCGGTGGAACTGCGGGTCCTTCAACCCGAACGGCACGCCGTTGCGCCACTGCAGCCAGGTCTTCCACCGGCCTGCCGCCGACGACCCGGTGATCAGAGTGAGCACCAGGAGCGCCGCGGCCAGGATCCACGCCCGATACGGGTGCACCGCGGCGCGCAGCGCCTCGAGCTGTTGCTGCTCCTGCGACGCGGGCCGGTGCGCGGGCCGCAGCCGGTACGCCGCCACGACGTTCGCGCCGACGGCGATAGCGAACGGCACGCCGAACAGGAAGAACAGCACGACCTGCGTCGTCAGCCGGCGGGAGAACACGTCGCCGAACCCGACCGACTGGAACCACAGGTAGTCCGTCTCGAGCGACACGTACGCCGTCACGGCGAGCACGAGCAGCACCAGCGCGACGAGGACGAGCACCACCCTGCGGCCGCGGCGGCTCAGCTGGGGCACGCTACTCGTCGTCGACACCACCGTCGAAACCTACCTCTCGGGCGGCAACCACACCGGCAGCAGCAACCCGAACTCCGCGCCCTTGCCCGGCTCCGCGTCGACCGTGAACGGCAGGCCGAACCGCGTCGCCACCCGGCTGACGAACCCGAGCCCGAGGCCCATGCCGCCGACCCGGCGGGTCTCGGACGCGTCCGCCTGGGAGAAGTCGCCGACCAGCTCGGCCGCGATCCGCGGGTCGAACCCGGGTCCCTGGTCGCGCACGGCGACGCGGACGAACCGCCCGTCGTCGGTGAGCGCGGCGGTCAACGTGATCGACGTCCCCGGCGGCGTGTACTTCACCGCGTTGTCGGCGAACTCGTCGAGCGCGCGGTTCACCCAGCGCGGGTCGGCGTACACCGCCGGCAGCCGCGAGCCGACACGGCGCTTGATGTCCGCCGCGCGAGCCGGGTACGACGCACGCCACGCCGTGACCCGCTGCTCGACCAGCGTCCGCACCGACGTCTTGCTCTGCTCGGCCGCGACCCGGCCGGCCTCGAGCGCCGCGACGTCGACGAGCAGCTCGACGACGCGGCTCATCCGCGCGGTCGAGTTGAGGATCTCGTCGACGAAGCCGCCGCGCTGTTCGGCGGACAGGTCGGTGCGGCGGGCGAGCAGTTCGGCGTACCCGCGGATCGGCGTCAGCGGCGTGCGCAACTCGTGGCTGACGTTCGCGAGGAACTCCGACTTGATCCGCTCGATGTCGACCTCGCGGGTCCGGTCGGAGACGACGAGCACGCGCCCCTCGCCGCCGGACAGCGGCGCGACGCCGAGCCGCACCGGCACCTCGCGGCCGGCCGCGGACGTCAGCCGGCCGTCGACGACCTGCCGCGACGAGAGCACCGAGCGGCCCTCGCCGTCGACGACGTCGAGCACCTCGCGCAGCTTCTTCCCGACCGCGTCGTTGGTGCCGATTCCCAGCAACGACAACGCGGTCGCGTTGATGGCCGTGACGCGGTCCTTGCCGTCGACGACGACGAGACCGTCTGTCATCGACTCGACGACGGTCTCCAGTCGCGCACGCAGAGCCGCCTCCTGCTCGGCCGCGGCGCGCAGGTCGCCGGTCGCGGACCGCAGCGACGCGGTCATCGCGTCGAACGCGCGGGCGAGCTGGCCCACCTCGTCGTGGCTGCGGACCTGCGTCGCGGCGTCGAGGTCGCCGCGGCGCACCCGGCCCGCGGCGACGGTGAGCCGGCGGATCGGGTCGGCGATCCGGCGGGCCAGCACGACCGCGAGTACGACGACGAGCAGCAGCGCGAGCAGCGCGGTGACGAACATCCGGCGCAGCACGCTGCGTTGCGCGCTCAACGCCTCGCCGGCCGGCTGGCTGATCGCGAGCGTCGCGACCCGCACGTCACCGCCGGCCTGGTTGAGGTCGACCGCGACGAACGCGACCGTCGGCGCGTCGCCCTCTGCCGGGACGACCCGGTCGACGCTCGGGTCGAGCGCGTCGACCTGCGCCGCGCGCGCCTCGGTCGCGATGGCGGCCCGGCTCGACGGCGGCAGGCTGCTCGCGATGACCTGGCCGCCCGCGACGATCGAGACGTCGTAACCGATCTGCCGCGACAGCGGGCGGAGGTACGCGTCGACGATGCCGACGCCGTACACGCCGGCGTACGTCGGCTTGACCCGCGCGTCCGACGTGCCGCCGGGGCGGCCGGGCACCGCCTCGACGAGGGTCAGCCGCGGCGGGTTGCCGGGAAGGATCAGCGCGTCGCCCGCGGGTGTGTTCGCGGGAGTGTTCGGGCTCATCGCGGCGCGGACGACCGCGCTGCCGGAGAGCTGCAGCAACGCGACGTTGGTCAGCGCCGGCCTCGCCGCGACGACGACCACGCCGGTCCGGTTGACGACCGCGCCGAAGTAGTCCGGCTGCTCGGAGAACAGGTTGAGGAACTGCGCGCTGCGCGCCTTGTCCTGCGGGTACGCGACGACGACGTCGGCGTAGAGCGCCGCCCGCGTACTCAGCGCGGTCAGCGTCTGCTGGCCGCCGTGCGCGACCTGCAGCAGCCGCTGCTCCTGCTGCTGCTGCACCTGCGACGCGACACCGGTACCGACGACACCGACCGCACCGGCGGCCATCGCGACGACACCGGCGAGGATCGCGCCGGCCAGCTTGCCGATGAGGTTGGCGCGGGCCAGCACGACCAGCGCGGCGCCGAGTGCCAGCGTCGCCGCCGCGCGCACCGACAGCAGGACGACCGCGACCGCAGTCGAGTCGCGAGCCGGGTCGGCGAGTGCCGCGGCGACGCCGGTCAGGCCGAAGCCGGCCGCGAGCGCGAGCCCGAGCCACCGGTCCGCGCCCGGCCGGCGGCCGCGGGTGTACGCCGCCGCGGCGGCGAGCAGGCCGGCGACGCCGCCGGCGTACGCGGCACCCGGGCTGGCCCCGAGCGGTACGACGACCGCGGGCGCGGCCCCGGCGGGCAGCCGCATCGCGAGCGACTGGCCGGACCCGCCGAGCGCACCGAGGGCGAGCAGCAGCAGGCCGGCCAGCCGCAGCCAGCCGAGGGCGGTCGACTCCCGGGTACCGAGCTGCAGCGCTGTGGTCGCGTCGGCCGCGGCCATGACGAGGGCGCCGGCGACGAAGACCGGAGTGACCCGCCGCCGTAGCCGCGGGAACGTCGCGGCGCCCGCCAGGCCGAGCCAGCCCGCGACCGCGAGCAGTTGCACGACGCCGAGCAGCGCGAATGGGACCGCGGGCGCCATGCGGGCGAGGGTAACCGGCTAAGGCCGGTGATCATGGCGTTGTGCGGCTGCAAACGCCATGATCACGCCCCAAATGGCTGCGAACGCCATGATCACGTCCGGGTGCGGCGGTCAGCAGCGCGGGTAGTCGGTCCGGCCCGCCTCGATCGACTTCAGCGCCGCGACCGCCGTCGCGAGCGTGTCCACCCGGATGACGACGAGGCTGCTCGGTGCCGCCGCCTTCGCGTCCGCGCACTCGCTCGCCGGGGCGAGGAAGTACGACGCATGCACCGGCGGCATGCCGGCCGGCCCGTAACCGGTGATCGCCGCGATCTTCTGCTGGATGCCGCCGATCGGCCCGACCTGGCCGAACCCGTCGATGGTGCCGGTGCCGGCGATCGTCTTGCCGCCGGTCAGCCCGCCCGGGGTCAGCTTGTCGATGATGCCGAGGGTGAACATCAGCCCGGCGCTCGGGCCGCCGACGTCGTTCGGGTCGATGCCGATCTTCACGTGGACCTTGGCGAACGTCGCGTTCTGGTCGAGCTGGACGCCGAGCAGCGGCCGGTGCGTCGTCGGGTCCGACGTGACCGTCGTATGCAGGACGAGCGTCTTACCGCCGCGCTTCACCGCGACCGTGATCGGGCCGCCGACCGTCGCCGCCGACACCAGCGCGCGCAGCTCGTCGGGCGAGTGCACCGGCTTGCCGTCGACCGCGACCACGACGTCACGGGCCTGCAGTACCTTCGCCGACGGCGCCGACGGCGACACCGACGCGAGGATGACCTCGCGGGTCACCGGCTTGTAGCCGAGGTACAGCAACGCCGCGGTCATCGCGTCGCGCTGCGACTGCGACATCTCGTCCGCGTTCTGCGCCTGCACCGACTGGCTGGACTGGTCCGGCGGGCAGATGACCTGGTGCGGCTCGACCGCGTCGTGCGGGTCGAACCACGCGCGCATCGCCTCCCACAGCGACGGGTGCGCGTCACACGGGCCCGGCTGCACCCCGACCGTCGTCAGGTAGAGGTGCCCGCCGGTGTCGTAGGACTGCGCGCCGTCGACCTTGATGACCGGCGCCGTACCGCCCGGCACCGCGCCGAGAGTGTCGGTCGGCGGCCCGGGCACGAGGATGACGTACGGGACCGGCAGCACGGCCGCGAGCACGCCGAGCACCAACGCCAGCGCGGCCGCGGTCAGCAGCGTGATACCGCGCCGGGACATGCCGCGAGACTAGTCGCGGCGGCTGAGAGCCAGGCCCGGTGGGCGAGCCTGTTGGCAGATCAGTGCGCGAAGAAGCCGAGGCTCTTCTTGCCGTTCGCCGACGGCGCCGGCGCGACGACGCCGACCTCCGCCATGACGGCTTCAGCCATTACGGGCTCGGGCTCCGGCGCGACCTCGGCCGCGGGCGCCTCCGCCGGTGCCGGTACGTCGAACACCGGCTCGCTCGGCGCGGGGACCTCGGCGGCCGGCGCGTCCTGCGGCACCTCGACCTTGTAGTACGCGCGGAACGCCAGCGGCACCGGCGACAGCGTGTGCACCGACACCTCGCTCACGCCCTCGGCGTTGCGCAGGTGCTCGACGAAGCGGACGGCGTCGTCCAGCGAGGCGAACCGGCGGAACGCGGGGGTCCCGTCGAGGGCGGGATAGAAGACGACGTGCTCCATGTGGATGAGTCCTTCGCGCGAGCGGCCGACAGGTGGCGGTTGAGGTATCGGCACCGGCCGTGCCCGAATTGAACCGCCATCCCGGCAAACCGAAGCGACAGGTACCTACCGGAAACGGCATAAATCAGGGACAATGCAAAAAGTTCGCTGCCGACCGCGACCTTTACGACGCTCCACCGTTGACGTAGTTGCGGGTGCTCCCAGCACCGCCCGCGGAAGAGGGCCCTATGACGACCGCACCGGACCTGCCGTTCCAGGCTGCGCCGGCCGAGGTGCCGTACCCGGAGGAGACCCCGGGCGCGCCGTCGTACCCCGCGCTCGCGCTCGTGCCCGCCGCCGCGGCCTCGGTGGACGGCGCCGCGGTCGACCTGCGCGACGCCGCGGACTTCGACGACGCGCTGCGCCGGGCGATGCCCCGGCTGCGCCGCTACGCCAGCCGCCGGCTGCTCGACCAACACGAGGCCGAGGAGGTCGTGCAGGAGGCGCTGCTGCGCGCGTTCCAGCACCGCGAGCAGCTCGCGACCGAAGACGACCTGATGGCCTGGCTCACCGTCGTGACCGGCCGCCTCACCATCGACCGGCTGCGCGTCCGCGGCCGGATGACCCCTGTCGCCGAGCTGCCCGCCGGCAGCCGCGCCGGCCGCGACACGGCCGAGGTCGTCGTCGCCCGCGAAGAAGCCCGGATCGCGCTCGACGCGCTCGAGGCGATGCCCGCCCGGCAGGCGTCCGTGCTCTGGGCCCGCGAGGTCGACGGCCTCTCCTACGACGACATCTGCGACCGGTTCGCGCTCACCGAGCCGACCGTCCGGTCGCTGCTGCACCGCGCCCGCCGGACACTGCGCCGCGAGTACGCCGACCGCGGCGGCACGCTGCCGACGATGGGCCTGGTCGCGCTCGCCCCGTGGCTGCGCGGGCTGCGGTTCGCCAGCCGGATGCGCGACATCGCCCGGCGCGGCAGCGGCGCGGCGGCCATCGCGGCCACCGGCCTCGCCATCACCGCGGTCGCGCCGCTGTGGACCCACTCGGCCCCGCCGGCGCACGCCGCCGCCCCAATGCACGGCTACGTCGCGAAGGCGCAGCAGGTGACGACGGCGGTGCCCGCGCACCGCGCGGTCGTCGCGGTGACCAGGCCGACCGCGCACGTCGCGACGACGAGCACGACCACCGCCGCGCCGGCCGCGCCGCACCACCACACGCCGCGGCTCCCGGTCGTCTGCGCGAACGGCGGCGGCGCCGGTTGCGCCAAGCCGACCGACACCCTCTTCCTCAACCTGCCCAACGGCCAGGCCGTCGGTGTCTCGGTCGACGTCGTGAAGTGCCAGCAGCTCCCCACCACCCCAGTCACTGCCTGCAAGCCGAAGGACGACCACTCATGAAGCGCGCCGTCATCGCCCTGACCCTCGCCGCGTCGATCGCCGGATCGACCGGGGCCGCGTTCGCGGCGGACCTTCCGGGCTCGGACAAGGACCACGGCAACCACGACAACCACAGCGTCTGCCTGGTGTTCGCGCAGAACCAGAAGTACACCGACACCTGGTACTACTGCATCAGCACGCCGGACCTGCCGCCGAGCGACCGCCCCGTCTGAGCAAGCCCGCGGAGGCTAAGAGGCCCGGCGGGTCGGCGTATCGGCCGGCCGTCGCGGCTTGGGCGCGGACGGCACGCTGCCGGCGCGACGCGGCGCCGGTGGCTTGGCCCCAGATTGTTTGGCCATCGCCTTCTTGAACCGCTCGTGCGCGGCGACGGACTCGTGTGTCTGCGCCGGGCCGCGCTCGCGGGTCGACCACGCGACCCACGCGATCGCCAGCACGGTCGCGACCGTCGGCAGACCGAGGGTCCACACCAGGATGATCAATTCGTCGCCCGCTCTAGCCCGCTTGTCAACTTGCGCACCATCGTAGTCGGAGTGTCAACGCCGCGCGGCTGCCGTTAGGGCGATGCAACCCACTCGTCAGTGCCGTCGGCGAAGAGTTGGTGCTTCCAGATCGGCACCGTTTCCTTGAGGTCGTCGATCAGCGCGCGGGCCGCCGCGAACGCCTCGCCGCGGTGCGGGCACGCCGCCGCGACGACGACGGCGAGGTCGCCGACCGAGAGGTCGCCGACCCGGTGCACCGCCGCGAGCGCGACCGCCGGGAATCGCTCGGCGACCGACTGCGCGACCATCCGCATGCGTTCCTCGGCCGCCGGGTGCGCGGAGTAGCCGAGCCCGCCGACGGCCTTGCCGCCGTCGGCGTCGCGCACCGTGCCGACGAACACGACGAGGCCGCCTGCGGCCGGATCCGTAACAGCCGCAAGGACTTCGTCGACCGAGAGCGCCGTCTCACGGATCGCGACCAGCCGGATGGTGCTCACGAGCGCCGCCGCCGGCGCGCTGCCCTGGCCCGGGCGATCGCGACCGTGCCGACCACGGCGACGGCCGCGCCGGCGGCTGCCCGGGTCGCGTCCTTGCGCCCGACCCGCGGCCCCTGCCGCCGTACCCCGGCCACCGATGCGACGTGCTCGGCGAGCGCGGCGTCGTTGGACCACGCCGGCTCCCACCCGGCCGCGCGCAGCCGCTGCGACCCGACGACCCACGGGTGCGCGAGGTAGCGCAGCTCGCTCGCCGGTGCCGGTACGACGCCGACCCGGTGCAGCCGCTCGGCCGTCGCGTACGCGACCGCGGACGGTACGACGAGCGACCGCAGCCCGCTGATCTCCTCGGCTTCGCCGTGCTCGAGCCACCCCTCGCTGCCGACCGTGACCGCGCCGCCGACCCGGCCGGTCGCCGCCCAGACCAGCGCCGTGACGAGGTCGTCGGCGTGGCAGAACTGCCAGTGCGGCCGGCTGCCCTTCAGCACCAGCAGCCGCGGCGCCTCGAACATCCGCGGCAGGACCGCGTCGGTCTCGGCGCCGACGAGCGACGCCGGCCGGACCCGGGTCACCGCGAGCGAGGGGTGCGCGCGTTCGATCCGGTCGGCGACCCGCTCCATCTCGACCCAGTCACCGACGAGGGTCAGGTCCGCCTCGGCCCGCAGCGGCCCGTCCTCGGCGAGCGGTACGGCGTTGTCCGGGTCGGCGCCGTACACCATCGCGCTAGTGACGAGGACCGCGCGTCGGACGCCGGCCGCGGCGGCCGCGGTGAGCAGCGTCTCGGTGCCGCGCAGGTTCAGCGCGCGCCGCTGCGACGGGTCGGAGTCGGCGCCGCGGTCGGTCGCGAGGTGCACGACGGTGTCCGCGCCGGCCAGCGCGGCGGACAGCGCGGGGTCGCGGACGTCGCCGCGGCGCCAGGTGACCGCGCGGCTCGACTTCGCCTTGGCCGGCGGCTCCGGGTCGATCGCGACCACCCGCTTGACCTCGGGGGCCGCGGCGAGCGCGGCGACCAGCGCCGCACCGAGCGGGCCGGCCGCTCCGGTCACCGCGACCGTCGCGCTGGCGCGGGCGGCGTTGCGCCGTACGCGAACGCCGGTCCCGGTCGAGGCCACGTCCCCATCTTGACTGGTTACCGTGAGGTCGTGGACAGCGAGCCGACCCCCGACCTGGGCGCGATGCTGCGCCAGCTCGGCGATCTCATGTCCGGCCAGACCGGGCCGGTCAACTGGAACGTCGCCGAGCAGGGCGCGATGGCCGCGATCGGGGCCGACGCCGGGACGACGACGGCCGACACCGAGGCGGTCGCGGCGGCGCTGCGGCTGGCCGACGTGTGGCTCGACGCGCATACGTCGCTGCCGTCCGGCGTCACGGCCGCCGAGGCGTGGAGCCGCCGCCGCTGGCTGAAGGCGACGCAGCCCGCGTGGACGCAGGTCGTCGCGCCGGTCGCGACCCGGATGGCGAGCGCGTTCACCGAGACGTTGCCGGAGGAGATGCGCGCCGCCGCCGCACCGCTGATGGGCGTCATGAGCCAGGTCGGCGCGCTGATGTTCGGCAGCCAGCTCGGCAACGCGCTCGGCACCCTCGCGACCGAGGTCCTCGGCGCCACCGACATCGGCCTGCCGCTCGGGCCGACCGGCGTCGGCGCGCTGCTGCCGGAGAACGTCGCGGCGTTCGGCGCCGGGCTGGAGGTGCCGCTCGACGAGGTGCGCATCTTCGTCGCCGTCCGCGAGGCCGCG
>JAVEEI010000107.1 GCA_030840525.1 Frankiaceae bacterium
CGACGGCGAAGTGCACGCTGAGCGCGCTCGCCTCGTTGCTGCTTTGCTCGTTCTGACCGTCGTACCGGCGCTTCCGGACGCCACTGCGGCGTCCGGGGGCGACTGCCTCGCCGTCGTCCACGGCGTCAACATCGTCACGTCGACGGTGCCGCAGCTCGACGCGGCGCTCGCGAAGCACCGGATCACCAGCCGGCAGCTCACCCTCGGCTACCTCGCGCGGATCAAGGCGTTCGACCACGGCGGCGTCAAGGTCAACGCGATCCGCGCGTTCACCAAGGACGCGCTCGCGCAGGCCGACGCCAGCGACGCGCGCCGCCGCGCACACAAGCTGCTCGGCCCGCTCGACGGCCTGCCGGTCCTGCTCAAGGACAACGTCGGCACCCGCGACGCGCCGACGACCGCCGGGTCGATCGCGTTCGCCGGCAACATCCCGAAGCACGAGGCGACGATCGTCCGCAAGCTGCGCAGCGCGGGCGCGGTCATCCTGGCGAAGACCAACCTGAGCGAGTTCGCCAACTGGGTCGACCTGTCGATGCCCAACGGCTACAGCTCGCTCGGCGGCCAGGTCGTCAACCCGTACAACAACGGCGACCCGAGCGGCTCGTCGTCGGGCTCCGGCGCGGGCGAGACCCTCGGGTACGCCGCGCTCGCCGTCGGCACCGAGACGAGCGGCAGCATCCTGTCGCCGTCCGACGTCGAGTCCCTCGTGGGCATCAAGCCGACGGTCGGGCTGGTCAGCCGGGCGGGCGTCATCCCGCTGGCGCAGAGCTTCGACACCGCCGGCCCGATGACGCGCGACGTGACCGACGCGGCGTACTTGTTGCAGACCCTCGCGGGTCGCGACGCGGCGGATGCGCCATACGACGAGGCGCCCGGCGGCCCGCCGGTGCGACCCGACTACGTCTCGGCGCTGAAGCCGGGCGCGTTGCGCGGCGCCCGGCTCGGCTACAGCACCAACGACATCCCGTCGGGGGCGCAAGGCGTGCTGTTCAACCGCGCGCTCGCCGACCTGCGCCGAGCCGGGGCCACGCTGGTCGAGACCGACACGCTGTCCAACACCTCGAACGCCGGGCTGGTCGAGCTCGGCGTGATCCCCAACGAGTTCAAGTACGGGCTGAACAACTACCTCGCGACCGAGGCCGGCCCGGGGCTGCCGATCAAGAACATGAACGACCTCGTGCTCTACAACCAGCAGCACTCCGACAAGGTGAAGTACGGGCAGAAGCTCATCATCGCCTCGGACGCAACCCCCGGCGTGTACGACGAGCCGAGCGCGATCGCGGCGCGGACCGCGACGATCGAGGCCGCGCGCTACGCGATCGACAGCGTGCTGCGGGACAACCAGCTCGACGCCTACCTGACCCCGGGCGCCAGCTACGCCAACATCGGCGCCGCGGCCGGCTACCCGACCGTGATCGTCCCGGCCGGCCTCGCCGGCGCCACCCCGATGGGCCTGGGCTTCCTCGGCTCGGCCTGGACCGAGCGGTCGCTCATCGGGTTGGCGTACGACTACGAGCGGGTGTCACACCGGCGGATGCCGCCGACGGCGGTCAACCCGGCCCTGCTCGACGGGACCCGCTGCCGCTAGTCGCCAAGATCATCGCCGTCAGCGCGGCGTCTATCCCGCGCTGACGGCGCTACCGAGCGGCCGCAAAATGGGCCGGAAAAAATATTTTCGGCCGGGCGCGAGATTCCCGCGCCTTGCCCGTTGACTGCATAGGGGCTCGTGGCCGGCTGGGCGGCTGCGAGCCCCTTTTTCACGCCTCACAGTCCGGTTCACATAGCCTCGCCAGCGTGGACGACGACCTGCTGGCGGCCCGGCTCGAGGCGCTGGACGAGGCGTTGCGGCCGCTCGGCTCGCTGGTCGTCGCGTTCTCCGGAGGGGCCGACTCCGCGTTCCTGCTCGCCGCCGCGACCCGCGCGCTCGGGCCGGCGAGCGTCGTCGCGGCGACCGCGGTCTCGCCGAGCCTGGCCACCCACGAGCTCGACGCCGCGGCGAGCTTCGCCGCCGGCCTCGGCGTACGGCACGAGACGCCGCGGACCGACGAGATGTCCCGCGAGGGCTACCGCGCCAACGCCGGCGACCGCTGCTACTTCTGCAAGGCCGAGCTCCTCGACGTACTCCGGCCGCTCGCGGACCGGCTCGGCATCGGCCACGTCGCCACCGGCACCAACGCCGACGACGCGGTCGCCGGCTTCCGGCCGGGCATCCGGGCGGCGGCCGAGCGGGGCGCGCTCACCCCGCTGCGCGACGCCGGGTTCACCAAGGCGCAGGTTCGCGCAGCCAGCCGCGCGTGGGGCCTGCCGACGTGGGACAAGCCCGCGCTCGCCTGCCTGTCGAGCCGGGTCGCGTACGGCGTGGCGATCACGCCGCAGCGGCTGGTCCGGGTCGACCAGGCCGAGGTCGCGCTGCGCGCGGCGCTCGACCGCGCTGGGGTCGCCGTCCGCGACCTGCGGGTACGCGACCTCGGCGACCGGGCCCGGGTCGAGGTCGACGCCGAGCTGGCCGGCTGGCTCGCCGGACGGCCGGACCTGCTGGCCTGCGTCGAAGGGTTCGCCGCGGTCGAGGTCGACCCGCGCGGCTTCCGCTCCGGCTCGATGAACGAGGCCCTCGAAGCCCCTACCCCCGCCTCCCCTCGTCGACTGTGACGTTCGAGGCGGAACGAGGGGCGAAGT
>JAVEEI010000121.1 GCA_030840525.1 Frankiaceae bacterium
GCGGCGTACCGGCTCGTCTCCCCCGCTTCCCACCGCGCGACGAGAGTCGGGAACGCGGTGGTCGCGAGCGGTACGGCGAGGACGGCCCACGGCACCAGGAACACGGTCCACGCCAACGTGTAGAGGACGACCGCGCCGGTCGCGCCGCGGTCGTTGGCCAGCCGCAAGATCCCGGCGGTGGCGAGGTCCTGGCTGCCCAACGTGACCGCGCCGGCCAGCGCCAACCGCCGCGCACTCGCCGCCGCGCCTGGCGGGAAACGCAACGACGGCCGCAGCCGTCGCGCGGTGCGGCGTAACGGCAACAGCAGCGGCAGCAGCAACGCGACGACACCGAGCGTCGTACCGATCGACAGCATCAGCTCGTGCCCGCGAGTCAGCCCGACGAGGCCGGTCTCGGAGCGGTTCGCGGCGACCGCGAACGCGACGTACGCGCCGATGACGACGACGCTCGACAGCAGCGGCGCGATCGCGGCGGCGACGAACCGGCGGTGCGCCTGCAGGACACCGGTGAGTACGACGACCGCGCCGTACAGCAGCAGCTGCGGCGCGAACACTTGCAGCATCCGCGCACCGACCTCGCGCTCCGTCGCGGCCGAGCACCCGGGATGGCCGTTGCCGACGAGCAGGTGCACGATCGGCCCGGCGAACACGACGGTGACGGCGAGCACCGGCAGCAACGCGAGCAACGTCCACGTGAGCAACGCGGACGCCGCGCGGTCGGCGGTGTCGTCGTCGCCCGCGTCGACCGACCCGGCCAGCAACGGCACCGCGATCGTCGACAGCGCGCCGCCGGCGACGACGTCGAACAGGATGTTCGGGATCGTGTTAGCGGTGTAGTACGCGTCGCCGAGGCAGCTCGGGCCAACGGTGTGCGCGAACACGAGGACGCGGCCGAATCCGACGACCCGCGCGAGCACCGTGACGCCCGCGACCGCGACCGCCGCGCGGGCAAGCGACTGCGTCCGGGACTGCGTCACGGGCGGCGGCCGAGTCCGTCGAGCGCGGCGAGCCATCGGTTGGCGGCGATGACGTCGGTGAACGACACGCGCTCGCTCGCCAACGTGAGACCGACGACCGCGGCCAGCGCAGCAACGCGACTGCGTGCGCCGAGACCGTGCGACAAAGTCCAGCCGAGCAACGCACCTAACGCGTTCGCGCCGCAGTCACCGACCATCGTGTCTTCGGCGAGGTCGGCCGGCAGCAACGTAACCGCCGCTCCCATCGCGGCCGCCGCGGCTGCGCTACGACGCACCATCGGAACGCTCGCGAGTACGACGACCTTCAGCGCACGGCCGGGTCGCAGGTCGAACAGGTTGACGAGATTCGCAGTACCGGCAACGAGAAAGGTGTCGACCGCGACGTCGGTCGGGCGACGCCGTTCCGCCAGCGACGTCAGCGCGCCCGCGGTGACGAGCCCGGCGAGCTTGACCATGCCGGTCGTGACCCTCCGCTCGCGCAGCGCGGCGAGATGACCACGCAGTCCGCGCGCGTGACTGTCGCCCGCGAGGTCGTCGTACAGACCGAGGGCGCCACACGCGAGGGTAAGCGCGGCCGCGGGCGGTAGCGACGCCGAACCGACGGCGGCCGCAACGGTGACGGCCGGCCCGGCGAGCAACGACGGGTGCGCGCCGCGAAAGTTCGTTCGTTCCCAACGGTTTGCGCCGCCCGGCGGCCAACGCCGCAGCACCGCATGCGCCGTCACACCGACGACGGCGGCCGTCGTCGCGGGTCGCAACGGACTCACGGTGACGGCGTGGGCAGCGGCGTCGAGCCGGGAACCGTGCCGTACGAGCCCGACTTGTCGTTGAGCTGCTCGACGAGTGCGAACACCATCGCGACCCGGCCGGCGCTCTGGTCGACACCGTGAACCGCGGACACGCCGCTGCCGGCCGCGGACTGCACCGACGCCACCAAGTCGGTCGACGCGTTCGCGTTCGGGGCCGGGCCGACGACGACCGCGCCGAGGCTCGTCGTGTCGAGATCCTTTACGAGGTCGACCAGCACCGACTGCTGCGTCTGCACCAGTTGCGGGTCGGTGTTGCGTGCCGGCGGCTGGCCGGTCAGCACGATCGCCAGCGTGCCCGGTCGCGGCTCGTTGCCGTGCACCGGCGCGACGGTGAGCAGGTTGCCGTCGGAGTACGTCGACAGCACGTTCGCGATCGTCGACGACGACAACGGCTTCGTCTGCGGCCGGATGCCGAGGACGTCGGCCAGTTGCGCGACGACGCGTTCGGCGCCGGTGCCGGTCGGTGCGTCGCGACCCGGGATGCTCACCCGGCCGGCGAGGCCACCGAGGAACGCGTCTTGTTTCGGGTCGACGAGCGCCGACTGAATTCGTACGTCCGCGGTGACGGTCGCGCCCGCGCGCTCCAGCGTCGTGACCAGTCCCGACCGCACGTCGCCGCTCGCGCCCGGCGCGCTCACGATGACGACGAGCTGTCCCGACAAGCGCCCGGAGACCGCGTACGGCTCGACGAGCTGGTCGAACGCGCGGTCGTGGTCGAGCTGGTTGTTCTGCTGGTCGACCTGCGACTCGAGCGCGCCGACGTGGTTCTCCGACTTAGTCAAAGAGTGTTGCAAATTCTGGAAGACTTCGCCTTGCAGCGTCGTACTTCCGAGGAACAGCCCGAGGGCGAGCGCGAGAAACACCGCGACGATGGAGACGACGTGATAGCGAAAGTCGATCATGAGAACAGATCACGCACCCAGCGGATGAAGTCGCGCCAGCTACCGCCGAACAGCTGCAAGTAGAGGTGGCCGCCGGGCGTCACGAACAACGCGGCGAGGAAGGCGATGACGACGGCGAGGACAAGCATCAGCAACGTCGACAGGCGGATCCGGGATCGGTAGAGGCGGCTCACGCCTTTCGCGTCGACGAGCTTGCCGCCGACGCGCAGCCGGGTGAGGAACGTGCTCGCCATCCCGGCCCGGCCTTTGTCGAGAAACTCGACGAGTGTCGCGTGCGTGCCGACCGCGACGATGAGCGCCGCGCCCTTGTCGTCGGCGAGCAGCAGCGCGACGTCTTCGCTCGTACCGGCGGCTGGGAACACGACGGGGTCGATGCCGAGGTGCTGCACCCGCGCGAGACCGGGTGCGGTGCCGTCGCGGTACGCGTGCACGACGATCTCCGCACCGCAGCGCAACGCGTCGTCGGTCACCGAGTCCATGTCGCCGACGATGAGGTCGGGCCGCAGGCCGCACTCCAGCAGCGCGTCCGCGCCCCCGTCGACCGCGACCAGCACCGGGTGGTACTCGCGGATGTACGGCCGCAACGCGGCGAGGTCCTGCCGGTAGTCGTAACCGCGTACGACGACGAGCGCGTGCCGGCCGTCGAGGTCGGTGCGGATGTCGGGCACGCCGGTGCCGTCGAGCAACAGCTCGCGCTCGCGTTTGAGATACTCCATGGTATTCGCGGCGAACGCTTCGAGCTGTACGGCGAGACCGGCTCGCGCCTCCGCCATCGCGGCGGTCAGCAGCTCCGGGGTCTGCTCGGTGCCGGTCGCCAGGACGTTGCCGTCGGCGTCGTACACGTTCTCGCCGTGCACGCGGACGCGGTCGCCGTCGCGGACGTGCGCGAAGATCTCCGGCCCGGTCGCGTCGACGAGCGGTACGCCGGCGGCGAGCAAGACCTCCGGCCCGAGGTTGGGGTAGCGGCCGGAGATGCTCGGCGCCACGTTGACGACCGCTGACACGCCGCCCGCGACCAGGCCTTCGGCGGCGATCCGGTCGAGGTCGACGTGGTCGATGACCGCGATGTCGCCGGGCCGCAACCGTTTCGTCAACCGTTTCGTCCGCTTGTCGACGCGCGCCGTACCGACGACGCCGGGCAACCGGTCGCCACCGCGGGGCCGGCGAAGGGTGGCGATCCTCATCGCGTGCAGTCTGCCATCAGCGCGACGCGGCAGCTTTGCTGTCGGCCGCCGCCGTCAGCAGCTCCTGCGCGTGGCCGCGGCCGAGATCGGAGTCGGCCATCCCGCCGAGCATCCGTGAGAGCTCCTGCAGCCGGTCCTCGCCGTCGACCCTGGTCACCGTCGTCGACACCGTCCCGGCCGCGGGCTCGGCGCGCGCGACGACGAGGTGCGCGTCGGCGAACGCGGCGACCTGCGGCAGGTGCGTGACGACGAGCACCTGCGCGGTACGGGCGAGCAGCGCGAGCCGGCGGCCGACCTCGACCGCGGCCGCGCCGCCGACGCCCGCGTCGACCTCGTCGAACACGAACGTCGGCACCGGGTCGGTGCCCGCGAGCACGACCTCGACCGCGAGCATGAGCCGGGAAAGCTCGCCCCCGGAGGCGCCGCGGTGCAGCGGCCGCGGCGATGCGTCGGCGTGGGCGATGAGCAGCAACTCGACCTCGTCGACCCCGTGCGGACCGAACGCGACCCGCCGACCGCTCACGTCGAGACCGCGGTCGTCGGGCCGTTGCTCGACCGCGACGACGAGACGCGCCTGCGGCATCGCGAGCGCAGCCAGCTCGGCGGCGACGGCGCCTTCGAGGCGCGCGGCTGCCGCGGTGCGCAGCGCGGACAGCCGGCCGGCGTGCTCGGCAAGGTCGGCGAGCAGCGCGGTGTGCTTCGCCGTGAGCTCGTCGACCCGCTCGTCGTCGCCGTCGAGCTCGGCCAGCCGCGCCGCGGCCTGCTCGGCCCAAGCGAGGACGCCGTCGACGTCGGGCGCGTACTTGCGGGTGAGGCTGCCGAGGTCGGCGAGCCGCTGCTGGGCGGTCGCGAGCCGGGCCGGGTCGGCCTCGGTCGCGGCGGCGTAGCTCGCGAGATCGGCCGCGACGTCGGCGAGCAGGTACGTCGCCTCGGACAGCCGGCCGGCCAGCTCGTCCAGCGCCGGGTCGCGGCCCTGCGCCTCCTCCAGCGAGCGACGCGCGGCACCGAGCAGCCCGAGCGCGTCGACGGCGGTCGCGTCCTCGGCCCCGGCGAGGGCGCCGTGCGCACCGGAGGCGGCCCGGGTGAGCAGGTCGACGTGGCTCAGCCGTTCGACCAGCGCCCGCAGCTCGCGGTCCTCGCCGGGCGCCGGCGCGACCGCGCCCACCTCGGTCAGGCCGAAGCGGAGCAGGTCGGCTTCCTGCATCCGCTCCCGGCGCCGCGTGGTCACCTCGGTCAGCGCGGTGCGGACCGCCGCGAGCTCGCCGAACGTCCGGGCGTACGCCGCGAGCGCTGCCGCGGCCTCGGGTCCGGCGTACCGGTCGAGGACCCGCCGCTGCACCGCGGGCCGGAGCAGGCCGCGCTGGTCGGCCTGGCCGTGCACCGCGACGAGGTCCTCGGCCAGCTCGCCGAGGACGCCGACGGGCACCGACCGGCCGCCGAGGAACGACCGGGACCGGCCGGTGGCGTCGCCGGCCGCGACCGAGCGGGACACGACCAGCGCGTCGCCGTCGAGGTCGGCTCCGGCGTCGAGCGCCCTTCGAGCGGCCCGGCCCTCGGGGTCGACCCGGAACCGCCCGTCGACGTCGGCCCGCTCCCGCCCGCGCCGTACGGCGGCGGCGTCGGCCCGGCCGCCGAGCAGCAGGCCGAGGCCGGTGAGCAGCATCGTCTTGCCGGCGCCGGTCTCGCCGGTGATCGCGGTGAAGCCCGGCCCGAGCTCGAGGGTCGCGTCCTCGATGACCCCGAGGCCGCGCAGCCGCAGCTCTTCGAGCACGCCCCGACGATACGAGCCGCGGGCGGCCGGACCGCGCAGGCGCGCTGGCTACTCGTCGACCTGGCCGCGCCACCCGCTGATCGGCAGCTGGAACTTGTCGACCAGCCGGTCGGTGAACGGTGCGGCCCGCAGCCGCGCCAGCCGGACCGGCTGGGCGCCGCGGCGTACCTCCACGCGGTCGCCCTCGCGCAGGTCCATCGTGCGGCGGCCGTCGCAGAACGCGATCGCGCCCTCGGCGGACCGGACGTGCACGGTGACCCGCGACTCCGGCGAGATGACCAGCGGCCGGGCGAACAGCGCGTGCGCGCTGATCGGTACGACGAGCAGCGCCTGGACCGAGGGCCACACGACCGGGCCGCCGGCCGAGAACGCGTACGCCGTCGAGCCGGTGGGCGTGGCGCAGACGATGCCGTCGCCGGTCCACCGCGACAGCGGCCGGCCGTCGACCTCGACCAGCGTGTCGAGCATGCGCTCGCGGGACGCCTTCTCGACGGAGACGTCGTTGAGCGCCCAGTTGTCCGTCACGACGGTTGCGCCGCGCTGGACGGAGACGTCGAGCGTCAGCCGCTCCTCCACGTCGTACGACCGAGCGACGATTCGTTCAGCGGTCACCTCGAGGTCCGATCGATCGACCTCGGCCAGGAACCCCACATGCCCCAGGTTGATACCGAGCAGCGGGGTCGTCGCGGGTCGGGACAGCTCGGCCGCGCGCAGCAGTGTCCCGTCGCCGCCCAGCGCGACGACGAGCTCGGCGCCGTCGGCGGCGGCCGGCGTCGCGGCGACCACTTCGACCCCGGCGAGGCCGAGGTCGGCCGCCTCGCTGTCGAGGACGCGGACCAGGAAGTCGGCCGCCGCGAGCCGCTCGGCCAGCTCGCGCGCGGCGCCGACCGCGCCGGGCCGGCCCGTGTGCGCCACCAGCAGCGCGCTGCGCCCGCCGTCCGGACTCATTCGCTCTCCTGCACCGCTCGCCGTACCGCCGCGTCGATGTCCTCCGGACCCAGCCCGGGGACGCCGCGGCGCAACCACAGAAAGTATTCGACGTTGCCGGCCGGGCCCGGCAGCGGACTGCGGTGGACGCCGTGGACGCCCAGCCCGGACTCCCCCGCCGCCCGCGCCACCGCGAGCACGGTCTCACGCCGTACCTCCGGGTCCCGTACGACGCCGCCGCGGCCGACCCGCTCACGGCCGGCCTCGAACTGGGGCTTCACCAGCAGCACGAGGTCGGCGGCCGGCAGCGCCACGGCGGCGAGCGGCGCGAGCACCAGCGCGAGCGAGATGAACGAGAGGTCGGCGACGACGAGCTGCACAGGCCCGCCGATCGCGTCCGCGGTGAGCGTCCGCACGTTGGTTCGCTCGACGACGACGACGCGCGGGTCGGTGCGCAGCCGCCAGGCGAGCTGGCCGTAGCCGACGTCGACGGCGACGACCTGCTCCGCGCCGCGGCGCAGCAGGACGTCGGTGAACCCGCCGGTGGAGGCGCCGGCGTCGAGCGCCCGGCGTCCCGCGACGGCCACCTCGGGAAACGCGTCGAGCGCGCCCAGCAGCTTCGCCGCGCCGCGCGACGCGTACTCCGCACCGCCGGCGGCGTCGTCGACGACGAGCGAGACCTGCATGTCGACGCCACTCGCCGGCTTAGTCGCGACCAGGCCGGCGACCTTGACCCGGCCGTCGGCGACGAGCTCGCGCGCGTGCTGGCGGGAGCGGGCGAGCCCGCGGCGGACCAACTCCGCGTCCAGCCGCGGCTTGGCGGTCACCGCTCGTCGAGGTCCGCCAGGCCCTCCTCCAGCCGCCGGTGGGCGTCCTCGTAGATCGCGACGTGCTGGTCGACCGGCGCCGCGTCGAGGTCGCGGAGGCGCTCCGCCGCGTCATCCGCAGCGGGTACGCCGGACGGCTCGTCCTCGGCGTCCGGGTGCTGCTGGGTCTCGGCGTCGGGCGGCAGCGCGGTCATCCGCTGCCCTTGGGGGCGCTCTTCTTCGCCACGGTCTTCTTGGCGCGAGCGGTCTTCTTGGCGGGTGCGCTCTTCTTCGCGGCCGCGGCGCTCTTCTTCGCGGCGGGTGCGGGGCTCTTCGCGGCGGGCTCGGGCGACCGGGCCGCGTGGGCCCGCAGCTCGCGGACGGTGCGCTCCAGCTCGCGGACCCGGGTGGTCAGCGCCTCGACGTCGGACGAGGCGCCCAGCCCGACCCGTCGTACCGCTTGCTCGACCTCGTGCCGGACCAGCAGCAGCAACGACTCGCGGTTGCGCCGGCTGGTCGCGAGCAGGTCCTCCGCGAGGCCGGAGACCTGGCCGGCGGTCGCCTCGCCCTGCTCGACCAGCGACCGCGCCGCGGTCCGGGCGCGGGCCGCCGTCACCTCGGTGAGCCCGCTGGCGAGCGCGAGGTAGCCGCGCAGCGCGTCTTTGACCATGTCCCGACCTCCTGCGCCCGACCGTATCGAATCGGGGTACGCCGCGTGCGCTAGCGTGCCCGCTCGCCGGGGGCACGGCGCATGTCGTGGAGCAAGTCGTGGAGCAAGGAGCGCAATGGCGACGGTCGAGCAATGTCGCGTCGCGCTCGCCGATCTGACCGCGAAGCTGGCCGAGGTCGAGCCCGAGCTACGCGCCCGGCACGTACCGGACCGCAGCGTCTCCTGCCTGGTTACCGACCTCGACGTGACGTTTAGCTGCCGGCTCGACGAGCACGGCGTGCACGACCTGGCCGAGGGCGAGCCGGACGAGCCGGCCGACCTGCGGGTGACGATGCGCAGCGACGCGCTCCTGGCGCTCGCGTCGGGCGACGAGGACTTCCTGTCCGCGTGGCTGCGCGGCCGGGTGCACGTGTCGGCGAGCATGCGCGACCTGCTCCGACTGCGCTCGCTCTTCGGACTCTAGACCGTCTCGACCTTTAGTCGAGGTCCAGTGCTTTGAGCACGCCGTCGTATCGCTCAGGTTCGACCTGGCCCGCCCAGGCGAGCGCGCAGGCGGCGCGCAGCCCGTCGAGGCCGTCGCCGCCGCCGGTCTCGCCGCTGACGCTGCCGTCGGCGCCGACCCGGACGCTTCCGCACCGCGCCCCGTCGCCGTCCAGCGAAGGCGCATGGTGGCACAGGTGCAGCGCGCCGAGATCACGACCTACGTACGACGGCCGCTCCCCCGGGCCCGCCGCGAGCAGGTCGCGCGGTGACGACACGCCGGTGAGTACGACCAGCGAGGGGTAACCGGCGGCGGCGGCGCCGGCGATGTCGGTGTCGAGCCGGTCGCCGACGACCA
>JAVEEI010000142.1 GCA_030840525.1 Frankiaceae bacterium
CAGCACCTCGTGCGCGCGGGCGTCCTGGGCGTGCGTGTAGTGGAGGTCGTTGGTGGCGACGAAGGGGATCTGCATCTCCTTCGCCAGGCGGATGAGGTCCTTCTGCGCCCGGCGCTCGATCTCGATGCCGTGGTCCATCAGCTCGCAGAAGAAGCTGTCGCGGCCGAAGATGTCCTGCAACTCCGCGGCGACCCGCTTCGCGCCGTCGTAGTCGCCCATCCGCAGCCGGGTCTGGATCTCCCCCGACGGGCAGCCGGTCGTCGCGATCAGACCGCGCGCGTACGTCGAGAGCAGCTCGCGGTCGACTCGCGGCTTGTAGAAGTAGCCCTCGAGGCTTGCCCGCGACGACAGCCGGAACAGGTTGTGCATGCCCTCCGTCGTCTCGGCCAGCACGGTCATGTGTGTGAACGCGCCGCCGCCGGAGACGTCGTCCTCGCCGCCGTCGGCCCAGCGCACCCGGGTGCGCTCGGAGCGGTGCGTGCCGGGGGTGACGTAGAGCTCGGAGCCGATGACCGGGTTGACGCCGGCCGCGGTCGCCTGCTTCCAGAAGTCGTACGCGCCGAACACGTTGCCGTGGTCGGTCATCGCCAGCGCCGGCATGCCCATCCGGGCCGTCTCGGCGAACAGGTCCTTCAGCCGGGCCGCGCCGTCGAGCATGGAGTACTCGGTGTGCACGTGCAGGTGCACGAACGAGTCGGCCACGCAGCTACTCCCAGACGTCACGTATCGAGAATCCGGCACGGGGGAAGCGCGGCCGACGTACCCATCTTGTTTAACACGCCGCGCGGGCCGCCACCGGCGTGTCGCTCATCGCGTGTCGCGGCCGGTTCCGCCGCCACCGCGACATCTATGTCGCGCTCATGGCGATGATCTTGGCGGGCGATGGTCTTGGCGGCCGGGCCGGAGCAGGACCAGTACGCCGGCCGCGCCCGCGACCAGCACAAAGACCCCGACCACAAGCGCGGCGCGGACGCTGTCGACGTACGCCGACTTGCCCGCGTCGACGGTCTTGTCGACCAGCGCCTGCTTGACGTGCGCGAGGAACTGCGCGAGCAGCCCGGGGTGCCGGCCCGGCGGCGCCGCGGGCGCGATCTTCGGGATCGGCGCGCCCTTGCGGACCGAGTCGATCACGATCGACCGGTAGGCCACCGGGATGCCGATCCGGGTCAGCCGGTCGGTCAGGCCGGCGAAGAGCTGGGCGTAGAGGATCGCGCCGAGCACGGTGACGCCGACGACGCCACCGATCTCGCGGCCCGCGGTCACCGCCGCGGCACCCATCCCGGACCGGGTCGCCGGCACCCGCGCGAGCACGGTGCCCACCATCGGCGCGACGACGAGGCCGAGCCCGGCGCCCATCACGGTCAGGAAGCCGCCGAGCAGCACCAGGTCGACCGGCCGGCCGAGGGTGGCGTCGAGCGCGGCGAGCGCACCGGCCGCGAGCAGCAGACCGAGCACCAGCGTCGCCCGCACCCCGCGCTCGACGACGAGCCACCCGCCGACCGGCCCGGCGAACACCATCACCAGAGTCATCGGGGTGAAGACGGCCGCGGTCGCCAGCCCCGAGTAGCCGCCGACCACCTGCAGATCGAGGCTCACCAGCAGCAGCACCGAGAACAGCGCGAACGTCGACGCGGCGGCCGCGAGCAGGCCGGCCGAGACCTGGCGGTCGCGCAGCAGGCCGAGGTCGACGACCGGGTTGGCCGCTCGCCGCTCGACCAGCAGGAACGCCACCAGCGCGACCGCCGAGACGGTCCACGCCGCGACGACGGCGGGCGAGGTGAACCCGTGGTCCTGCCCGGCGATGAGCGCGAACACCAGCGCCGACAGCGTCACCGCGATCGACACCTGGCCGGCGATGTCGCGCCCCGGCGCCGGGTCCTTGCTCTCGAGCAGCAGCACCGCGCCGACCAGGCCGGCGACTGCGGCCGCGACGAACTCGCCCCAGAACACCGCCCGCCAGCCGCCGAGCGCGACCAGCAGCCCGGCCGCGACCGGGCCGGCCGCGAGCGCGACCCCGGACGCCGCGGCCCAGCCGCCGAGCACCCGCGCCCGCCGTACCCGGTCGGGGTAGAGCTGGCGGACGAGCGACAGCGTGCCCGGCTCGGAGCAGGCGGCGCCGACACCCTGGATGACCCGGCCGAGCACGAGGACCTGCACGTTCGGCGCGGTCGCCGCAACCACCGCGCCCGCGGCGAACACGGCGACACCGGTGAGCAGCGCGCGCTTGCGGCCGTACCGGTCGCCGAGCACACCGCCGGTGAACAGCAGCCCGGCGAACGACACGATGTAACCCGCGACGATCCACTCCAGCGACGTGACGCCGGCATGGAAGTCGCCGCGGATCCGCGGTACGGCGACGCCGACCATCGTGTTGTCCGCCATCGTCAGGGCGAGAACCGCGTACGTCGCTCCGGTCGCGAGCGACGTACGGCGCGGGGACGACGCGGCCGCGCTCACCCGACGCCGAGGACTCCAGGCCGCGGCACGACGGTCGTGAAGTCGGGCCGCAGCGGCAGCACCGAGAGCTGGTCGAGCGAGATCGCGGGCGGCGCTGGGTCGACGGCGCGGACCTCGGGCGTCGTCGCCAGCTCGGCCAGGTGCAGGTAGTCGGCGTGCACGAGCACCGCGAACACGCACCCGCACGACGGCGGCCGGGCGAGCACCGACGACTCGTACGCCGCCGCCTCCGCGAGCTTCGCGTACAGCCGCTTCTCCAGCTTCTCCCGGTCGGTCTTCGGGTGGAAGCCGGCGACGATCTGCGCGTACGTCTTCGCGTTGAGGCCGGCGAACCGGCTCTGCGACAGCATGCCGTCGCCGAGGTTGCCCAAGGTGCCGAGCAGGCTGACCGGGTAGATGCTCGTCGGCAGCGTCGGGCTCGGTACGCGGACGTACGCGCGGGTGACGCTGACGCCGGCGAACAGCCGGGTCGCTTCCGCCGGCGTGACGTAGCGGTTGAGGCTGACCAGCGCGTAACCCGGCTTGCCGTGCGACACCTCGGCGAAGTGCCGCAGGTCGAACGCCGCGCTCGTGAGGTACGTCGTGATGCTGGTGCCCGGCGGCGCCCCGAGCGTCTGCTGCGGCGGCGCGATCGAGGCGTTCGAGTTGTCCGGGCCGGCGTCGTGGTCGTACGGGTCGTGCGGCCCGAAGATCGCCACGAGCAGCGCTGCGATGACGACCGCAGCGATCGAACCGGCCAGCGCCGGCTCGGCGCGCGCGGCGTGACCGGGGGCGCTGCGCGGCCCGCCGATCGACTGCGCGGTCGCGTAGGTGCTGTGCCGCCAGCGGTGCGCGCGGCCGGCCAGCCTCGGCAGCCACGACTCGTCGAGCGAGCGGAGGCTCACGACTCCTCCGCCAGCCGGTCGAGGACGGACTGCAGGTCGGCCGGCGGCGGGCTGTCGAACACGAGCGGCCGCCCGTCGGCGGGGTGCGCGAACGCGAGCCGCCGGGCGTGCAGCCACTGCCGGGTGAGGCCGAGCCGGGCCGCGAGGGTCGGGTCGGCGCCGTACGTCAGGTCGCCCACGCACGGGTGCCGTACGGCGGCCATGTGCACCCGGATCTGGTGGGTGCGGCCGGTCTCGAGCCGGATGTCGAGCAGCGACGCGGCCCGGAACGCCTCGACGGTCTCGTAGTGCGTCACGCTCGGCTTGCCGGTCGCGACGACGGCCCACTTGTAGTCGTGTGTCGGGTGCCGGTCGATGGGCGCGTCGATGGTGCCGCGGCTCGGGTCGGGGTGGCCCTGCACGAGCGCGGCGTACCGCTTGTCGACCTCGCGGGCCCGGAACGCCTCCTTGAGCACCGAGTAGGCGCGCTCGCTCTTGGCGACGGCCATCAGCCCGGTGGTGCCTACGTCGAGGCGGTGGACGACGCCCTGCCGCTCGGCCGCGCCGGAGGTGGCGATCCGGTAGCCGGCCGCGGCCAGCCCGCCGACGACGGTCGGCCCGGTCCAGCCCGGGCTCGGGTGGGCGGCGACCCCGACCGGCTTGTCGACCACGACGAGGTCGTCGTCGTCGTACACGACCTTCAGCCCCGGCACCGGCTCGGCGCTCTCGGCGGCGGCCGTCGCGGTCGCGGCGGCGCCCGCGGCCGGCGGCAGCTCGACGTCGAGCCAGGCGCCGGCGCGCACCCGCTCGGACTTCACCGCCGCCTGCCCGTCGACCAGCACGGACCCAGTTTCGACGAGATCCGCGGCCGTTGTCCGGCTCACCCCGAACAACCGGGAGAGCGCGACGTCCAGCCGCAGCCCGTCGAGGCCGTCCGGCAGCGGCACGGCGCGGCGTTCCCCTGTCACGGGCTCGCTCATGCGCCGGCCGGCTCTTCGGTGGCGGGCCGGCCTTCGAGCGGGATGCCGCGGCTGGCCAGGAGTACGGCGACGACGCCGCCGACGACGATCGCCGAGTCGGCCAGGTTGAACACCGGCCAGTGCGGCAGCTGCAGCCAGTCGACGACCTCGCCGCGGAACACCCCCGGCGCCCGGAACACCCGGTCGGAGAGGTTGCCCAGCGCGCCGCCGAGCAGCAGGCCGAGGCAGACCGCCCAGCCCCGGCTGCGCAGCCGGGCCGCCGCGCGCAGGATGACGGCGGCGACAACGACCGCGACGGCGGTGAACACGACCGTCGCGCGGGTACCGACGCTGAACGCCGCGCCGCTGTTGCGGGTGTTGGTGATCTGCAGGTAGTGGCCGAGCAGGCGGATGTGCTGGGCGCCGTTGGGCCTGACGTTCGCCACGACGAGCACCTTGCTGACGACGTCGGCGACGAGCACGACCGCAGCCACGACCAGCAGGGAACCCATGCGCCGCGGCGCGATCGGGCCCGCGGTCGGGGTTAGCGGCGCTCCTCGCGTTGCTTGCATGACACACACAGCGTGGCACGGGGGAACGCCTGGAGGCGTGCCTTGCCGATCGGGTTCCCGCAGTTCTCGCACGTGCCGTACGTGCCGGTGTCCAGCCGCTGGAGCGCGCGCTCGACCTGCGAGAGCAGGTCGAGGCTGTTGGCGGCGAGGGACATCTCGTGCTCGCGCTCGAACGTCTTGGTGCCGGCGTCGGCCTGGTCGTCGCCGGACCCTTCGCCGCTGTCGCGCTGTAGCGCCGCCCACGCCGACTCGGCCTCGCTGATCTCGCCGCGCAGGTCGCGCGCCTGCGCGTCGAGCTCCTTGCGGATCTCGGCCAGCTCGCCCTTGGTCCACGGGGTCTCCCCCGGCAGTACAGCGGCGGTGCCGGGCTTGGCCGGGCGGGGCGGCGCGGCAGCCTGGGTTGGCGCCGGCGGCGGGGTCGCCTTCTTCGCCGGTGCTGCCTTGGCCGGAGGCGCGGCCTTCACCGGCGCGGGCGCTGCCTTGGCTGGCGCGGGGGCCGCCTTCGCTGGCGGTGCCGCCTTCGCCGGCGGTACGGCCTTGGTCGGCGCGGCCTTGGTTGCCTTCGGCGCCGCGACCTTCGTCGCGGGCGCGGCCTTCTTCGCCGGTGCTGCCTTAGCCGGCGCGGTCTTCTTGGCGGCAGGCGCCGCCTTCTTGGCCGCGGGGGCGGCTTTCGCGACCTTCGCCGGGGCGCCCTTGGCCGGAGCAGCCTTCTTCGCCGGAGCCGCCTTCTTCGCGGCCGGGGCGGCCTTCTTGACCGCCTTCGCCGGCGCGGCCTTCTTCGCCGGAGCCGCCTTCTTCGCGGCCGGCGCGGCCTTCTTGACCGCCTTGGCCGGCGCAGCCTTCTTCGCTGCGGGGGCGGCTTTCTTCGCGGCCGGCGCGGCCTTCTTCGCAGGGGCCGCCTTCTTGGCCGCGGGAGCCCCCTTCTTCGCGGACGCTGTCGACCTGGCCACTGCGGCTCCCTTCGTCGGCGTAGCGGGCGTGCCCCGCAGCGCCGTCACCGCGTCGGTTCCAGCCGGGCGGGCAGCCGGCCTCGGCGGCGCCGCCGGAGCCTGGCCGGCGGTCGCAGGCTGGCTCGCCGGCGCGGCCGCGGCAGGCGGGCTCGGCTGGCCGGCCGGTTCCGGCTGGTCGGCCGCGCGACCGCGTCGGAACAACCGGCGCAGACGGTTGCCGCGCTCGTCGGCCATGCCGGCGCCACCCTCCTTGCCCGTCCGCGGCCCTCGCCACGGCCCGATCATGGGTCGTCGCAGGATAGGTCGCGCTCGACGCTGGGGCAACGAGCCACGCGGGACCGCCGCGCACATCGCCCGATTCACGGCGCCCCAGCGGCGATATCCACAGGCGCCGCGAGGGCGCAGTCGATAGGCTCAGAAGCGCGGTACGGCGTTGACGGGGACGAGTACTCCCGCACGCAGCCACCAGCGACCCGGGGACGGTGCGAGCCCGGGGGCGTGCGCGGGACGAAGATCACCCCCGGAGCCGGCCCGCGCCCCTTGAGCGGGCGACCTTCCGGCCAGGAAGGCGCCAAGGAGGGTGGTACCGCGGGACCCGCGGCGGCGATCGCCGTACGGGCCTCGTCCCTCTGGTGGTGACCGCAGCAGCGCCAACCGGAGGAGACAGACCGCGATGCGAGCGTTCCGCCCGATGCCGCCGCAGGTGGACCTGCCCGCGCTGGAGCGCGAGGTACTCGCCCGCTGGCGCGACCGCGACGTGTTCGCCCGGTCGCTGAAGCAGAGCGCCGACGGGCCGCTCTGGACGTTCTACGAAGGCCCGCCGACCGCCAACGGCAAGCCCGGCACGCACCACGTCGAGGCGCGCGTCTTCAAGGACCTGTTCCCGCGCTACCGGACGATGAAGGGCTTCCACGTCCCGCGCAAGGCCGGCTGGGACTGCCACGGCCTGCCGGTCGAGCTCGAGGTCGAGAAGCGGCTCGGCTTCACCGGCGGCAAGAAGGACATCGAGGCGTACGGCATCGCCGAGTTCAACGAGCGCTGCCGCGAGTCCGTGCAGGAGCACGTCGAGGAGTTCAACCGGCTGACCGAGCGGATGGGCTACTGGGTCGACCTCGACGACGCCTACTGGACGATGAACGCGCCGTACGTCGAGAGCGTGTGGTGGTCGCTCAAGGAGATCTTCGGCAAGGGCCTGCTGGTCCAGGACTACCGGGTCACGCCGTACTGCCCGCGCTGCGGCACCGGCCTGTCCGACCACGAGGTCGCGCAGGGCTACTACGACGTGACCGACCCGTCGGTGTTCGTCCGCTTCCCGGTGACCAGCGGCCCGCTCGCGGACCTCGGCGCGGCCCTGCTGGTCTGGACGACGACGCCGTGGACGCTCATCTCGAACACCGCCGTCGCGGTGCATCCGGCGGTCACGTACGCCGTCGTACGGGTCGGTGACGAGACCCTCGTCGTTGCCGAGCCGTTGCTCGCGAAGGTGCTCGGCGAGACGCCGTACGACGTGCTGCGGACGATGAGCGGCAGCGAGCTCGAGCACACGACGTACGACCGGCCGTTCGACCTCGTCGAGATCCCCGGCGCGCACTACGTCGGGCTCGCCGACTACGTCACCGTCGAGGACGGCACCGGCCTCGTGCACCAGTCGCCGGCGTTCGGCGCGGAGGACCTGCTGGTCGCGCGCCGCTACGGACTTCCCGTCGTCAACCCGGTCGCGCTCGACGGCCACTTCGACGCCGCGCTGCCCTTGGTCGGCGGGCTGTTCTTCAAGGCCGCGGATGCGCCGATCGTCGCCGACCTCGACGCGCGCGGGCTGCTGTTCCGGCGGGAGGACTTCGCGCACGCCTACCCGCACTGCTGGCGCTGCGACACCGCGCTCATCTACTACGCGCTGCCGTCGTGGTACATCCGCACCACCGCCGTGAAGGACCGGCTGCTCGCGGAGAACGAGCGCACCCGGTGGTACCCCGAGACGATCCAGCACGGCCGGTACGGCGACTGGCTCGACAACAACATCGACTGGGCGCTGTCGCGCAACCGCTACTGGGGTACGCCGCTGCCGATCTGGCGCTGCGAGTCGGGCCACCTCACCTGTGTCGGGTCGCTCGCGGAGCTGTCCGCGCTGTCCGGCGACGACGTCACGCACCTCGACCCGCACCGCCCGTACATCGACGACGTCACGCTGCCGTGCCCCGAATGTTCAGCAACCGCAACGAGAGTTCCCGAGGTCATCGACTGCTGGTACGACGCCGGCTCGATGCCGTTCGCGCAGTGGGGCGCGCCGCACCGCAACGCGGAGGAGCTCGAGCGCGCGTACCCGGCGCAGTTCATCTGCGAGGCGATCGACCAGACCCGTGGCTGGTTCTACACGTTGATGGCGATCGGCACGCTGGTGTTCGACCGGTCGTCGTACGAGACGGTGCTCTGCCTCGGGCACATCCTCGACGAGCAGGGCCGCAAGATGAGCAAGCA
>JAVEEI010000060.1 GCA_030840525.1 Frankiaceae bacterium
CGAGGCCGCGCACCACCGGCTCTACACGCACGTGCCGTGGCTGCGGGCGCGGCTGCTCGACGGCCTGCGCGAGTACGCCGACGGCCTGACGATCGACACGTCCGCGCTGGAGGAGATGTCGCGCGACCTCGACCCGACCGACATGACCGCGTTGCAGGCGAAGCTGTCCGAGGGCCTGATCCAGCCGAAGGCGACGCCGGAGCAGGAGGCCGCGCTCGCCCGGCTCGAGACGTTGCTCGCGCTGGTCGAGGGCTGGGTCGACGCGGTCACGCTGGCCGCGGCGACGCCGACGCTGCCGTCGATCTCGGCGCTCAACGAGACGATGCGCCGCCGCCGCGCGGTCGGCGGCCCGGCCGAGAAGACGCTCGGCTCGCTGATCGGGCTCGAGGTCCGGCCGCGCCGGCTGCGCGACGCCGCGGCGCTGTGGGCGCTGGTCGCGGACCGGCGCGGGATCGACGGGCGGGACGAGCTCTGGGGCCACCCCGACCTGATGCCGGGAGCGGCCGACCTCGACGACCCGTTCGACTTCGTCGACCGCGACACCGGCGGCGACGTCGACCTCTCGTCGCTCTGACCCGCCAAGCGTGCGCGCGCCGGTGCGCCATGCCGCACCACGATGCGCACGCTTCAGCCGTGGTCGAGCAAGGCGCGGGTGTGCTCCCAACCTTCGAGGCCGCGATCCAGGCCTCGCGCCTCGGCCTCGTCGCGTACCCGGTGCCAGCCGGCGCCCACGTGCAGGCCGCGACTCGGGGCCGCCCGGCGCAGGACGCCGAGCGCGTCGTCGTCGTCCAGCGTGAGCGCGGGCACCCACGGCGCGAGCGGCAGCCGCACGGCCGCCGCGAGCAGCCGGCCGTCCTCGGCCGGGCATACCGCGACCTCGGCCGAGGTGAGCGCGCTGTGCAGCTTGCCGAGCAACAGCGCGGGCAGGTCCGGAACATCGGGTACGACGACCGCGGCCTCGTCCGCGCCGACGGCCACCAGCGCCGCGGCGACGGTCCCGAGGCGGCGGTCGGCGACGTCCGCGACCGGCATGCCCGGCCAGACGATGTCGCGCACGGCCGGGTCGCAACCCTCGGGTACGACGAGGCAGGCGCGGACCAGCGCCATGTCGGCGACGAGGTCGACGACGTCTTCGAGCATCGCCAGGCCGAGCGGCCCGGCACCGGCCGGCGCGAGCACGCCGACGTACCGGTTCACGCCGCCGGGCTCGCGGTCCGCGCCGCGTGGCTCACGCCGTCGAGGAAGCCTTCGGCCCGCGCAAGTTTCTCGTAGCCCTGCATCAGCGCGCTGAACGCCGGCCCGTGGCCGGGCTCGACGAGGTGCGCCAGCTCGTGCAGCAGCACGTAGTCGACGACGTAGTCGGGCATCGTCGCGAGCCGCCGCGACAGCCTGATGGTCCGGTCCGCGGGCGTGCAGGAGCCCCACCGCTGCTGCTGGTTGTCGACCCAGCGGACGCCGGCCGGGATCGCCTGCCCGCCGAGGTAGCGCTCCGACAGCGTCCGCGCGCGGGCCAGCAGGTCGGCGTCGCCGCGGGTCCGGCGCTGCTCGCCCGCGAGCACCCGGCGGACCATCCGCTCGACCCACTCGGCCTCCTCGGACCGCGACATCCGGGCCGGGACGTGGACGACGATCCGGTCGCCGCGGCGCTCGGCGCTGATCGTCCGGCGCCGCCGCGCGCTCCGGACGACCTCGACCGCCGGCGGGTCCGCAGCGTCGGCAGCGGCGAGCAGGTCGAGCTGTGCGTCCACGGCCCGGACGGTAGCCGACGAGGGGCCGACTTTCTTTTCCCCACACCGGGTGGACGACGTTCGCGCAGGTCACACCGGCCGTCGCGGCCGCACCGTCGCGGCGTCCACAACGGTGTGCGGAGGCGGTCCACAGCGACACTCCGCGCTGTCAACACCCCGTCCCCAGGACGGTCCACAGGCAGCTGAGCCGTTTCGTTGACGCGGTCCGGAGGGCTGCCTAACGTCGTCGACGACGGAGCCCCCGCCGGTGCCGGGACGGTCGTTCGCAAGGGGAAGGCGAGCGACTTACCAGTGCCGGTCGGGGGCTTCGTGACGTCGCGGCCGCGAACGCGATCAGCGCCCGGAGAACTTCGGCGTACGGCGCTCCCGGCTCGCGGCCAACCCCTCGCGCAGGTCGTCGGTCGCGAACGTCACCGGCTGGGCCAGCGCCTCGTACTGCAGCGCCTCCTCCAGGCTGCGGTGGCCGCCCGCGCGCAGGCCGGCCTTCGTCAGCCGGGTCGCGATCGGCCCGGCACCCGCGACCCGCGCGGCCGCGGCCAGCGCGGCGCCGTACAGCTCGCCCGGCTCGTAGACCGCGCTGACGAGACCGAGGGCCAGCGCCTCGTCGGCGTCGACCCCGCGACCGGTCAGCAGCAGGTCGCGCGCGGCGGCCATGCCGACCGCCTCGGGCAGCAGGAACGTCGCCGCCATCCCGGCATGCATGCCGAGCTGGGTGAACGGCGCGGACATCCGCGCGCCGCGGGCGGCGTACCGGATGTCGCAGGCGAGCGCGAGGCACAGCCCGGCGCCGACCGCGGGCCCGTTGACCGCGGCGATCGACGGCGCCTCGAGCTCGCGGATCGACAGCCAGGTCCGGTAGAAGGGCAGCATCCGGTCGCGGATCGCGTCGACCGTGAGGTCCGGCGACTCGGCAATCCACGAGAGGTCGCCGCCGGAGCAGAACGCCGTCCCCTCCCCCGTGACGACGATCGCCCGCACCGACCGGTCGCCGCGCAGCCCGGCGATCGCGGCGCCCCACGCGGCGGTCAGCTCGCCGGTCATCGCGTTGCGGCGGTCGGGCAGGTCGAGGGTGAGGACGACGACCCCGTCGTCGCGGCGCTCGACCCGCAGCGGGGTGCCGGACTGTGTCTCTGCCATGGCCCGGGACGCTATCCCGACACCCCCGAGGCCCCGGTTCCGAGGCTCCGCACGCTCAGACGGGTAGGGTGAAGCGAGGTTCGGCCGGCAAGTGGCCGTGACTCGGACCGGCACTCGACCGAGGGAGGACTGCATGGCCGAGACCTACGAAGGCTACTGCGTCAAGTGCAAGGAGAAGCGCCAGTTCGACGGCGAAGTCAAAGTCAGCGATTCTGGCCGTCGCATGGCACAGGGCACCTGCCCGGTGTGCGGGACCAAGATGAACCGCATCCTCGGCAAGGCCTGACAGCCTCGTACCCAGGCTTCGGAGGGCGATCGGGAGGACTCCCGGTCGCCCTCCAGCATTTTCCGCGCTGTTTCGAGCCGCGCCTGTGGACGGCGTCCGGCACGCCGGCGCTGCGGCTGGCAGTCTCTCCGGCGTGCCCCGACCCGCCCGTCCCGCGCTCAAGCCGGGCCTGCGGCTGCTCCGGCGCGACGGTACGGCGATCCAGCTCGGCGTGACCCCCGGGGCCGCGCTCGTGCTCGACGGGGTCGACGAGCTCGACCGGCGGGTGCTCGACCTGCTCGACGGCAGCCGGGACGCCGCCGCCGTCGTCCGCGACGCTGCGGCGCTCGGTATCGACCCGGTCCGCGCCACCGAGCTGCTCGACGTGCTCCGCCGGGCCGGGGCGCTCGACGACGGGCCGCCCGCGGCCGGCGCGGCGACCGACCGGCTCGCGCCGGACGCGCTGGCGCTGTCGCTGCGGCACCGGCGCCCCGGCGTCCCCGCCCGCGCGCTGGCCCGGCGGGCGGAGACGCTCGTCACCGTGCACGGCGGCGGCCGGGTCGGCGGCACCGTCGCCGGGCTGCTCAGCGCGGCCGGCATCGGCCGGGTCGACGTCGCCGACACCGGGCCGGTCCGGCCGGTCGACCTCGCTCCGGGCGGCATCCGCCGGGTCCGCACCGGCAGCCGCGGCGCGGCGGCCACCCGGGCCGCGGCCGCGTCCGCGAAGACGGCTCAGCCGCCGCCGGCGGTGCGCCGGGTCGACGTCGTGGCGCCGGTCGGCTTCGCCGCCGCGCCCGAGGTGCTGGCCGCCGTACGTCGCCGTACCCACCTGTTCGTCGCGGTCCGCGACGTCACCGCGGTCGTGGGCCCGCTCGTCGTACCCGGCCATACGCCGTGCCTGCGCTGCCTCGAGCTCGGCCGCGGCGAGCGCGACCCGGCATGGCCGCGGCTGGCCGCCCAGCTCGTCGGCGATCCGCCCGCGGTCGAGCCGTGCGACATCGTGCTCGCGACGTCGGCCGCCGCGCTCGCGGCCGCGCAGCTGCTCGCCCTCGTCGACGGCGTCGAAAGGCCCGCGACGATGGGCGGCGTACTCGAGCTCGGCGCCGCCGACGGGCGGGTCCGGCGGCGGTCGGTTTCGTCACATCCGGCATGTGGCTGCTCGCCGGCCGCGGGACTGGACACAATGGAGGCGTGAGCGACATCCCGCGGTGGGCGTTCTCGCGCGGGGCGAAGCTCGCCAGCCTCCCGCTCGGGGTCGCCGGCCGCGCCACTGTGGGCCTGGGCAAGCGCATCGGCGGCCGCCCGGCCGAGATCGTCGCGAGCGAGCTGCAAGCCCGTACGGCGGACCAGCTGTTCCGCGTGCTCGGCGAGCTCAAGGGCGGCGCGATGAAGTTCGGCCAGGCGCTGTCGGTGTTCGAGGCCGCGCTGCCCGAGGACCTTGCCGCGCCGTACCGCGCCGCGCTGACCAAGCTGCAGGACGCCGCGCCGCCGATGCCACCCGCGACGGTCTCGAAGGTCATCGCGACCGGGCTCGGCCCGCAGTGGCGGGAGCTGTTCCGCGACTTCGACGACAAGCCGGCGGCGGCGGCGTCGATCGGGCAGGTGCACCGCGCCGTGTGGTCCGACGGGCGCGAGGTCGCGGTGAAGCTGCAGTACCCGGGCGCCGGGCCGGCGCTGCTGTCCGACCTCAACCAGCTCGCCCGCATCGCCCGGCTGTTCGCCATCGTGAACCCGGGTCTCGACGTCAAGCCGCTGATCGCCGAGCTCAAGGCGCGGGTCGCCGAAGAGCTCGACTATGCGCTCGAAGCGACGTCGCAGGCCGCGTTCGCGGCGGCGTACGACGGCGACGCCGACATCCTGGTGCCGAAGGTGGTGCAGGCGGCCGAGAACGTCCTCGTCACCGAGTGGGTCGACGGCACGCCGCTGTCGGCGATCATCGCGTCGGACTCGGAGCAGGAGCGCGACCGCGCCGGGCTGCTGCTGGTCCGGTTCCTGTTCTCCGGGCCGGCCCGCGCCGGGCTGCTGCACGCCGACCCGCACCCGGGCAACTACCGGCTGACCGCCGACGGGCGGCTCGCCGTGCTCGACTACGGCGCGGTCAACCGGCTGCCGCACGGCCTGCCCGCGCCGATCGGCCCGCTGGTGCGGATGGCGCTCGAGGGCCGGGCCGACGACGTGCTCGCCGCGTTCCGGGCCGAGGGTTTCGTCCGGCCCGAGCTGGAGGTCGACGCGCAGGCGGTGCTCGACTACCTGATGCCGATGCTGGAGCCGATCCGGTCGGAGACGTTCCGGTTCAGCCGGGCCTGGCTGCGGCGCGAGGCGGCGCGGGTCGCCGACCCCCGCTCGCCGGCGAACCACCTCGGCCGCCAGCTCAACCTGCCGCCGACGTACCTGCTGATCCACCGGGTCACCCTCGGCGGGATCGGCGTGCTGTGCCAGCTCGGCACCGAGGCGCCGTTCCGCGCCGAGATGGAGCGCTGGCTGCCCGGCTTCGCCGAGCCAGGTTAAGCCGTACGGCGGTCAACATCGGCAGGGCGTGATTCGATATCCAGGACAGCCCTACCCACAGGTGGGCGGTGTCGAATGGTGCGGACGGGTATGCTGCATATCGGTAGCAATGGGCGAAGGGATGGCAGCGTGTCGACCCTGAGTTTCGAGCAGCGTCGAGACGAGCTTCAAGCCGTCATTTCTCGCGCGCCCGACTCACCCATCGACGTTCAGGCTCTGATTTCCGAGCTTGCCGTGTCGGCGCTGCCCGTCAAGGAGCTTCGCGAGCGCGTGGGCATGCCGTCCCTTGAGTTCAATGCCGCCCTGAGCGCCGTCCTCGACCTTGGTCTCGTGCAGTTGCACCGCGCGGGCAAGGACGCGAAAGCGGAGCTCACTGAGACGGGCAGGGTCGTCGCCGGGCTCGAGTGAGTGCCGAAGAGGCGCTGACCCTCGCCGGCCTCGGGCTCATCGTCGGAGTAGCCGAGACCGTCGCGCGTTACTCGAACATGCGTAACCGCATGTGGCGATGCTGGTGGGTCTACGCCTGCATCGCCGCGAACGTGGTCGTCGGCGTCCTGGCGCTCGCCGCGATCCGCCGGCTCGGGGTGCACGTCTCGGTCGCGAACTCGCGTGAGGACAAGGTCACGGTATCCGCGATATCGGAAGTCAGCGGGCTCGCGCTGCTGCGCGCCAACGTGTTCGCCAGCCGCATCTCGCCGACTCAGGAGGGCAGCCACGCCATGGCTGCGATCGCTGGGTCAGCCCGGGCGATCCTGGGCTACCTCACGACGCAGGCCGACAACGCCGTCCGGACCAACCTCAACAAGTGGCTCACCGACCAGGCCAAGCCGCTGGCAAAAGGGCTGAGCTTCGCGTCACACGGAGCGGGTCTCGTCGCCATGGTGACCGAGTTGGACTCGACCGACGAAGCCGGGCGTACCGCGCTGACGGAGTTGCTCGCCGACTTGGCCGACTCGAGCCTCGACGACCACCCCAAGGCGCTCCTGCTGGTGCGCGGCTGCGTGTTCCACACGTCGTCGGAGACGGTTCGGGAAGCCATCCATCAGCTCGCCGAGCCGGCCTAGGCGCACGGCTGGCCTAGGCGCGCAGCCGCGGCTACCAGTAGTCGGTCGGCAGGCTGCCTTCGATCTTCCGCACGTTGTCCCGGGTGCACTGCTCGCACAGGTACTCGACTCCGCGGGCGCCGGTCTGCACCGTCCACGTGACCGGCGGCGGGGACGCGGTCGTCCCGCACCACGAGCACGCGACCGTTTGCTCATCGGGCACGATGTCCAGTGTGACGCCGACGACGACCTCTCGCGCCTGGAACACCGCCATCGCCACCGGCCTGCTGCGGGTGGGCGTCGGGTTGGCATTGCTGCGCTGGCGCGGGCCGCTGGCGCGACGGCTGGGCGGGGCGAGCGACGGCGACCGGGTGCTGCCGCTGCTGTTCGGCTACTTCGGCGCGCGCGACATGGCCGTCGGCGTCGTCACGCTCGCGTCGACCCGGCCCGGCGGCGACGTCCCGCGCGCGGTCCGGTTGCAGGGTGCCGCCGACACGGCCGACGCGGCGCTCATCGCGGCCGTCGCAGCCTCGGGCCGGTTGAGCCGCCAGCGCGCGACCGCCGCGGGTGCCCTCGCCATCGTCAGCGCCGCGGCCGAGTTCGCCACCGCCGCGCGCCTGCACCGCTCCGCCTAGCCCGCGGCTGGGTGTTGCGCCGTCACGGCGACATCTATGCCGCCGTGACGGCGATGATCTTGGGCGGGCGCGCGCGAGGGGCTAGCGGAGGCCTAGCGCGCGTCCCGCCACATCCGCCAGATGGTCGGGCCGGTGCCGAGCGCGCGGATCTCCTCGACGACCTCGAACCCGTGCCGGCGGTACAGCGTCAGGTTGCGCTCGTTGGAGGACTCAAGGTACGCCGGGACCCCGGCCGCGTCGGCGGGCTCGAGCACCTCGCGCAGCATCGCGCTGCCGATGCCTTGGCCCTGCGAGTCGCCGCGGGTGCCGAGGTAGCCGAGGTACCAGTGCGCCGGCTCCTTCGGGTGCTTGGACTCGATCTGGAGCTGCACGCGGACCGCGCGAAAAGTGTTGCGGCCAAAAGCTTTTACCGCACTCGGCGTCTCCCGCAGCATCTCGCTCATCGGCAGCGACCATGCACCCGGCGCCGACCACAACGCGGCCGCCTGCCCGTCGCCGACGACGTACACGTGCTTGTTCCGGCGTAGGTACGAGCGCGTCATGCTGGCGAAGAAGGCGCGCAGCCGGTCGTCCCGCCGCGACGTCGCCGGCGGGATGAGCCACGCAAACACCGGGTCGTCGCGGAACGCGTCGGCGAGCGCCGCCGCGACGTTGTCGAGGTCGGCCATCGAAGCCCGTACGACGTCAGCCACCGGACGACTCTACGTCCGCGCCTTCCGGCGGGGTGGGGTCGTCCGCGGTCTCGCGCCAGCGCTCCGGCAACGTCACCGGCCGCGGCCCGTGCAGGTGGCCGCGGGGCAAGTTCCACACGTCGCGCGGCAGCACCGCGGCGGGGTCGAGCTCGGCGAGCAGACCGTCGAGCTCGGCGAGCGACGACGCCTGCGCCATCAGCCGGCGGCGCTCGGGGCCGGCCGGGTAGCCGGTGAGGTACCAGCCGACGTGCTTGCGGAAGTCGCGCACGCCGAGCAGCTCGGCGCCGCGCAGCTCGACCAGCAGCCTGACATGCCGGCGCATCACTTCGACGACCTCGCCGAGCAGCGGCGGCGGCGGCTGCGGCTCGGCGCCGGCGAACGCGTCGGCGAGGTCGCGGAATAGCCACGGGCGGCCGAGGCAGCCGCGCCCGACGACGACGCCGTCGCAGCCGGTCTCGGCTGCCATGCGGACCGCGTCGCCGGCGTGCCACACGTCGCCGTTTCCCAGCACCGGCACGGTGGTGACGGCTTCCTTGAGCGCGGCGATCGCATGCCAGTCGGCCCGGCCGGAGTAGAGCTGCTCGGCCGTGCGCGCATGCAACGCGACGGCGGCGACGCCCTCCGACTCGGCGGTCAGGCCGGCCTCGAGATAGGTGAGCGTGTCGTCGTCGACGCCCTTGCGCATCTTCACCGTGACCGGCACCGTGCCGGCCGCGCGCACGGCCGCGCGGACGAGGTCGCGGAACAGCACGCGATGCACCGGCAGCGCCGCGCCGCCGCCGAGACGCGTGACCTTCGGCACCGGGCAACCCATGTTGAGGTCGACGTGCTGCGCGCCCATCTCGCCGATCGCGATCCGGACCGCTTCGCCGACCACGCGCGGGTCGACACCAGAGAGCTGCACGCTGTGCACCGGCGCGCCCGGGTCGGGGCGCATCATGTCGCGCGTCTTCGCGTTGCCCTCGACCAGCGCCCGCGACGACACCATCTCGGTGACGTACAGGCCCGGGCCGAAGTCGCGGCACAGCCGGCGGAACGCCGGGTTGGTCACCCCGGCCATCGGCGCGAGGACGACCGGCGGGTCGACCTCGATCGGCCCGATCTTGAGCGCCGACGCGGCTAGCGCCACAACGACGTCACCGCCACCCCGAGCTCGGCGAGCAGCCGGCGCAGCAACGGCAGCGACAGCCCGACGACGTTGCTCGGGTCGCCGTCGATACTGTCGACGAACACCGCGGACCGCCCGTCGATGGTGAAGGCGCCGGCGACGTGCAGCGGCTCGCCGGTCGCGACGTACGCGGCGATCTCGTCGTCGCTCGGCGTGCCGAACCGGACGACGGTGTCCGCGACCTCCGACGCGGCCCGCCTGGTGCCGACCTCCATCACGCAGTGGCCGGTGAGCAGTACGCCGGTCCGGCCGCGCATCCGCCGCCACCGCGCCGTCGCCTCGGCCGCGTCGGCCGGCTTGCCGAGTACGTCGCCGTCGAGCACGAGCATCGAGTCGCAGCCGACGACGATCGCACTGTCGTCGTCGTACGACTCGGCGACGACCGTCGCCTTGCGGGTCGCGAGGTCGCGCACGAGCGCCCAGGGGTCGTCCTCGGCGACGGCGCTCTCGTCGACGCCGCTGACCCGCACGACCGGGTCGAAGCCGGCCTCGCGCAGCAGCCGCAGCCGGGCCGGCGAGGCCGACGCGAGCACGAGCGGTCGCGAGGTCACCCATGAACGCTAGCCGCCCGCGGCCGCGAAGCGTGTGCGCCCGGGTGCGTGATGGCGCACCGGGGCGTACACGCTTGGGTGCCGAAAAGGGATCGCCGTACCGGCCGTCGAAGCGTGCGCCATGACGCGACCGCCTCGCCTGCTCGCCGTCGTCCAGGTCGCCGCGTTGGTCGCCGGCATCGCCGGCGTGGTGACCGCCGGCCCGTCGAGCGCCGCCCCGCCGGCCGGCGCGATCTCGAGCAACGTCGAGTTCGTCACCAACCTGCCCGAGACGCAGACCGCGATCTCGCTCAACTTCATCGGCGACACGATGTTCGTCAGCGCGGAGTCCGGCGTCTTCTCCTACGACGTGTCCGACCCGCGCGCGCCGAAGCTGCTCGGCACGCTGCCGCACTACATCTGGGAGAACGAGGACGTCGACGTCGACGCCGCGCGGCACCTGCTGTTCGTCTCGCGCGACCCGCGCGGCTTCACCTCACCCGCGACGACGGCATTCCCGTACGGCGCGGTCGAGGTGTACGACGTCAGCAACCCGGCGGTGTTCAAGCCGGTGTCGGTGACGTTGCTGCCGACCGGGCATACGACGACCTGCGTCGGCGGCTGCCGCTGGACGTGGACCGGTGGCCCGGCGACGAGCCCGCTCGACGCGCACGACTGGGGCTTCGGCCGGCCGCTGTACGGGCTCGACATGAAAGACCCGGCTCACCCCGTGCAGTGCGCGCACCCCATCGACACCAACCGCAGCGACGGCAAGACGTCGTACGCGCACGACGTGCAGGTCGACGCGACCGGCGTCGCGTGGGTGTCCGGCGACGGCGGCGTGCGTGGCTACTGGGTGACCGGCAAGCACCGCGATCCCGTTGACGGCAAAGTGAAAACGGCGACCGGATGCGACCCGGTCCCGTACGCCGGCGGCGGCACGGTCCTCGGTCGCGACGACACCCGCGGCGGGCTGATGCACAACGCGTGGCGCGACCTCAAGGCGAAGGTCGACGGCGCGCGCGGCGACGTCCTCTACGCGACCGAAGAGGTCACCGGCGCGTCGTCGTGCGCGGGCTACGGGAAGTTCGCGATCTACGACCTGCGCGGCTCGTTCCACGGCGAGGGCTGGCGCAACACCGCGCAGACGCACTTCCGGCTCAAGCAGCTGTCGACGTGGACGCCGGAACGGCAGGCCGGCAGCAACGGCTGCGACTCCGCGCACTACTTCACCGACCGGGGTGACCAGGTCCTCGCGGGTGCCTACTACACGCAGGGCACCCGGTTCCTCGACGTGTCCAACCCGCGGCACCCGCGGCAGATCGCCTACTACCGGCCGAACGACGCGAACACGTGGGCGGCCTACTGGCACAAGGGGTACGTGTTCGTCGCCGACAACGCGCGCGGCGTCGACGTCATCCGGCTGACCGGCGCGGCCGCGCGGGCCGGTGCGGTCGCGGGCGCGCCGGCGGTGACCGCGCCGCTGCTGCCGGCCGGGCGAAGCCTCGCCGACATCGGCATGACCCGCGACCCGGTGTGGGCGTGGATGTGCGGCGGCACTCCCGCCGACCTCACCGCGCGCTAGAGCCGGCCGCTCTCAGCAGGTGCTCGGGAGCTGGTCGCCGGTCAGCGCGTTCACGCCGTCGCACTGCTCCGCGACGTAGATCTGTGCCGCGGGCGGCGCCGCCGTGTCGTCCGACCACGCGATCGCGGCCCGGCCGTCCGGCGTGATCGTGACCTGGAGGAAGTCGAGCAGGTTGCGGTTGCCGTTGACGCTGCAGTTGACGCCGGTCTCGCAGATCTGGCCGACGTGCATGACCCGGCTGCTCGCGACCTGCGGGGTCACCGCGAGCCCCTTCTTCGTCTCGTGCAGGCCGGCGTACCGGACGATCCACTGCGCGGTCGGGTCGTCAGGCCCGCTGCCGCTGCCGGTCGCCGAGTACCAGACGACGTCGGCGCGGTCCGGCCCGCCGCCCGCGACCCACGCGAACACGTTCGCCGTCGTACCCGGCGGGTCGAGCCGCACCGGCGACGTCCACGAGAGCGTGCCCGGCGGCGGGTTGGTCAGCGCGTCGACCGTCTCGGGCACCACCGTCGCGCCCGCGTCGGGGTCCCACGTCGCCGTGCCGGTCGGCAACGTGGACGTGCTCGCGCGCGTCGTCGCGTGGCTCACGTACACGTGCAGGTTGTCCGACCACGCGGCCCACAGCTGACCCGACGAGTCGATCGACAGCGTCGGGAAGATGTGGTCGTACGACGCACCCGCCGGGCCGACGTAGATCGGGGTGTCGGCCCATGTCTGCCCACCGTCGAAGGACGACGCGAGGTACAGCGCGTTGTTGTTGCTCTGGGTGCTGCCGGCACCCGAGTTGACGTTCGCGTCGGCCGTCGACGGCGCGCTGAACATCGTGTACACGGGCTTCGGGTTGAGCGGGCTGGTGACGTCGACGACGAGCGGCGACAACTCGTTGTTGTACGCCGCCTGCGGCAGGTGCGCGGCGTCGATCGCGAGACCGACGAACGAGAACGTCTGCCCGCCGTCGGTCGACTTCGACACCGCGATGTTGTCGCTCGCGACGATGTGCGACGACAGGTAGAACGTGTTGCCGCCGGCCGCTGCCAGCCACTGCCGGTCGTCGGCGACGATCTGGCTGCCGACCGGGTTGGGTGTCGTGAACGTCTGCGCGTAGTCGGTCGACCGGCCGACCGTGATGTCCGGCAGCGTGAGGCTCGCGTACGCGAGGGTCTGCGCGGTCTGGCCGGCCGGCACGTCCGGGCTGAACGCGAGGTCGCAGTCGCCGCCGCCCGCGCCGCTGTCCGGCGAGCCGCGGAACGTCGACACGTGCCCGCCCGGCGGCAACGTCCAGAGCTCGCAACCGATCGGCGTCGAGCCCGCGGCCATGACGTACAGCGTGCCGTTGCGGTCGGCCTTGATGTTGGGCTCGGCCTGCGTGAGGCCGTACGGGAAGTCGGCGGTGAGCTGCAGCGCGCTCGGGAAGTGCGGCAGGTGCAACGGCGGCGCGGCCGACGCGGGCAGCAGGATCATCGACGGCACGACGGCCGCGGCGAGGCAGCCGGCGAGCGCGACGACGTGCCGGTGCGCTGGTCGTGTCATGGCAGTTCCTGCCGCACCGACGGCACGGCCTCGTCGTCGCGTTGCCGCGGCAGCAGCGCCTGTGCCGCCTCGCGCTCGAACAGCCGCGCGGTCTGGATCGCGGCGGCGACGATCGGCGTGAACGCGAGCACCATGAACCTGTCCTCTTCGCTCCAGGGGTCCACCTCGGCGGAGTCGATCTGCATGACACCGATCACCGTGCCTTCGGTGATCAGCGGGACGCCGAAGTAGCTGCGCACACCGGCCGAGGTGGCCCGCCAACTCGGCACGTCGGGGTCGCGCAGGATGTCCGGGATGTAGCGCGGCTCGCCGCTCGCGACGATGCGCCCGCCGATGCCCTTGCCGATCGGGATCAGCGTCTCGTACGCGTCGGGTGTCGCAGGCGGGTCGGCGGCCGCGAGCCGTACGACGTCGCCGTCGACGAGCTGGATCGACCCGCCGCCGAACGCGAGCAACTGGCGCAGCGCGTAGAACGACGACGCGAGCGCCTCCTCGAGGTTGAGCCGGCCGGTGACGTCGCGAGCCAGGTCGAGCAGCAGCCGGTAGCGGCGGGCCGGGTCGACCGGCGTGGCGGTCGGTACGGCGGCGCTGGCCCGCGCGCCGCTGAAGCCGACCGGCCACGGCACCGCGTTCGCGAGCGTCTCGATGCACTGTTGGCGCGGCACCGGCCGGGAGAACAGGTAGCCCTGCGCCGCGTCGCAGCCGGCTTCGAGCACGATCTCGAGCTGGTTGAGGTTCTCGATCCCTTCGGCGATGACGGTCATGCCGAGCGCGTGCGCCATCGCCGCGACGCTGCGGACGATGACGCCGCTCGCGGCGTCGTTGCCGAGGCCTTGCACGAACGACTTGTCGATCTTCACGATGTCGACCGGGAACTTCGCGAGGTACGTGAGCGACGCGTGCCCGGTGCCGAAGTCGTCGATGGCGACGCGAACGCCGGCGGCGCGCAGCTCGCGCAGTGCGGCGACGACGTTCTCGACGTTCTCCGCGATCGCGGTCTCGGTGACCTCGATGCAGAGGCGCTCCGGCGCGACGTCCGCGGCGGCGAGCATGCGCAGCACCGTGTGGGTGAACATCGGGCGGATCAGCTGGCGCACCGAAACGTTGACGCCGACGACGCAGTTCGGCGCGCGGCGGGTCGCCTCCGCGAGCACCCACTCGCCGATCGAGACGATGAGCTCGGTTTCCTCGGCGACGGCGATGGCGGCTTCGATGTCGTCGGTCCGCCCCGGCCAGCGCAGCAACGCCTCGACGCCGTCGAACGACCCGGTGCGCAGGTTGACGACCGGCTGGAAGTGCAGGTCGAGCTCGCCGGCGCGCAGCGCGTTGCGCAGCTCCGCGTCGATCTCGAGGTGACGCTCGCGCGCGCGACGCATCGGCGTCGTGAACAGCTCGACCCGGTTGCCGCCGGCCTGCTTCGCGCGGTACATGGCGCTGTCCGCGTCGGCGAGCCGTTGCTGCGCCGTGTCGTCGCGGGTGCTGCCGATCGAGATGCCGACACTCGCGCACACGTTGACGTCGTGGCCGTCGATGCGCATCGGCGCCCGCAACATCTCGACGACGCGCTCGGCGACGTCGCGTGCGTCCTCCGCCCGGTGCAGCTCGCGCAGTACGACGACGAACTCGTCGCCGCCGACTCGGGTGACCAGGTCACCGGGGCGGACAAGGGCGCACAGCCGGCTCGCCGTCTCGATCAGTACGGCGTCGCCGGCCGCGTGCCCGAGGGTGTCGTTGACCCACTTGAACCGGTCGAGGTCGACGAAGAGCACGGTGCTGCGGACCGCCCCGCCGCTCGCGACGGCGTAGTCGAGCGCGCGGAACAGCGCCGTACGGTTGCCGAGCCCGGTCAGCGGGTCCCGGACGGCGTTGTCCTGCAAGACGTTCTCGACCGCGCGACGCTCGGTGGTCTCCTCGAGCTGGACGAGGATCGCGGCGGCGCGCTCGGCGCGGTGCAGCGGCGTCATGACGCTGAGCAGCCACCGGTCGCCGTCACTGCCGGGCACGCTCACCTCGATCCGGCTGCCGGGCGCGTGCCCGACGCTGATCGCTTGCAGCGCAACGGAAATCGCGTCGCGGCTGGTCGGCGGGAACAGCTCCTGAAGGGTCGACTGCGCCGGCTGCTGGGTGCGCAGGCACCCGAAGATGCCGGCGAACGCGGCGTTGGTGCGTTCGAGCCGGCCGTCCGCGTCGACGATCGCGAGCCCGAGCGGCGAGTTGAGGAACGCGACCGCGAACTGCGTGCGCGCCTCCGCGAGTGCTCGGCGGTTGGAGTCGACGACGAGACCTAGCGCGACCGCGGCGAGGACGCCGGAGCCGATTGCCGGGGCCCAGCGGTAGCCGAACGACGCCAGCAGCACGACCGCGCCGACCGCGAGGACGACGGCGGCGACGGCTGCGGCGGCTCGTACCGACGAACGCTTCGACGTGGGCATGCGCACGAGGTCCGATCAGCCGGGGATGACACGGAGGCGTCCTGCTCCTGGTCACGCTAGGCAGGTAGGTGCCCCGGAGTCCCTAGTCACTTCGAGTCATTCGATTGCCAAACGTGTCCTGACGGTGACGGTGGGTGCGCATTCGGGCATCGGCCGCACAACCCTCACAGAGGCGACGACCACCGGCCCCGGTGGACAACGTCGGCGAGCCCGCGCCGGCCGCGCGCGAGCGAGGGCGAGCGCCGGTCCGGCGCCCGGTGCCCGATCGCGACCGCACCGATCGGCACGTACGGGTCGGGTACGCCGAACGCGGCGCGGAACGACGCGTGGTACTCCGGCGGGATCCCGAAGAAGCACGCGCCCAGCCCCTCGTCGACCACCGTCAGCAGCATGAGCAGCGACGCCATCCCGGTGTCGATGTGCCAGTACGGCACCGGCCACCGGTCCTCGGCCCGGTCGGTCCAGCCCTTGTCCGGCTCGGCGTACCGGTCGAGGTATGCGTCGCGGTGCGAGAGCGGCACGACGAGCAGCGGCGCGCGCCGCAGGCCGTCGAGCCACGGGTTCGGCTCGGCTTGGTCGGGGTCGGCGGCGCCGGTGCTGCGCCAGAACAGCGCGCGGTCGTCGTCGGTGTCGAGGACGAGGAACGCCCAACCCTGCGAGAAGCCGGCGCTCGGCGCGTGCAGCGCGTTGGCGAGAATCCGGTCGCGGACAGCGGCGTCGACCGGGGCGCTGGTGAAGTTACGCACCATGCGCCGCCGGTCGACGACCTCCTGGAACTCCATCCCGCCAGTCTGTCAGCGGGCCGCGCTTCGGTTATGCGGCCGCGACCGCCAGCGGCGCGTCCGCGTCGTACGCGGTCTCGCCTTCGTCCATGCCGTCGCGACGGCGCGCGCGCACCAGCGTCAGTACGACGATCGCGGCCAGGGCCATGATGCCGACGCCGACGG
>JAVEEI010000198.1 GCA_030840525.1 Frankiaceae bacterium
GGACTATGTCGAGTAGCCCGCTTGCTTCCCATCGGTATCTAGCCCACGATCACTCGTTGCGGACCGGACGGTATGTGCTCGTTTGACAGAGGCGCGGAGAGGGCGGCGGGCGATGCAGCGGCAGCTACCGAAGCTCCGGGCCGTCGGGATCGTTGCGGCCATGTCGCTCGCCGTGGCTTGCTCCGGCTCATCCGCTCCACACGCGAGCCCGAGCGCGGGCTACTCGCAACGCGCCGCGGCCGTCCTCGGCAGGCTGGGGTTCACGGTGGGCCAGCAAGGGTCGCTTCGCGGCGGGGGCGCCGGCGCACTCGTTTCGCTGACCAGGCAGAACGGTGACGTTGCCCGGGTGACGCTCCAACCCGACGTCGCGGCGCTGCACGACCAGTTCCCGCGGACCGGGACGCTCCCGGACGGGACGCCGTACGGGATCCAGCACGCGGGAACCGGCGCGATCTCTTGTGCCGTCTACCGCGACGGTCAGGCGGTGATCCTCACGATCATCCCGGCCACCGATGCCGCGCCGAAGCTCTCCGTCAGCCAGTTCTTGCAGGACGCAGAGGCGCTGCTCGCGACCGTTGCGGCCGGTGCGTCATCGCCGGCGCCGGCCGAGCCATCCCATGGCGAGACGGCGCAGCGCCCAGAGCACGGCAACCACGACACAGACGAGTACCAGCGCGTCGAGGAACGCCGCCACCACGTAGCCGAAGCCGCGCCACTCGAAGTGAGCGAGGCTCTCGTCGGCATCCGACGGCGCCGGCACGATCAGGTCGACCACCCGGCTCAGCGGCAGCGCCATGAGCCTCGACACGGAGTGGTCGTCGAACACGAGATTGTCCGCGGCGCGCCCGTGCTGCTCCCGGATCTCGAGCACGACCACGACGCCGACGACCGTCGCGTAGAGCAACGGGACGGCAAGCAGGGCGACGACCGCCGCGACTCGCTGCTGACGCACCAAGTGGTCCCAGACAGACTCGAACTGCCGACATCCTCGTTGTAAGCGAGGCGCTCTAGCCAACTGAGCTATGGGACCGCGCGGCCCAAGGATACGGCGGAGGTCAGCGGTCGAACCGCCGCCGTAACGCCGCCTCGACGTCGGCGGCCAGCGTGCCGTCACCCGCCGCCGGCGCGATGTCGGCGGCTTTCGTCCAGCCGCACGCGCGGCACCGCGTCTCCCCCAGCGCCCGCAGCAGCATCGTCGAGCCGCACCCGCCGCAGCGGTCGAGGTCGGCAACCCAGTCGTGCGACCGCTGGCACGCCGGGCACACCAGCACCTGCTCGTCCGCGACGACGCCGCGCTTCCACGGACTCGGTCCCTTGCCGGGATCGGTCTGGCGGGTACCGCAGCGGTAACAGGGCACGGCGACTCAGAGCTCGGCGATCGCCTTCTCGTACGCCGCGATGTCGCGCGCCTGCCCCAGCTCGGTCCGTACGGTCCAGCGCACGATGCCCTGCCGGTCGACGAGGAACGTCCCCCGGTCGGGCGCGCCCAGCGCGTCGTTGAACACGCCGTACGCCGACGCGACCGCGCCGTGCGGCCAGAAGTCGGACAGCAACGGGAAGTCGAGGCCTTCGCGGTCGGCGAACGCGCGCAGCGTCCCGACGCTGTCGCAGGACAGCGCCAGCACCGTGAGGCCGTCGCTGCGGGGTACGCCGAAGTCGTCGCGCAGCGCGCACATCTCGCCGGTGCACACGCCGGTGAACGCGAACGGGTAGAAGACCAGCAGCACGTTGGACCGGCCGCGGTAGCCGGACAGCCGGTGCGACTGGCCGTGCTGGTCGCGCAGCTCGAAGTCCGGTGCCTCGTCCCCGACCGCCGGCCCTGTCGGAAGCGGGGTCACCGGCCCTTGCCCCGCGCGGCTTTCGGCGCGACCAGGCGGGCGCCGTTCCAGTCGCGACCGGCGCTGATGCTGCTCGTCTGCTGCAGCCCGGCAGTCGGTGCGGCCTCGCTGATGTCGCTCGGCTCGACGTGGCCGGCGCGGCCGGCCTTCGGCGTGAGCAGCCAGATCACGCCGCTGTCGGCGAGCGGCGCCAACGCGTCGACGAGCGAGTCGACGAGGTCGCCGTCGCCCTCGCGCCACCAGATGAGGACGACGTCGACAACGTCGTCGTAGTCGTCGTCGACGAGCTCCTGCCCGCTGACGCCGACGATCGTCTGGCGCAGCTCCTCGTCGCAGTCGTCGTCCCACCCGACCTCTTGGACGACGGCGCCGGCGCTGATGCCGAGCTTGTCCGCCAGCCCGTGTTGACCTGCCGCGCTGCCGGCGGTGGCGCTCACGTGGTCCATCCCTCCTCGAACGGTGTGCGTCGATCATGGACGCCCCGTGGTGCGTAGTCCACCGGTAAGGGCCGTTCCGCGCAAGTGCTCGCCCCCAGGCAATCGAACATCCGTACGACGGAGAAGCGCACCGCCGGGGTGTCCGCGGCGGCTCCGGCCGGGCAGACTGGGCCGGTGGCGGTCGATCACGCGCATGCTCACGACGAGCACGAGCACGAGCACGGCTACGACGGGCACGACCATGGGCACGAGCACGACGAGCACCAGCACGGCCACGACGGGTTCCTCGCCCGGCTGCGGCATGCCGTCACCCCGCACAGCCACGACGTCGCCGTCGCGGTCGACAGCGCGCTCGAGGCGAGCGACCGGGGCATGAGCGCGCTGCTGCTCTCGTTGTCGGTGCTCGGCGTGACCGCCGCGATCCAGGCCGTCGTCGCGGCGCTGTCCGGCTCGGTGGCGCTGCTCGGCGACACGCTGCACAACGTCGCCGACGCGCTGACCGCGCTCCCGCTCGGCCTCGCGTTCTGGCTCGGCCGGCGGCCGCCGAACCGCCGCTACACCTACGGCTACGGCCGGGCCGAGGACCTCGCCGGCGTCGTCATCGTCGTACTCATCGCGGCCTCGTCGGCGCTCGCGGCGTACGAGGCGGTCAGCCGGCTCGTGTCGCCGGCGCACGTGCACCATCTCTGGGCGGTTGCCGCGGCGGCGGTCGTCGGGTTCGCCGGCAACGAGGTCGTCGCGCGCTACCGGATCCGCATCGGCCGCGAGATCGGGTCGGCGGCGCTCGTCGCCGACGGGCTGCACGCGCGCACCGACGGCTTCACGTCGCTGTCGGTGCTCGTCGGCGCCGGCGGCGTCGCGATCGGCTGGAAGTGGGCCGACCCCGTCGTCGGGCTGCTCATCACCGTCGCGATCCTCGTCGTACTTCGCGACGCGGCGCGCGAGGTCTACCGCCGGCTCATGGACGCGGTCGACCCCGCGCTCGTCGAGCAGGTCGAGGGGGTACTGCGGGCGACTCCGGGCGTGCTCGACCTCGGCGACGTCCGGGTGCGCTGGATCGGCCACAACCTGCGGGCCGAGTGCCAGATCGTCGTCGCGGCCGACATCAGCGTCGTCGACGGGCACCGCATCGCCGAGGAGTGCGAGCACCAGCTACTGCACGAGCTCCCCCAGCTGTCGGCGGCGATGGTGCACGCCGACCCGGCCGGACATGCGCACGAGATCACCGCGCACCACGCGCGCTGACCCGCCCTCGCCGTCAAGATCATCGCCGTGAGCGCGACCTCTATGCCGCGCTGACGGCGCAACCTGCCGTGAGCCCAGTCAGCCGCGCAGCAACGACAGCCGCACCGAACGCACCGGGTTGTCGACGTTCAGGTCGACGAGACAGATCGACTGCCACGTACCGAGCGCAAGCCGGCCATCGACGACCGGAACCGTGCAGTACGGCGGGACGAGCGCGGGCATGACGTGTGACCGGCCGTGACCGCGGGAGCCGTGCGCGTGCCGCCACCGGTCGTCGGCCGGCAGCAGCTCGCGCAACGCGGCGAGCAGGCCGTCGTCGGACCCGCTCCCGGTCTCGAGGATCGCGATGCCCGCCGTCGCGTGCGGCACGAAGACGTGCAGCAAGCCGTCGCCACCGCAGTCCGAAACGAAGCCGGCGGCCGCGGCCGTGATGTCGACGACGGCCTCGCGATCGCCGGTCCGCACCTCGATCGTCGTCGTCTCCATCTCGCCAAGCCAAGCATCCACCCCGCCTCTCCCCAGAGGTGCGCCGTCAGCGCGACATCTATCCCGCCCTCACGGCAGTGATCAACGGGAGCATCGGCGTAGGTTTGGGGCATGGCTGTGCAATCGGGATCGGGGCGCGACCGCTACTCGGTGATCAGCGACGGGATGCCCAGCCAGATCCCCGACGTCGACCCGGGCGAGACGCAGGAGTGGCTCGAGTCGCTCGACGCCGTCATCGACGCGTCCGGCCCGCGCCGCGCGCGCTTCCTGATGCTGAAGATGCTCGAGCGCGCCCGCGAGCGCCAGGTCGGCGTGCCCGCACTGCGCAGCACCGACTACGTCAACACGATCCCCGCCGAGGCCGAGCCGTGGTTCCCCGGCGACGAGTACGTCGAACGCCGCATCCGCGCGTACATCCGCTGGAACGCGGCGATCATGGTGACCCGCGCCAACACCCGGACGAACGTCGGCGGCCACATCGCGACGTACGCGTCGAGCGCGAGCCTCTACGAGGTCGGCTTCAACCACTTCTTCCGCGGCAAGGAGGGCGGCGAGTCCGGCGACCAGGTCTTCATCCAGGGCCACGGCTCCCCCGGCATGTACGCCCGCGCGTTCCTCGAAGGCCGGCTGACCGAACGCCACCTCGACGGCTTCCGGCAGGAGATCTCGCACGCGCCGTACGGCCTTCCGTCGTACCCGCACCCGCGGCTGATGCCGCAGTTCTGGGAGTTCCCGACCGTGTCGATGGGACTCGGCGCGATCCAGGCGATCTACCAGGCGCGGTTCAACCGCTACCTGCACGACCGGCAGATCAAGGACACGTCGCGCTCGCACGTGTGGGCGTTCCTCGGCGACGGCGAGATGGACGAGGTCGAGTCGCTCGGCGCGCTCGGTGTCGCCGCCCGCGAGGAGCTCGACAACCTCACCTTCATCGTCAACTGCAACCTGCAACGCCTCGACGGTCCAGTGCGGGGCAACGGGAAAATCATCCAGGAGCTGGAGTCGTACTTCCGCGGCGCCGGCTGGCACGTCATCAAGGTCGTGTGGGGACGCGAGTGGGACGAGCTGCTCGCCCGCGACACCGACGGCGTGCTCGTCAACGTCATGAACACCACACCCGACGGGCAGTTCCAGAAGTACTCGGTCAGCGACGGCGCGTTCATCCGCGAGGACTTCTTCGGCCGCGACCCGCGGCTGCGCAAGATGGTCGAGCACCTGTCGGACGAGCAGCTGACGAGGCTGTCGCGCGGCGGGCACGACTACCACAAGGTGTACGCCGCGTTCCGAGCCGCGCGCGACCACGTCGGCCAGCCGACCGTCATCCTCGCGCAGACCATCAAGGGCTGGACCCTCGGCAAGGACTTCGAGGCGCGCAACGCGACCCACCAGATGAAGAAGCTGACGAAGGCGGAGCTGAAGGAGTTCCGCGACCGGCTCTACCTCGAGATCCCGGACAAGGACCTCGAGGGCGAGCTGCCGCCGTACTACCACCCGGGCAAGGACAGCGACGAGATCCAGTACATGCTCGAGCGCCGCCGCGCGCTCGGCGGCTACCTGCCCAGCCGGGTCGACCGTTCCAAGCCGCTCACGCTGCCCGGCGACAAGGCGTACGACGCACTGAAGAAGGGCAGCGGCAAGCAACAGGTCGCGACGACCATGGCGATCGTCCGGCTGATCAAAGACCTGATGAAAGACAAGGGAATCGGCGCGCGGTTCGTGCCCGTCATCCCGGACGAGGCGCGCACGTTCGGCATGGACTCGCTGTTCCCGACCGCGAAGATCTACTCGCCGCACGGGCAGCGCTACGACCCGGTCGATGCCGAATTGTTGTTGTCGTACAAGGAAGACACCCGCGGCCAGATCCTGCACGAAGGCATCAGCGAAGCGGGCTCGATGGCGTCGGTGATCGCGGCCGGATCGTCGTACGCGACGCACGCCGAGCCGATGATCCCGGTGTACGTCTTCTACTCGATGTTCGGCTTCCAGCGCACTGGCGACCTGATGTGGGCGATGGGCGACCAGCTCGCCCGCGGCTTCCTGCTCGGCGCGACCGCGGGCCGTACGACGCTCAACGGCGAAGGCCTGCAACACGAAGACGGCCACTCGCTGCTGCTCGCGTCGACGAACCCGGCCTGCGTCATGTACGACCCCGCGTTCGCCTACGAGATCTCGGTCATCGTCAAGGACGGGCTGCGCCGCATGTACGGCGACGACCCGGAGAACGTCTTCTACTACCTGACCGTCTACAACGAGCCGAAGACGCAGCCCGCGATCCCGGACGACGTCGCCGACATCGAGCAGCAGATCGTCCGCGGCCTCTACCGGTGCGCACCGGCACCGGACGTCGCGAGCGACGGCAACAACGGCGGCACCAACGGCGGCGAGCCGCCGCGCGCGCAGCTGATCGCGAGCGGTACGGCGATCCACTGGGCCCTCGACGCGCAGCGGCTGCTCGCTGACGAGTGGGGCGTCGCGGCCGACGTGTGGAGCGCGACGTCGTGGACCGAGCTGCGCCGCGAGGCGCTCGAGTGCGACCTGCACAACCGGCTGGCCGCGGCCGGCGGCGGTGCGGCCGGTGATGGGGAGGCGAGCCACCGCACGCCGTTCGTCACCGCGCAGCTCGACGGTGCGCCCGGCCCGGTGCTCGCGGTCAGCGACTGGATGCGCGCCGTACCGGACCAGATCGCGCCGTGGGTGCCCGGCGACTGGTCGTCGCTCGGCACCGACGGCTACGGCCGGTCGGACACCCGGACGGCGCTGCGGCGCTACTTCTCGGTCGACGCCGAGTCGATCGTGCTCGCGACGCTGACCGAGCTGGCCCGCCGCGGCGAGGTGAAGGCGGACGCACCGGCCCGCGCGGTCGAGCGCTACGAGCTCGGTACGACGCCGAAGGCGTAAACCGGGCTAGTCGGCGGACTGTTGCTTGCGCGCGGCGTAGATGACGCCGGCACCGACGCCGAGCAGTGCGAGCTCGGCACCGACCAGCGTCACGACCGCGCGCGCCGGCACGTCGAACTTCATTGCCGGCAAGCCCGCCGCGCGGTCCGACGCGGCGACGTGGTGCACGGCCGCGCTGGTGTGACTGTCGGCGAGCGGTGCGGTCGTCGTACCGGCAAACGGGGCGCTGACCAAGAGCGCCGCTCCGAGTGCGGACGGCAGCACCGCCGCCGCTGTTACCCCACTGCGCCATCGACCCATGTCCGCTCTCTTCCCGGATGCGGGGATGCATATGCCTTTGCCGGGTATTGCTGACGCAACGAAGGGAGCGACCGTGGACCGCGGCAGTGACAAGGTGAGCCCTCGCCGGGACGAGGAGCTCAAGCACGAGACCCAAGGCCTGATCCGCTCGGGGCACAGCACCCACGCCGAGGAGTGGAAGGACCCGGAGCCGGTGGGCGAGGACCAGCCGGACGCCGACCTCGTGCCCAACGGCTCGCTGCTCGGCGGTACGCCGAACGGCATGGAGCCGGACGACGTCGCCGGGCGGTCCGAGCTGGCCAGCTTCCTCGGCAAGGACTGCTACCCGATGGTGCGCGAGCAGGTCATCGACCTCGTGATCGACCGCAACGCGCCCGAGCGCGTCGTCGACCTCGTCCGCGGCCTTCCGTCCGGTCGCGAGTTCACCAACGTGAACGACATCTGGACCGCGCTCGGCGGTCACGTCGAAACGACCCGCGCCTAGTCATTTCGGGCGGCATGCGGTAGCCACCTGGTGTCATCGGCTGTCGCCGATCATGTGGTTTTCGGGCAGATTCCCGTGTATGTCCTGGCTTTCTCTTGTGCGGATGCCGAAAGATTCGGCCAAGACAAGGGAGCGGCCATGGCGCGACGGCGGATCGCAACGATCAACTCGCTCGACGAGCACCCGAACCTGCCCGAGATCCTCGGTGTCCTCGCGCAGCTTCCGCACGTGTCGGACAGCGACCTCGTCCAGCTCGCGGACAACTGGCGCAACACCGTCTACCTCGCCGAGGCGCGGGCCCGTGCGCTCGACCCGGACAGCCCGCTGGTGCTCGAGGTGCTGGCCGCGTTCGAGGCCGTGCAGGCACTGTTCGCCGACGACGTCTGCGGCGAGGCCGAGTACGTCGAGCTCGAGCCCGAGGTCGCGTCGCTCGCGCTGAAGGCGGTCCGCGACGCGATCGCCGCGGCGTACGCCGAGCCGCAGCTGACCCGCGCCGAGCACTCCGCACTGATGGCGCCGTGGCGCGCGGTCTACCCGACCGCACTCGTCGACGAGCCCGACCTCGGCGAGCACGCCGCGCAGGTCAAGCTGCTGCTGTCGGCGATGCCGCGGCTCGCCACGCGTTGCCACGACACCGACGCCGCGAACCTGTACGACGCGATCCTGCGCACGAGCATGACGCTCGACGAGGACGTGCGCGCGGTCGCGCGGGACGAGGCGTGGCAGGCCGCGCTGCTCACCAACCGCCGCCGGGTGTGGGGCCTGATCCGCCGTAGCGGCGCCGAGGGCATGGGCCGGTTCTGCGGCCAGTGCCGGACCCGGCACGATGACGAGGACACGATGCGCGTGCTGTCGCTGTGCCTCGACGCCGCGTGCGCGCTGCTGGTCGCGGACGCGGTCGACGACAACCTCGTCGACGTGCTGACGCTGC
>JAVEEI010000204.1 GCA_030840525.1 Frankiaceae bacterium
GGCAACAAGGCGCGGTTCGAGGTCGACCACGTCGAGGTGACGCCGACCGGCGACGACCGCACCGTCCTGGTCACGATCACGATGGTGAGCGGGACCGGGACCGACCGGCTGACCGGCTCCGCCGTCGTCCGCGAGGACGTCCGGCAGGCGACGATCCGGGCCGCGCTCGACGCGGTGAACCGCCGACTCGAGCCGCTGCTTCCGTAGCGATCCGCCTCGGCACCCGCAATACTGCGGGCTGACGTTCGCCGACCGAGGAGCTACGACGATGACCATGGACCCTTCGTCGGGTGCGCCCATGGCCGACCGCATGCAGTCGTTGCTGTCGCAGGCCGTCGAGGATCAGCGCTCCGAGCAGCGGCAGCTCGCGGTCGCGCTCACCGAGGTACGCGGCCAGCTCGCCCGGATCGTCACCGAGATAGAGACGCTGCGCTCCGGCGCGAGTGCGGGCGGGGGTGCCGGCGGGTCCGGGTCGGCAGAGGAGGCCGTCGCGACGGTGTCGCGGGACATCCGCGAGGCGGTGCGGATGCTGGCCGAGCGGCTCGACGCGGTCGGCCGCTCGGTGCAGGAGCGCGGTGCCGACATCGCCGAGATGAAGGTCGCCGTAGAAGACCTGCACAGCGCCGTACGCGGGCACACCAACGCGCTGTCCGGGGTCACCCAGGCGCTCTCCGCGGTGCCGGCCGTCGGCGAGCGGGTCGGCGGCCTTCAGGACAACCTCGTCAGCCTGCACGAGCGGCTCGCCGGGCTGGAGGAGGTCGCCGCGTCGGTCGACCGGCTCGGCCAGCGGATCGAGTCCGCCGACCAGGACATGCGCGAGCTGCGGTCCGCCTTCGCCGGGATGGCGTCGCGGATGGCCGAGCTGCCGAGCCGCGCCGACCTCGGCGCGGCCGGCGCGCAGAGCACGGAGTCTCTCGACGTCGTCGCCGGCCGGCTGGCCCGGGTGGAGAGCGCGATTCCCGAGGTGCTGGCCCGGATCGACGCCGTACGCGAGCACGTGCAGTCCATGCCCGGGGAGCAGGCGGACGGCGGTACGACGGCCGCTGCCGGGGCCGGCGCCGGCAGCGAGGTCGTCGAGCGGCTGGACGCGGTCGAGGCGGCACTGGTCATGCTGACCGAGCAGCTGACGGCCGAGCCGGAGCAGGCTGACCAGGCGGCCGTGGACGAGGGCCCGGACCCGGTCGCCGAGCAGCTCGCGGAGCTGCACGAAGGGCTGTTCGGCGAGGACGGCATCGCCGCGCGGCTCGAGGGCGTCGCCGTCGACGAGGACGCGCTCAACGAGCGGGTCGCCGCGGCGGTCGCCGACTCCGAGCGGCGGCTGTCCGCGCACATGGACGAGGCGGTGCTCGCGCTGGCCGAGGCGCTGTTCCGGACCGGGCGTCGGCCGTCCCGGCCCGCGGCTGCCCCGCCGCCCGCTCCCGCCCCTGCTCCGGTGCCGGTGCCGGATGCGGACGACGCGGAGGAGCCCGAAGACGAGCTCGAAGACGAGCTCGACACCGAGGAGCCCGAGGCCGAGGAAGAGCCCGAGCCCGACGAGGAGCCCGACGCCGAGGCCGACGACGACGAAGCCGCGGACGCTCCGCCGCAGCCGTGGGTCCCGCAACTGCCGCCGGCCGCCGCCCCGCCGTGGCAGATGCCCACCCCGGCGGCGGCAGCCGACGTACCGGCGCCCGCGGAGGAGCCGAAGTCGAGCCGACGCCGGCCGTGGTGGCGTCCGGGCGACTGAGCTTTTCCCGCCGCGGAAGAAAGTCGTGCCAGGCTTGTGTTGAAGCGCACGAGCCGACCGAGGAGTGCCGAACGTGTCTCTACCCCCGCTGGTGGACCCCGCGACGTCGCTGACGCCGCAGGAGATCCGGCGCTACTCCCGCCACTTGATCATCCCCGACGTCGCGATGGACGGGCAGAAGCGGCTCAAGAACGCGAAGGTGCTGTGCGTCGGTGCCGGCGGCCTCGGCTCGCCCGCGCTGATGTACCTCGCCGCCGCCGGCGTCGGCACCCTCGGCATCGTCGACTTCGACGTCGTCGACGAGTCCAACTTGCAGCGCCAGGTGATCCACGGCCAGTCCGACATCGGCCGGTCGAAGGCCGAGAGCGCGCGCGACTCGGTGCGCGAGATCAACCCGCTCATCAACGTCGTACTGCACACCGAGCGGCTCGACTCGTCGAACGCGATGGAGATCTTCGCGCCGTACGACCTGATCGTCGACGGCACCGACAACTTCGCGACCCGCTACCTCGTCAACGACGCGTGCGTCCTGCTCGGCAAGCCGTACGTGTGGGGCTCGATCTACCGCTTCGACGGGCAGGCGTCGGTGTTCTGGGCCGAGCACGGGCCGTGCTACCGCTGCCTGTACCCGGAGCCGCCACCGCCCGGCATGGTGCCGTCGTGCGCCGAGGGCGGCGTGCTCGGCGTGCTGTGCGCCAGCATCGGCTCGATCCAGGTGACCGAGGCGATCAAGGTGCTGACCGGCGTCGGCGACCCCCTCGTCGGCCGGCTGATGATCTACGACGCGCTGGAGATGACCTACCGCGCGGTCAAGGTGCGCAAGGACCCCGAGTGCCCGCTGTGCGGCAAGAACCCGACCATCACCGAGCTGATCGACTACGAGCAGTTCTGCGGCACGGTCTCGGACGAGGCGCAGGTCGCCGCCGCCGACTCGACGATCACCGCGAGCGAGCTCAAGGCGATGCAGGACCGCGGCGACGACTTCCTGCTGGTCGACGTACGCGAGCCGGCCGAGTGGGAGATCGTCCGGCTGCCCGGCGCGGTGCTCATCCCGAAGGGCGACCTGCCGTCGCGGCTGTCCGAGCTACCGCAGGACAAGCCGGTGGTCATGTACTGCAAGACCGGCATCCGCAGCGCGGAAACGTTGGCACTGCTCAAGAACGCCGGCTTCAAAGACGCCTTGCACGTACAGGGCGGCATCTCTGCCTGGGCCGTCCAAGTCGAGAAGACCGCGCCCGTCTACTGACCGCCTCCGACTTGTCAGCGCCACCCGGGGCTATAGCCGCATCACGAGCTGACAAGTCGGACGGAGTGGGTGCCCGCGCAAGATCGTTGCGCCCTCAGCCAGTCGTGGCGCGACCAATTGGCTGGCTGAGAGCGCGATGATCTTGACGCCCACGGGAGCGGGCCTACGACGTGAGCAGCGCCGCTTCCTCGTCGGGGGTGGGGCCGACGCCGGGGCGCGGCGTGTAGGTGCCGTCGGCGCGGGCCTTGCTCACCCAGTCGTACGTGTCGCGCACGGTCTCGGCGAGCGGCCGCCAGGTGAAGCCGGCGGCACGCGCCTTCGCCAGTGACGCGCGCATCTTCGGCCACCAGTCCGGCGGCGCCGTCAGCGGCAGGCTGTCGTGCGCGCCGACCCAGCGAACCTCGGGCAGCGGTACGTCGAGCGCCGACGCGACCGTCGACAGCACCTCGCCGAACGTCGGCGCCGGCTCCGGCGCGGTCACGTGGAACGCGTCCACGGTGCGCGCCTCCACCTGCGACACCACGAACGCGGCCAGGTCGCGCGCGTCGACGGCTTGCAGCGGCTGCGCCTCGTCCGGCCCGGCCATCGGCGACCGGCCCTCGGCAACCCGCTCCACCCAGTAGGTGAACCGGTGCGTCGGGTCGTGCGGACCGATGACGTACCCGGGCCTGATGACGAGCAGCCGGTCGCCGGCCAGCTCGGCCGCGACCTGCTCGCACGCCACCTTCAGCTCGCCGTACTTCTCCATCGTCAGCTCGTCGTCCCACGCCGGCTCGAGCAGCCCGGCGCTCTCGTCGAACCCGGTCTCGGCGACGTCCTGGCCGTAGACGCTGATCGTCGAGACGAACGTGTAGTGCCCGGCCGCGTCGCCGAGCGCCGCGAGCAGCCGCCGTACCTGCGCGGGCACGTACGCGCAGACGTCGACGGTCGCGTCCCACGACCGCCCGTCGAGCTCGGAGAGCGAGCCGTTGCGGTCGCCGACGATGTGCTCGGCCTGCGGGAACGCGCCCGGGTCGGTCTTGCCCCGGTTGAACAGCGTGACCTCGTGCCCGCGCTCCAGCGCGTTGGCGACGATTGCCCGGCCGACGAACGATGACCCACCGATCACGAGGATGCGCATACTGCGGACGCTATCTCGGTCGGATTCGGCGCCGTAGGCTTCGCCCGTGCCCGCCCGGCTGACCCAAATCCGTCTGACGCAGTTCGCTACCAGCGTTCTCGACGCGGTCGACAAGATCCCGCGCGGGCGGGTCATGTCCTACAGCGACGTCGCGGAGTACGTCGGCGCCGGGTCCGGCCGCGCGGTCGGCACGGTGATGGCGCGGTTCGGCGCCGAGGTGCCGTGGCACCGGGTGCTGCGCAACGACGGGACCTGCGCGACGCACAAGGCCGACCGCCAGCTCGCGCTGCTGCGGGCCGAGCGGGTGCCGATGCGCGGCAACCGGGTCGACATGGCCAAGGCGCGCTGGGACGGGACCTGACCTGACCGGAAGGACTTCGAGGGCGGCCGCCGAAGTCGCCGCCACCGTCCGTCCCCCGTCACAAGGAGTGCTCCCGTGCGCCGTCTCGTCATCGCCGCCGCCGTAGGTGCGGCCGTCGTCGCCACCGCCGTACCGTCCCTCGCTGCCCAGATCAGCACGCCGAAGCAGTCCGTGCCGGTGTACGTGTGGCGCGACTCCAACGGCGGCGTCTGCTTCGCCGTCAGCGAGCAGGTGCCGCACTGCGTCGACCCGAACCCGGTGACCGACACCCTCCCCGGCACCGTCCAGATCGGACCCGCGACCGTCACGATCAGCACCGCGAACGGCACCATCTCCGTCGGCTCGGCCCTCGGCTCGCAGCCACTGGTCGGCGCTTGGGTCCGCGGCGGCGTGGTCTGCGTCGGCTTCAGCGAGCAGATCCCGGTGTGCACGTCGAGCGTGCAGTAGTAGTTCGGCGCGGGCCGGAACTACCCGGAAGGACATCCGGACCTTCCGTCGAAGTCGCCGCCACCGTCCCACCACGTCAGGAGTACCTATGCGTCGTCTCGTCATCGCCGCCGCCGTCGGCGCGGCCGTCGTCGGCACCGCCGTACCGTCGCTCGCGTCGCAGACCAGCACGCCCAAGCAGCAGCTTCCGGTCGGTGTGCAGGTCAGCACCACCAACGGCGTCTTCGTCGGTACCACGATCAACGGCCAGCCGGGCGTCGGCGTCGTCGTCGCCAACGGCCACGCCTGTGTCGGGATGAGCTACGAGATCCCGCTCTGCGCCGACCTGCCGCCGGTCGCGATCAACCCGCCGCCGGCTCCGGCCGCCAAGCCGGCCGCGCCGAGCCAGTCGCTGCCGGGCGGCGGCGTCGTGGTCTACCACGACGACACCCGTACGGCGGTCGGCGTCGGCGAGGTCGGTGTCATCGTCTACAACGACGGCACGATCTGCCCGGTCGTCAGCACCC
>JAVEEI010000098.1 GCA_030840525.1 Frankiaceae bacterium
CCGCCGTGCACGAGCCGGTAGACCGTCATCTTGGACACGCGCATCAGCGACGCGACCTCGGCGACGGTCAGAAACCGCAACTCGCCGAAGCCGGTCGTGCTGCCGACGCCGGATGCAGGCATGGCGACACCCGCCTTCTCACGCGCCGGCGCCGGCTTCCCCACCGGCGCGCCGTTCACACGCGTGCACTAGATCCCGAGAGTAGCCGTGTGACGGCTGTGAGTCACGGGGCGGGAGGGACCAATCCGGTTCACCCATCCGGCCTAACGGGACCGTGCCGGCAAGCGTTGTCCCTCGCTAGGCGCCCGCGACCGCCGCCACCAGCAGGGCAGCCAGCGGCTCGTACAGGTGGGGCGCGACGTTGTCGTCCAGCGGTACGGCGACCGCGACCTTGCCTTCCTCCGCGCCGACGAACATCGCCGGGTCGTTCGTGTCGGCCAGCCCGACCACCGTCAGCCCCGCCTCGGCCGCCGCACCCGCCCAGCCGTGGTCGGCGAGCACCAGCGCCGGCCGGTCGGCGCCCCACGTCGCGAGCAGCCGCTGCATCGGCTCGGCCGCGTGCGTGTGCAGGAAGTCGGCGCCGTTGGTCACCATCGCGACCCCGCCGAGCGAGCGCATCCGGCCCCGCTCGGGCACGGCGAGCCCATCGGGTACGCCGAGCAACCGGCAGCCGGCCGCGGCCAGCGCAGCCGCCACGGCGAGGTGCAGCGACAGCACACCGGTCGGGTGCCCGGTCGCCACGAACACCGGCGCGCGGTCGGCGGCGGCGCGGGCGAGCAGGTCGGCGGCCGCCTCCAGCGCGTCGGCGGTGAGGTCCGGGTCGATCCGGTCGGTGCCGGTCCGGCGGCCCGGGTCGGGGTCGATGCCGACCCGCTTCGCCATCACCGCGAGCACCTCGTCCGGCGTCCACGCGCGGTCCAGCGAGAGACCGAAGTGGTAGTCCCAGTCGCGCCGGAGCATCTTGTCGATGTTGTCGACGTTGCTCTCCCGCGACGTCGCGACGTCGCCCGCGACCCGGCTCGCGACCAGGTGCTCGACCAGCTCGTCCCGGTTCATGGCTCCAGCCCGTGGGTCGGGAAGACGGCCTCGCGGGTCGCGCGGATCGCCGTATCCACCGGGTCGGCATCACCCGACCCGTACGGCGAGAAAGCCGCGGCCCGGCCGTCGGTCATCCGCAGCGGCGCGGTCCACCCGGTCCGGCCGTGCACGAAGGAACGCCACTCGTCCGGCGTCTCCGTCTCGGGGTCGACCGGTGACCCGGTCGCGATCGCCAGCAGGTGCGTCCACGTCCGCGGCACGACCCGGACGATCTCGTAGCCGCCGCCCCCGGTCGCCAGCCAGCGGCCACCGCACACATCGTGCGCGAGGTCGTGCAGCGCCGCGTGCGCGACGCGCTGGCCGTCGACCGACACCAGCAGGTTGGCGAGCGGGTCGAGCGCGTGCGTGTCGCAGCCGTGCTGGCTCACCAGCACCGTCGGCGCGAACGCGCGGACCAGCGGCGGTACGACCGCGTCGAACGCGCGCAGCCACCCCGGGTCGCCGGTGCCGGCCGGCAACGCGACGTTCACCGACGTACCGACGGCGTCCGGGCCGCCGGTCTCAGATGGGAAGCCAGTGCCCGGGAACAGCGTGCGGCCGGTCTCGTGCAGGCTGATCGTCAGCACCCGCGGGTCGTCGTAGAAGACCGCCTGCACGCCGTCGCCGTGGTGCACGTCGATGTCGACGTACGCGACCCGCTCGGCGCCGCGCGCGAGCAGGTCGGTGATGGCGACGGCGACGTCGTTGTAGAGGCAGAAGCCGGACGCCGTCGCGGGCATCGCGTGGTGCAGCCCGCCGGCGATGCTCACCCCGTGCGTGACGGCGCCCGAGTGCACGGCGCGCGCCGCCGCGACCGTCGCGCCGACGACGAGCGCGGTCGCTTCGTGCATCGACGGGAACACCGGGTTGTCCGCGGTGCCGAGGCCGTGCTCGAAGTTGGTCTCGCCGCGCTGCACCGCCTCGACATACGCCGGCTCGTGCACCGTCGTCAGCAACTCGTCCGAGGCCGGCTCGAACGCCAACATTGCACCGGCGACACCGAGCGACCGCGCGAGCTCCATCGTCAGCTCGAGCCGCAAGGGATCGAACGGGTGGCCCGGGCCGAAGCCGTACCCGAGCAGCGCCGGGTCCCACGCGACCGCAGCGGTCACGTCTGCCCGGCGGCGAGCTCCCGCGACCGGTCGCGGGCGGCCTCGAGTGCGGCCAGGAACGCCGCCCGGACGCCGTGGTTCTCCAGCTCGCGGATCGCCGCGATCGTCGTACCGCCCGGGCTGGTGACCGCCTCGCGCAACTGCACCGGGTGCTCGCCGGACTCGCTCAGCATCTTCGCCGAGCCGACCGCGGTCTGCACGATCAGCTCGGCCGCGACCGCGCGCGGCAGGCCGAGCAGGATGCCCGCGTCGATCATCGCCTCGACCAGGAAGAAGAAGTACGCCGGCCCGCTGCCGGACAGCGCGGTCACCGCGTCGAGCTGCGACTCCGGCACCCGGATCACTTTGCCGACCGGGCGCAGCAGGGCTTCGGTGCGCTCGAGGTGCTCCTCGCCCGCATGCGCGCCGGCGGCAATGGCGCTCATCGCCTCGTCGACGAACACCGGGGTGTTGCTCATCACCCGCACGACCGGCACCTCGGCTGCGAGTCGGTCTTCGAGGAACGCGGTCGGGATGCCGGCGGCGATGGTGATGACCAGGTTGCGGGTGGTGACCAGCGGCGCAATCTCGTCGAGCAGCGCGCCCATCTCCTGCGGTTTCACCGCGAGGAGCAACGTGTCGGCGGTCTCGGCTGCGGTGGCGCTGTCGACGCCAGTGACGCCGTAGCGCTCCTCCAGCATCTTGCTGCGGTCGGGGTGGCGCTCGGTGAAGACGAGATCAGCGGCCGGCCGGCCGGCGCGCAACAAACCGGAGAGCAGGGCTTCGCCCATCTTGCCCGCACCGATGATCGCGACTTTCTCCGCCACGCCGCTATCGTCCCACGACCCGGTTGAGTGCAGCTCAGCCTTTGGTGGCAAGGGCGCGCAGGAAGAAGGCGACGTTGCTCGGCCGCTCGGCGAGCCGACGCATCAGGTAGCCGTACCACTCGTCTCCGTAGGGCACATAGACGCGCATGGTCTCGCCCTCGGCCGCGAGCCGGCGCTGCTCGTTGGGGCGGATGCCGTAGAGCATCTGGAACTCGTAGCTGCCCTTCTCCCGCTCGCTGTCGAGCACGAGCTTGCGCGCGATCGAGATCAGTCGTGGGTCGTGCGTCGCCACCATGGGATAGCCGTCGCCTTCCATGAGCACGCGAAGGCAGCGCACGTAGGACTTGTCGACGTCCATGCGTGACTGGAACGCCACCGACGACGGCTCCTTGTAGGCGCCCTTGCACAGCCGCACGCGCGAGCCGGCATTCGCAAGGTCGCGGCAGTCGGCTTCGGTGCGATGCAGATATGCCTGCAGCACGGCCCCGACCCACGGCCATTCGCCGCGCAGGTCGCGCAGGATGCCGAGGGTCGAGTCGGTGGTCGTGTGGTCTTCCATGTCGAGCGTCACCGTGGTGCCCACGGCCGCGGCGGCCGTGCAGATCGCGGCAGCGTTGTCGCGCGCCATCGACTCATCGAGCGCCTGGCCGACCG
>JAVEEI010000109.1 GCA_030840525.1 Frankiaceae bacterium
ATGTTGTGCAACCCGGCCTGGGCGGCCATCCGACCGGCGCCCTCGGCCGCACTCCACGCGCCACGGAGCCGGCCGTCGGCACCGACATGCGCGTCGAGCCAACCCCAGCCGTACGTCGTCGCGAGCCGCTCGGCCTTGCGCCACGCGACCAGCGCACGGACCGCGGGCGAGGTGTCGACGTGCGGCTCGAGTCGCCACGACCTGGTGTCCGGGAGGTCGAGGCCGATCCGCGCGAGCATCTCCCGGACCTGCGCCGGGTTGCGCAGGTCGACGTCGTCGCTGTGCGGGAACAGCCGCCGCACCGCGTCGTCGCGGGCTCGCCGGGTGGCGGCCGCGTGCCGTTCGTCGACCGCCCGCTCGCCGATGACCGGGCGCAGGATCGCGGCCATTGCGTCGGTGTCGACCGGCAGGCCGGTGTGCTCGAGCTCGACCGCGAGCACGGCCGCGGCGGACTCGGCGTACGCGGTGAGGACCGCCAGCGGGGTGTCGCCCGGCACGGCGCGCGGGTCCGGCAAGGCGCGCAGCGCGCCGTACTGTTCGACCGCGATCTCGCGGGCCCGCTCGGGGCCGTAGTTGTCAGCTTTGGCGGCGAAATCGAGGGTCGCGACCTCGGTGCTGGGTGCGGTCGGCAGACTGCCGCGGCCACCGTCGAGCAGCGCGGACACCGCGGCCAGGTCCCAGCACGCGCGCGGCCGCCAGCCGTCGCGCGACAGCGACGCGACGGTCTCGCGGGCCGACCACCAGACCCACCGCGTCCCGGCCTCGTCGCCCGTGCGCAGCAACGGCAACACCTCCGCCGTACGGTGCACCGCCGTACCTGCGGCGCTCGCGAGAGTGACCGCATCGCCGGCGACGGCGACGGCGACGAACTCTCCAGGCGGCACGGCTCCTCTCTACCGCGTCGACCGCTGCGGTGTACCGATTGCTGGTCTCCTGGCGCCGAATCGACCAGCAAACGCGACCCACGTTGAGCCTGCCCCGTGCCAGGGTTACGTTGCGCAGCATGGTCAGCCCGGCGCAGATTCGCGACTTCGCGCTGAGCCTGCCGCGCACCACCGAAGGGCTGGTCCGCGACAGCGTGCGGTTCCGGATCGGCAAGATCGTCTACCTCGCGTTCTCGCCGGACGAGACGCTGATGGGCTTCGCGTTCCCGAAGGAGGAGCGCGACGCGCTGGTCGCGTCCGAGCCGGCGACGTTCCAGCTACCTCGCACGTCGGACCTGCGGTTCAACTGGGTCGTCGCCCGGCTCGACCGGCTGGACGAGCAGCGCACCCGCGAGCTCGTGCTCGACGCGTGGCGCATGTGCGTGCCGAAGAAGGTTTCCGCGCTGATCGATGAGTCTGCTGTCGGCGGGTCGTCGTACGGTGTGAGACGACCGACCAAGGGGTGAGCGGATGAGCGGCGTACGGGTTCTCGTCGGGACGCGCAAGGGCGCGTTTGTGCTGACGGCCGACGGCAAGCGCAAGGACTGGACGGTCGACGGCCCGCACTTCCCGGGCTGGGAGATGTACCACTTGAAGGGCTCGCCCGCCGACCCCGACCGCATCTACGCGTCGCAGTCGACCGGCTGGCACGGCCAGGTGATGCAGCGCTCCGACGACGGCGGCAGGTCGTGGAGCCCGGTCGGCAACGAGTTCGCCTACGACGGCGTCCCCGGCACCCACCAGTGGTACGACGGGACCCCGCACCCGTGGGAGTTCGCGCGAGTCTGGCACCTCGAGCCGTCGCACACCGACCCCGACGTCGTCTTCGCCGGCGTCGAGGACGCGGCGCTGTTCCGGTCGAGCGACGGCGGGCAGAGCTGGCAGGAGCTGTCCGGCCTGCGCGGCCACGGCTCCGGACCGCACTGGCAACCCGGCGCCGGCGGCATGTGCCTGCACACGATCCTCATCGACCCGCGCGACGCCGACCGGATGTACGTCGCGATCTCCGCGGCCGGCGCGTTCCGCACCACCGACGGCGGCAAGACGTGGACGCCGATCAACCGCGGGCTGAAGTCCGAGGGCATCCCCGACCCGGAGGCGGAGGTCGGTCACTGCGTGCACCGGATCGCGATGCACCCCGACCGCCCCGAGGTGCTGTTCATGCAGAAGCACTGGGACGTGATGCGCAGCGACGACGGCGGCGACTCGTGGCACGAGGTCAGCGGCAACCTGCCGACCGACTTCGGCTTCCCGATCGACGTGCACGCGCACGAGCCCGACACCGTCTACGTCGTGCCGATCACCAGCGACATGCACCACTTCCCGCCGGACGGCAAGCTGCGGGTCTACCGCAGCCGCACCGGCGGCAACGAGTGGGAGCCGCTGACCGAAGGGCTGCCGCAGAAAGACTGCTACGTCAACGTGTTGCGCGACGCGATGGCGGTCGACTCGCTCGACGACTGCGGCATCTACTTCGGTACGACGGGCGGCCAGGTCTACGCGTCCGCCGACGCCGGCGACACGTGGGCGCCGATCGTGCGCGACCTGCCCGCGGTCCTGTCGGTCGAGGTGCAGACGCTGCCGTGACCACGGTCCGTGTCGTCCTGCCCGGGCACCTGCGGACACTGGCGAAGATCAGCGGCGAAGTGACGGTCGACGTCGGCGAGCCGGCGACGCTCGCCGGTGTCCTCGACGCGGTCGAGGCGTCGTACCCGATGTTGCGCGGGACGATCCGCTCGCACGGCGGCGGGCGGCGGCGCGACTTCGTCCGGTTCTTCGCCTGCAACGCGGACCTCTCGCACGAGCCGCCGGACGCGCCGCTGCCGGCTGCCGTCGTCGACGGGTCGGAGCCGCTGCTCGTCGTCGGCGCGATGGCCGGCGGCTAGCGCACGCGGCTAGTCGGGCGCGACGAGGTCGGCGTACCCGTCGTGCTTGTCGAGCCACGCGCGGACGAACGGGCAGAGCGGCACGATCGTCAGGCCCCGCGCGCGTACGTCGTCGAGCGCGGCGCGGACGAGTCGTGACCCGAGGCCCTGGCCTTCGAACCGCGGGTCGATCTCGGTGTGCGTGAACACGCGCCGGCCGGCCCGGTCGCGGTACGCCGCGAAGCCGGCGAGTACGCCGTCGACGGTGATCTCGTAGCGGCTCGCCCCGGTGACGTCGGCGACCGCGATGTCGCTCATAGCCGGCCGAACATCCGCAGTACGCCGGCGTCGGTCCGGCAGAGCACGTCGGCGTCGACGATCTGCTGCGCCGGGGTGATCGCGACGTACTGCACCATCGTCGCGGTGTTACCGCCGAGACCGACCGTGCACGCGTGCCGCAGCGACGGGACCTCCGAGCCGGTGATCGCGAGCCACACCGGCACGTGCAGCTGCGCGCCGCCGGTGATCTGCTGCCACATCGGCACCGACGAGTAGACGCCGCCGACGAGACCGTGCGCCGCCAGCCGACGCAACGCGCCGCTGATGACGGCGACGTTCGTGCCGGGGTCCCGCCACTCGTTCGCCACCTCGACGTCGAGCCACACGACCGGCGCGGACGCCCCGGTGCCGGCGATCCGCGCGAGCCCGTCGTCGACGACCTTCGCCCCGTACGCCACGGGGTCGCCGGACGGCGGCGCGGCGAGGTTCAGGTAAAAGGCCACGGGCAGGTGGCCGCGCAACGCGCGAAGTTGGTCGGTCAGGCACGGGTTGCCGGTCATCGGCCGGCCGCCGTTGACGCCGACCAGGGCGAACCCGGTCTGCACCGCGGGCAGCGGCGCGTGGCACTGCGGCCACGAGACGTCGATGCCCCAGCCCGTCGCGAGCGACTCGGGAAACCGGACGACCGGTCGCGGCGGTGCCGTACGGACTACCGGAGCGCGCGGCGCCGGGCGTGCGGTCGGTGCCGCGCCGACCGGCGGCGGGGCCTGCGCCGCCCGGTGGGAGGGGTCGTTGGCGCGCGCCTGCACGGCGCCGACGCCGGCCGCCAGGACGGCGACGACGGCAGCGGCGAGTGCGACGGGCGGGCGAGCCATGATCGCGGTGCTCAGCCGGCCTTCTCCGCGGCGGAGCGGGCTTCGAGCGACGACAGCACCTTGCGCAGCAACTGGTTGAGGCTGGCCAACTCGCGACCGGACAGCGCGCTCAGCACGTCGATCTCCTTGGCCGCCTGCTCGATGACTGCCGCGTCGACCTGCTGGCGGCCCTCGTCGGTCAGCTCGATCATGACGCCGCGCCGGTCGCGCGGGTCGGGCACCCGCCGGACCAGCCCGGCGGTCTCGAGCCGGTCGAGCCGGTTGGTCATCGCACCGGACGACAGCATCAGCGCGCGGCTCAGCTCGCCGGCGCTCATCCGGTTGTCGGCGGCGCGGGTGGCGAGGCGGAGCAGCAGCCGGTACTCGCCCTGGTTGAGACCGTGCCCGGCCAGCGTGTCCTCGAACTCGCGGTTGACGTGCTTGTTGATCGCGGACAGCCGGCTGATCACGCCCTCGACCTCCGGGTGAATCTCGGCGTACCGCGAGGTGATGTCACCGATGCAGAAGTCCACCGAGTCGGAGCTCATGCGTCTAACAGTAACGCTCCATGTCAAGTCTCTCCGGATCGAATCTCTTGACATCGAGAAATCTTTGTGCGAGTATTTCGAGGTCAAGAGATTTGGGAGGAACGCCATGTACGACGCCCTGGCCCGCGAGCAGCTGCACGTCGAGCAGGACCTGCTCCGCCGCCGGCTCGAAGCCGCCGCCCGGCTGCCGCGCGCGTGGGAGCTGCAGGACTGCACCACGCCGCCGCGCCGCCGCTGGTCGCTCAGCCGCCGGCACGCCGCCGCCAACTGCTAGCCCCGCTCAGCATCGTGCGCGCTCGACCGCGAACGTGAAGCAGCCGTAGACGACCGCGCGGGCGTGCACCACGGCGATGTCCGGGTCGGCGAGCAGCCCTTCGATCGCCGGCTCCGGATCGTCGTGCGGACCTACCGCGACGCCGCCGACGATCCGGCCCGTCACGCCGTACGCGCGGAACACCCGCGGCGTGCCGCGCAGGTCGTCCGGGTACCGGGTGTGCGCCGGGCCGGCACAGGCTTTCGGGTGCGCGAACACCGGCCCGACCTCGTCGTACGCGCCGGGGTCGATCCCGCGCCCGGCGGCCCACCGCCGCAACGGCGCGTACGACGCGAGCAGCAGCGTCTCGCCGGGCTCGCTCGCCCGCAGGCAGCACCGCAGCGGGCTCCCGCCGTCGTGGTCCTGGACGCGGCTCGGGACCCGGCCCGCGTCGTCGCGGACGCGTAGCTCGGCGAGCACTTCGGGTGCGATCGGCGCGACGGCGTACCTGGCGGGCGTGGTCGACATGCCAGCACTCTTCCGCCCGCCGATAGTGGGCGCTGGCGGCTTTCCGACGGGTCAGCCGTCAGCGGTCGCGCCGCTCGCGGAGCTGGCGGGCCAGCAGCTCGCGCAGCACCGGCAGCGCGCGGCGGTCCTTGTCGCGGCCAGCCGCCTCCTTGCTCCGAATGATGTCGGCGAGCGAGGCCAACTCGATGCTGATGCCGCTCAAATCCGCGCGCATCGACGCGCGATGGAGATCCGGGTAGCCCTGCGTCCCCGACGGTTCGGCCGTGACATCGAGGTCGCCGTAGTCGGTGGTCAGGTTCCAGACGCCGGCGGCGGCGAGCGAGTCGGCGTCGTGCGAGAACGGCAACGGTTCGACGCCTTCGGCTCGGACCCTCGCGTTGAGCTCCTTCAGCGCGGCTGAGAGCCGCGCATAGTTGTCCTTCGTCGTGGCGGGCACGATGTCGACGTCGGTGGTCAGGAGCGAAGAGCCGTAGAGATACGCCGCGAAGCCACCGATGTAGACACACGCGACCTGGTGCCGAGCGAGAACCTCGGCGATCTTCGCCGGCGCGAAGTCAGACAACCGCGCTCCCGCGCAGACCCTGGAGCCTGTTGACCGTCCCGGCCAGGTGGCGCGCACGCTCGCTAGCGGTCAGGCGCAGGAGCGCTTCGGCTTGGACGATGTCGGAGTCGTCGTACGGCGCCAGCTCGACGATCAACTGGAAGCCGCACAGCCGCATCAAACGCTCGACCTGCTCCAGCGACGGGCTGGTGCGACCCGACTCGAGTCGCGCGATCGCCGACTGCGTCGTCCCCGCGCGCTCGGCCAGTTGCGCCTGGGTCAGGCCGGCCCGCTTGCGCGCCTCGCTGACGAGCTCGCCGCCGATCACGTGACGATCATAGCATTTCTGCTATATAGCGCACCGGCTATGTGACATGTGCCGGCTCGTCTCCGGTCAGGTCGATCGACTGCGGCGGCACGCCCGCGCCCGACCGGCGCGCGAGCGGGCTCGGCCACCACATCCGGTCGCCGATGTCGAGGTTCAGCGCCGTCACCAGAACCGACCGCACGACGAGGGTGTCGAGCAGCACGCCGAGTGCGATCGTGAAGCCCATCTCGGTGAACGCGGTCAGCGGCAGCGTCGCGAGCACCGCGAACGTCCCGGCGAGCACGACGCCGGCCGACGTGATGACACCGCCGGTCGCGGCCAGCCCGGTGAGCGCGCCCTGCCGGGTGCCGGCCTTCAGCGCCTCCTCCCGCACCCGCGTCATCAGGAAGATGTTGTAGTCGATCCCGAGCGCGACCAGGAACACGAACACGAACAGCGGGAACGCCGTGTCCGCGCCGTGGAACCCGAACACGTGCGTGAACAGCACCGCGCTGATGCCGAGCGCGGCGGCGAACGACAGCACGACGGTCGCGATCAGCACGACCGGCGCGACGAGCGACCGCAGCAGCAACGCGAGTACGACGAAGACGACGATCAGCACGACCGGGATGATCAGTTTGCGGTCGTGTTTCGTCGCGCGGATCACGTCGAGGTTCGTCGCGCTGAACCCGCCGACCTTGGCGTCCGCGCCTTGCAGCGCGTGGAACGTCGCGCGCAATCGGTCGACGGTCTTGTACGCCGCGTCGCTGTCGGGTGCCGCGGTCATCGTGCCTTCGAGGAACGCCTTGCCGTTGCGCTGCACCGGGTCGCTCACCGACGCGATGCCCGCGGCCGTCTCGAACACGTGCCGCACCTGGCTCGCCTGCGACGCGTTCGCGATGACGACGACCGGGCTGCCGCTGCCGGCCGGGAAATGCTTTGCCAGCACCGTTTCGCCGATCACCGAGTCGGGATGGCCGCGGAACGACGCCTCGTTGGTCAGGCCACTCGCGTCGAGGTCGACCGTCCCGATCGCCATGACGACGAGCGCGGCCGCCGTACCGACCCAGACGATCCGGGGCCGCTTGGCGATCCGGCCACCGGTCCGCGCCCACATCCCGGTGGCGGTCGGCTCGGCCGAGCCGTACGACGGGCGCTTCGGCCAGAACACCCAGCGGCCGCAGATCACCAGCAACGCCGGCAGCAGCGACAGCATGGCCGCAAGCGCGAACCCGACGCCGATCGCGAGCACCGGGCCGAGGCCCTTTGTGGAGTTCATCTCGGCGAAGTAGAGGCACAGCATGCCGAGCGCGACCGTGCTCGCGCTCGCGACGATCGCCGGGCCGGACCGGTGCAGCGCGAGCGCCATCGCCTCGTGCCGATCCTCGTGCCGGCGCAGCTCTTCCCGGTAACGCGCGACGAGCAGCAACGCGTAGTCGGTGCCGGCGCCGAACACCAGCACGGTGAGGATGCCGGCGCTCTGCGCATTGACGGTGAGCCCGTTCTTGGCCAGCAGGTAGACGAAACCTTGCGCGGCCAGGAGCGCGACGGCGGCCGAGAACACCGGCAGCAGCCACAAGATCGGGCTTCGGTACGTCACCAGCAACGTGAGGATCACGACGCCGAGCGCGGCGAACAGCAACGTGCCGTCGATGCCCTTGAACGCGTCGGCGCTGTCCGACGCCAAGCCGGCCGGCCCGGTGACGTGCAGCGCCAGCCCTGGGTCGCCACCGCCGATCGCGCGGATCTTCTTCGTCAGCGTCGGCGCCTTGTTCCAGCCGTTGTGGCCGAGGTCGAGCGGCACCATCACCTGCGCGCTCGCGCCGTCGGCGGAGAACACCGGACCGACGACATGACCGTCGAGCGAGCCGACGCCGGCGTACTTCTCGGTGTCGGTCGAGATCTTGGCCTTGTCGTCGGCGGTCAGCCCGGTCGGCCGCTCGTAGACGATCACCGCGGGGAACCGGTTGGGCGACTGGAACGCTTTCTGCTCGTCGATGACCTTCGTCGACTCGGCGTTGCCGGGCAGCCACGACTTCGCGTCGTTCTGCTCGGCGCCGGTGAGCTTGCCGGCCAGCGAACCGAGCGCGACGACCAGCAGCAGCCAGAAGACGAGGACGGCCCACTTCGACCGGCGGCCGACGATGATGCGCGTGGCGGCGTTGCTCACGACAGACTCCCCCTACGTGTCACTGCGTTGACCGGTCCATCTTCTCCGACGACCGCAACCGTCTTATCTCATCGGTGGCCCGCCGGGCGACAGGCGGCAACCCAATATTGTGTGCGCGTGCGGGAACGCCGGCGGGCGCGGCCCGCTCCGTCGGCGCTGGCACCGGCGCTGGCACTGGGCGCGGTCTGCGCCGTCGCCGTGGTGCTGCGCGTCGCGCCTTGGTTCACCGCGCACACCTTCGGCGGCGTGCTGGAGTACGACGACGGCGTCTACTACGCGGCGTCGCGTGCGCTGGCGCACGGGCTCGTGCCGTACCGCGACTTCGTCGTCATCCACCCGCCGTTGAGCTCGGTGCTGTTCCTGCCGTTCGCCGCGTTGGGCGCGTGGCTCGGCGACCCGGTCGGCATCGCGGCCGCGCGCGTCGCCGTCGTCGTCGTCAGCCTCGTCAACATCGCGCTCGTCGTTCGCATCGTCGGCGCGCTGGTTCGCGACAAGCCGGCCGCTCGCGTGGCCTGCGTCGTGGGCGCGGCGGGCTACGCGACGTTTCCCGGCGCCGTCGCCGCCGAGCACACGCTGCTGCTCGAACCGGTGGTCAATCTCTTCGCGCTTCTCGGCGCTCTGTCGCTGTTCGGGTCCGAGCCGCCGCTGACGAGACGGCGCGCAATCGTCGCCGGAGTTCTGTTCGCGGCCGCCATCTCGGTGAAGGTCTTCGCCGCCGTGTACCTGGTCGTCGCTGTCGTCGCGCTGCTCGCCGCGGGCAACCGCCGCGCGGTCCTCGGAGTCGTCGCCGGGACGTGCGCCGGGCTGGCGCTGTTCGACGGACCGTTCTTCCTCGCCGGCCCGCGCGCGTTCTGGACCGATGTCGTCGTGACCCAGCTGCGCCGCCCTCCGGATGGAGCGCACAGCGGCTTTCACCGGCTCGCCGACATCCTCGGCACGGGTGACGTGCACCTCGCGGTCGCGGTCGTCGGCGGGCTCGTGCTGGCCGCGAGCGTGCTGGCGTTCGCGGTCACCACCGGCAAGTTCGCCGCTGTCTTCTGGCTCGGCTCGTTCGCCGGTTTCGTCGGCGCGTTCGCGCTGGCGCCGTCGTACTTCACCCACTACGCCGGCGTACTCGCGCCGTGCGTCGCCGTGATTCTTGGCGTTGCCGTCGTGACCGTCCGAGGCTTCGGCCGCGCGCGGGTCGCGCGGCTCGCGCTGGCGCCCGCGGTACTACCGGCACTGTTCGCGTACTCCAGCTCGGTCCCCTTGACGCAGTGGTCCGGGCAAGCCGACTGGGCCGAGGTGCACCGCCTGATCCCACCGGAGAGCTGCGTGTACACCGACGCGGTCAGCCTCAGCATCGCCGCCGACGACTTCCGGCCGCCGACCGCCGACTGTCCCATCTGGGTCGACGGCCGCGGCGTCAACCTCACTCTCGCAAGCGCCGTAACGACGCCCGGGCAGTTCTACCCGCAAGGGTTTTTGGCCGACCGGCGCTGGCAACAGGCGAACCTGCGACAACTAGAGGCAGCCGAGGTCGTTCTCATCCGAGGTACGACGGCAGCGGTCGGCGAGTGGTCGTCCGACGCACGCGACTATGTCCAGGCGAACTTCCGCGAAGTCTGGGAAAGCGGCGGCCGCGTGCCCGCCTCACTCTGGATTCGTCGTTGACGGGCAGGTGATCGAGGGCCGGTAGCGGGGTACGGCCTTCGGGTGAGTGTCGATGCGGCTGCGCCGGTCCCGAGCGCGCTGCGCGTCGTTCCCGCGGGCACTACGACGAAGTCCGTGCCGCTCGTCGCGCTGCCGGGGCCGCTGTCGCTGCGAACCGAGCGAACCGAGCGGTCGACCAAAACCCGCAACGGGTCGATCGACGCGCTGCGGATCGGCGCGATCCTCGCCGTCATCACGATCCATACGGTGTCGCCGCTGACGGCCGCGGCGGTCGTCCCGCGCTACTCGGCCGCGTGGTGGCTCGGCACGATCTGGAACGTCTCGGCGCTCTGGTGCGTGCCGGTCTTCGTGATGATCAGCGGCTCGCTCGTCCTCACCCGGCCGATCGAGTCGGCGACGGCGTTCTACCGCCGGCGCCTCCAGCGCATCGGCATCCCGCTCGTCTTCTGGAGCGCGCTGTACCTGCTGTTGCGGGCGACCGTGTTCCACGAGCGGCTGACGGGATCGACGGCAGCCCACGACGTGGCGCGCGGGCAGCCGTTCCTGCAGATGTACTACCTGTTCGTCATCGCCGGGCTGTACGTCGTCGCGCCCGCGGTGCAGATCGTGCTGCGGCACGTCGGCGACCGCCGCTTGGCGACGCTGGCCCTCGTCGTACTGGCCGCGGACACGTTCGACTACACCCTGAAGGCTTTCTTCGAAGTCGGCGGCACGAACGCGCTGACCGAGTGGGTCCCCTTCCTCGGCTACTTCCTCGCCGGTGCGTGGATCGCACGCCGGTCAGCCGCGCTCACCCTGCGCGGCCGGCGATGGCTGTACCCGGCGGTCTTCTTCGCCGCAGCGGGCCTCACCATCGTCCTCACCGCGGTCATGTGCGCGCGCTTCGGGTGGACCGGCGCCGGCCGGTACTTCCTCGGCTACCAGAGCCCGACCGTCGTCGTCATGTCGCTGGCGGTCTTCGCGTGGGTCACGTCGCGCGCAGCCACTCGACAGCGGCGGCCGCGGAAGTGGCTCAGCCAGCTCGGCACCGCGACGTTCGGGGTGTTCCTCGTACACCCGCTGTTCCTGGTCCCGCTGTTCCTGCACGTACAGCGCCCGCACGACGTCCTTTCGGTGACGCTGCTCGTCCCGGCAGCCGTACTCGCGATCTGGGTGCTCTCGACCGCACTCACGCTCGGCGCGAGCCGGGTTCCGGTCGTCCGCCGGCTCGTGAGCTGATGACAACCGCGGCCGAGCAGGAGAGATTGGCGTGGTGAGCTCCGTCCCCTCGCACTTCGGCCTGCCCGACACGATCACCGTCTGCCTGTTCGATCTCGACGGCGTGCTGACGAAAACGGCGACCGTCCACGCCGCGGCATGGAAGCAGATGTTCGACGAGTTCCTCGCCGCGCACGCGAAGCAGACCGGCACGGAGTTCGTCCCGTTCGACCCGCGCCGCGACTACGACGAGTACGTCGACGGCAAGCCGCGGCTCGACGGCACCCGCGACTTCCTCGCGTCGCGGCACATCGAGCTGCCCGAAGGCGACGAGAGCGACGCCCCGGGTACGCCGACGATCCAGGGCTTGTCCAACCGCAAGAACGACCTCGTGCTCGAACGGATCCGCACCGACGGCGTGCAGACCTATCCAGGCTCGGTCGACTACGTTCGCCGGGTGCGCGCGGCCGGGCTGAAGACCGCGGTCGTCTCGTCGAGCGCCAACACCCTCGACGTGCTCGAGACGACCGGCATGACCGACTGCTTCGACGCCCGGATCGACGGAGTGGTCGCGAAGGAACGACATCTCAAGGGCAAGCCGGCGCCGGACACGTTCCTCGCCGGAGCCGAGGCGCTCGGTGCCCAACCGTCTCGGGCGGCGGTGTTCGAGGACGCGCTCGCCGGCGTCGCCGCCGGGCATGCCGGGCACTTCGGTCTCGTCGTCGGGGTCGACCGCGTCGGCCAGGCCGACGAGCTCCGCCGGCACGGCGCCGACGTCGTCGTCGACGATCTGTCCGAGCTGCTTCGGTGATCACGCAGAACGCGTTCCCGGTCGAGGCGTGGCAGCTGCGCGAGACGTTCCTCGACGTGGACATGCTCGCGCAGAGCGAGTCGCTGTTCGCGCTGTCGAACGGCCACATCGGCATGCGCGGCAACCTCGACGAAGGCGAGCCGCACGGTCTGCCCGGCACCTACCTCAACAACTTCTACGAACTGCGCCAACTCCCGTACGCCGAGGCCGGCTACGGCTACCCCGAGTCGGGCCAGACGCTCATCAACGTCACCAACGGCAAGCTGATCCGGCTGCTCGTCGACGACGAGCCGTTCGACATCCGGTACGGCGAGCTGCGCAGCCACGAACGCGTTCTCGACCTTCGGGCCGGCACGCTGGCGCGCGACGTCGAGTGGCTCACGCCGACCGGTCGCCGGGTGCGCATCCGCTCGACCCGCCTGGTGTCGCTCACGCAGCGCGCGGTCGCCGCGATCCGATACACGGTCGAGGCGCTCGACGACCAGCCGCTGCGGGTCGTCATCCAGTCGGAGCTGGTCGCGAACGAGCAGCTCCCCGAGTCGTCCGCCGACCCTCGCGTCGCCGCCTCCCTGCACCATGCGCTGCAAGCCGAGCACCAGGCCCGGCACGACCTCGCCGCGGTCCTCGTGCACTCGACGGCGGCGAGCAAGCTGCGCATCGCTGCGGCGATGGACCACGAGTACGGCGGGGCCGACGACTGCTCCACGGCGACCGAGGTCTACGACGACCTCGCCCGGACGACGTTCACCACCGTGCTCAACCGCGGCGAGACGTTGGACCTGACGAAGTACCTCGCCTACGGCTGGTCCGCCGTACGGTCCGTCCCCGCGATCCGCGACCAGGTCGCGGCCGCGCTCACCGGCGCACGGCACGCCGGCTGGGACGGGCTGCTCGCGGAGCAACGTGAGTTCCTCGACGACTTCTGGACCGGCGCGGACGTCGAGGTCGACGGCGACGCCGAGCTGCAGCAGGCCGTACGGTTCGCGCTCTTCCACGTGATGCAGTCGGGCGCGCGCGCGGAGCGGCGACCGATCCCGGCGAAGGGGCTGACCGGCAACGGGTACGACGGCCACTGCTTCTGGGACACCGAGACGTTCGTGTTGCCGGTCCTCACGTACACGATGCCGCACGCCGTCGCCGACGTGCTGCGCTGGCGGTGCTCCACGCTGGACCAGGCGCGCGAGCGGGCCGCGCAGCTCAACCTGTCCGGCGCGACGTTCCCGTGGCGCACGATCCACGGCGAGGAGTGCTCAGCGTACTGGCCGGCCGGCACCGCCGCGTTCCACGTCAACGCCGACGTCGCGGACGCGGCGATCCGGTACGTCAACGTGACCGGCGACACCGAGTTCGAGCGCACGACGGGGCTGCAGCTGCTGGTCGAGACCGCGCGGCTGTGGCGCAGCCTCGGGTCGCACGACCGCGACGGCCGGTTCCGGATCGACGGCGTCACCGGGCCGGACGAGTACTCCGCGATCGTCGACAACAACGTCTACACAAACCTTATGGCGCAACGAAATCTCGTCGCCGCCGCGACGGTCGCGGAACGTCACGTCGACGAGGCACGCGCGCTCGGCGTCGACCGCGAGGAGATGGCGTCGT
>JAVEEI010000223.1 GCA_030840525.1 Frankiaceae bacterium
AGGTGATGCGGAGGTCCGGGCAGCGACGTGGTCGCGCGGCGGTCGGTGCGCTGCTGGTCGTCCCGCTCCTCTCGGCCGCGGGCGCCTGCACGTCCTCCTCCCACGAGTCACCGGGCCGGCCGGCCGCCAGTCGCTCCACCGCGGAGCCGACCCCGGTCCGCGCCCCCGGCTCGGTGCCGTGGCGGGTCCGGGTCACGCACGTCGCCGGGGCGCTCGACGCGCAGCGCCGGCGGGACCTGGTCTCGGCGGTGGGCGCGACGATCGCCTCGTACGTCGACGACGCCTTCCTGGGCGGCCCCTACCCCCGCACCGACTTCAGCCGGGCCTTCGCGGGCTTCACCACGGGCGCGGCTCATCGGGCGGGCGCCGACCAGGCGCTGCTGACCAACCGGCCCCTGGGGTCCCGGACGCGATCCGTGCGCGCGACCCGGCGTACGGCGTACCTCTCGGTGCTCGCGCCGCGACAGAGGGCCGCCGGCGTCACGGCGGCGCTCGACCTGCAGCTCCTGGTGAACCGGACGGACGGCACCGAGGTCCGGGTCCGGCTGCACGGACGGCTGCTCCTGAGCCGAGACCCGGGACGGCCCTGGACGATCTTCGGCTACGACCTGGCCCGCTCCGACGTACCGTCCGCCGGTGGCGCTCCATGACGCGCCGCCTGGCCCTGCTCGCGGCGCTCCTGACGCTGCTCGCCCTGGTGGTGCCGCAGTCGACGGTCCGGCGCACCGACGTGGCCCTGGTCGAGGTGCGCACGGCGCAGGCGGTCGACCATCCCCGGTCCGTCGTCTGGCTGCTGTGCCTGGGCTCGGACGCCCGTCCGGGGGAGGCGCTGCTGCGCCAGCGGGCCGACGCCATCCAGCTCGTCGGGCTGAACCTCGAGACCGGCGCCGGCACGATGATCGGGATCCCGCGGGACTCCTTCGTCGAGATCCCCGGGCACGGGCGCAACAAGATCAACGCCTCGATGACCTTCGGCGGCCCGCAGATGATGGCGGCGTCGGTCGGCAGGCTCGTCGGCATCCGGCCCGACTACGTCTTCACCACGGGCTTCGACGGGTTCCGCGCCATGGTCCGCGCGATCGGCGGTGTCACCGTCAACTCCCGGTTCGCCTTCTCCGACCCGATCCGGCCCCAGGGCTACAAGAAGGGCCCGAACAAGCTGACCGCCTACCAGGCACTCATCTTCGGCCGGGTCCGGCACCCGTTGCCGCGCGGCGACTTCGACCGGTCCGCGAACCAGCAGGAGCTGCTGCGCAGCATCCTGCGCCGGGTGCGAGGCCGCGAGTCCGGGCCGGGGTTCATGGAGCGGGGCGTGCTCGCGGCCGTCGAGAACCTGAACACCGACCTGGCTCCGGCGCAGCTGTTCCGGCTCGCCCAGGCGGTCACCCAGCTCGACCCGGCGAGGCTGCACGGCTGCGTGCTGGACGGGCGCCCGGGCTTCGCGGGCGCCGCGAGCGTGGTGTTCCCGAACCTGCGGCAGGCGCGCCGTCTCGGCGACGACGCGCGCCGGGACGGCACGCTCGACCGGGGCTGCCGCGGGAAGGGGTGAAGGTCGTGCACCGCCGCCCGTTCGGGGCATGGTCGAGGAGGGGGCGCCCCCGGTAGGATTCGAACCTACGCTCCCGCCTCCGGAGGGCGGTGCTCTATCCCCTGAGCTACGGGGGCTCACGGTGCGCGGAAAGCGTACATGACGGCGCAGGACCGGTGATGAGGGCGTGAGTGGCTCCAGTGGCACCACCAACGGCACCCCGGAAGACGCGGATGCGAGGGTGATACGGGTCCTCGTGGTGGACGACTCCGCGCCCGTCCGGGACCTCGTCGTGGTGAACCTCGAGCTGGAGGGGTTCCAGGTCCGGACGGCGGTCGACGGACTGGAGGGGTTCGAGACGGCCCTGGAGTGGCGCCCCGACCTGATCACCCTGGACGTGGTGATGCCGCGCCTCGACGGCTTCGGAGCGCTCGAGCGGCTGCGCGGCGATCCTCGGACCGCGGACATCCCGGTGGTGATCGTGACCGGGCGCGCGCAGGGCGCAGACCGGGACCGCGGGCAGGCCCTGGGTGCGGACGCGTACCTGAGCAAGCCGTTCGAGCCGGCGGAGCTGGTCGGCGTGGTCGGCGAGCTGGCCCGCGCGGGCCGCCGGGCCGGCCAGTGGGAGCCGGGCCGTTAGGCTTGCCCGGTGACACCCGAGGAGCTCTCCACCGCGATCGTGCGCGCCCTCACGAGCCTCGCCGAGAACGGCGACCTGAGTCTGGCCGACGGCGTCCCGGGGGCCGTGGTCGTCGAGCGCCCGAAGAACAAGGAGCACGGCGACTACGCCACGAACATCGCCCTGCAGCTCGCCAAGCGCGCCGGCCGGCCGCCGCGGGAGATCGCCGGCCTGCTCGCGGACCGGCTCGCCGGGCACGACGGCATCGCCTCGGTCGAGATCGCCGGCCCCGGCTTCCTCAACGTGCGGGTCGAGGCAGGGGCGCAGGGCGAGGTGGCCGAGCAGATCCTGGCCGCCGGTGCGTCGTACGGCTCGAGCGGCCTCTACGCCGGGCAGAAGGTGAACCTGGAGTTCGTCTCGGCGAACCCGACCGGCCCGATGCACATCGGCGGGACCAGGTGGGCCGCCGTCGGCGACGCGCTCGGCCGGATCTTCGAGGCTTCCGGCGCCGAGGTGACCCGGGAGTACTACTTCAACGACCACGGCGCCCAGATCGACCGGTTCGCCCGGTCCCTGCTCGCGAGCGCGCGCGGGGAGCAGCCTCCCGAGGACGGGTACGGCGGCCAGTACATCGTCGACATCGCTCAGGCCGTCATACGGCAGCGCCCCGACGTGCTCGACCTGCCGCGGGCCGACGCGCAGGAGGTGTTCCGCTCGCTCGGCGTGCAGATGATGTTCGACGAGATCAAGGCGACGCTGCACGAGTTCGGCGTCGACTTCGACGTCTACTTCCACGAGAACAACCTCCACGAGTCCGGGGCGGTCGAGCGCGCGATCAAGCGGCTCACCGAGATGGGCAACACCTACGAGAAGGACGGTGCGCTGTGGATCCGCACCGAGAAGTACGGCGACGACAAGGACCGGGTCATCGTCAAGTCCGACGGTGAGGGCGCCTACATCTCCGGGGACGCGGCCTACTACCTGGACAAGAAGGAGCGCGGCTTCGACCGCTGCCTGATCATGCTGGGCGCCGACCACCACGGCTACGTGGCCCGGCTGATGGCACTGTGCGCCGCGTTCGGTGACACCCCGGGCAAGGACCTCGAGGTGATGATCGGCCAGATGGTGAACCTGCTCAGCGGCGGGCAGCCGCTGCGGATGTCCAAGCGCGCGGGCACCGTGATCACGCTCGAGGACCTGGTCGAGCGGATCGGCGTCGACGCGGCGCGCTACGCCCTCGCGCGGTTCACGCCGGACACCACGATCGACATCGACCTCGACCTGTGGGCCAAGAAGAGCAACGACAACCCGGTCTTCTACGTGCAGTACGCCCACGCGCGGCTGG
>JAVEEI010000153.1 GCA_030840525.1 Frankiaceae bacterium
AGCAAACGCCATGATCACGCCGGGGGTGGAGGTCGGCCATCAGACCTTCGGAATCTGGTCGAAGCCTTCGACGGCCTCGACGCCCCGGTTGCTTGGCCCGACGTACTTTGCCGACGGCCGGATCAGCCGGCCGGTGCGCTTCTGCTCGAGCACGTGCGCGCTCCACCCGGCGACCCGGGCGCAGGCGAACATCGACGTGAACATGTGTGACGGCACCTCGGCGAAGTCGAGCACGACCGCCGACCAGAACTCGACGTTCGTCGCGAGCACGCGGTCCGGGTAGCGCTCCTTGAGCTCGGCGAGCGCGGCGTTCTCCAGCGCCTCCGCGACCGCGACCCGCGGCGCGTTGAGCTCCTTCGCCGTACGACGAAGTACTCGGGCGCGCGGGTCCTCGGCGCGGTAGACGCGGTGGCCGAAGCCCATCAGCCGCTGCTTGGAGTCGAGCAGCCGCTTGACGTAGGCGCGCGCGTCGTCTTCCTGCGCGACCTCGTCGAGCATCTTCAGCACCCGCGACGGCGCGCCGCCGTGCAGCGGGCCGGAGAGCGCGCCGACCGCGCCGGAGAGGCAGGCGGCGGCGTCGGCGCCGGTCGACGCGATGACCCGCGCGGTGAACGTCGAGGCGTTCATGCCGTGCTCGGCGGCGGACACGAAGTAGGCGTCGACGGCCTTGACGTGCTTGGGGTCCGGCTCGCCCCGCCACCGCACCATGAACCGCTCGACGATCGTCTCGCACTCGTCGATGCGCTTCTGCGGGACCATCGGCTGGCCGAGGCCGCGCGCGGCCTGCGCGACGAACGACATCGCGGTCACCGAGCAGCGGGCGAGGTCGTCGCGAGCCTGCGCGTCGTCGATGTCGAGGAGCTGCTCGAGACCCCATGCCGGCGCGAGGGTGGCCAGCGCGCTCTGCACGTCGACCCGGATGTCGCCCGAGTGCACCGGCACCGGGAACGGCTCGGCCGGCGGCAGGCCGGGCGCGAACTTGCCGTCCACGAGCAGGCCCCACACGTTGCCGTACGAGACGCGCCCAACGAGGTCCTCGATGTCGACGCCGCGGTAGCGCAGCGCGGAGCCTTCCTTGTCCGGCTCGGCGATCTCGGTCTCGAAGGCGACCACGCCTTCCAGACCGGGCTTGAAGACAGTCTCGTCCGCCATACCGGCGCTCCTCGTGGATGAGTGACGTGCAGGTGTTATTGCCCTCCATTGTCGCCTGAGGAGGGGCGGCTGAGAAAGTCGGGGGATGGACTCGCTCGACCTGGCGCGGCTGCGACGCGAGTACTCCGCCGCCGGACTGGCCGAGCCGGAGCTGCCGGCGGCGCCCATGCAGCTGTGGCACCGCTGGCTCGCCGACGCCGTCGCGGCCGAGCTGGCCGAGGCCAACGCGATGGTGCTGTCGACGGTCGGCGCGGACGGCGCGCCGAGCAGCCGGCTGGTGCTGTGCAAGGGCGCCGACGACGCCGGGTTCGTCTTCTTCACCAACTACGGCTCGCGCAAGGGGCTCGCGATCGGTGCCGAGCCTCGGGTCGCGCTGCTCTTCCCGTGGCACGCGCTGGGCCGCCAGGTCCGCGTCGAGGGGACCGCCGCGAAGACGTCGTACGACGAGTCGTCGGCGTACTTCGCGTCTCGTCCTCGCGGCGCGCAGATGTCGGCGGCGGCCAGCCGGCAGTCGACGGTCGTGCCGTCGCGGGCGTCGCTGGAGGAAGCAGTCGCGGCGGTGGCGTCGTCCGTCGGCGAGGGCGCGGTGCCGCTGCCGGACGACTGGGGCGGCTACCGGGTCGTGCCGCACGTCGTCGAGTTCTGGCAGGGACGGCCGGACCGGCTGCACGACCGGTTGGTCTACCGCCGAACCGATGCCTTCGCGTGGACGGTCGAGCGGTTGGCGCCGTGACCTCCGGCGGGGCGGACGTCGACAAGTCTTCGCTGCCGGTCGCGTCGTCGCGCTGGCGGCGGATCGCGGCCGACGTCACGCCGTTGCGGGAGAGCCGCGACTACCGGCGCTGGTGGTTCGGCTACTCGGTGTCGTTCACCGGCACGCAGCTCTCGCAGTTCGCGATCCCGCTGCAGGTGTACGTGCTGACGAAGTCGTCGTTCGACGTCGGCCTCGTCGGGCTGGTCGTCTTCGTACCGCTGGTCACGATGGGGCTGGTCGGCGGCGCGATCGCCGACGCGGTCGACCGCCGGCGGCTGACCCTGATTACCGGCACCGTGCTGATGGTGTTGTCGGTGCTGCTGACGGTGCAGGCGGCGCTCGGCTTGCGGCAGCTCTGGTTGCTGTATCTCATCGCCGCCGTGCAAGGCGCGTTCTCCGCGGTCGACTCGTCCGCGCGCGGCGCGATCCTGCCGCGGCTGGTCCGGCGCGACATGCTGCCCGCAGCGAATGCGTTGGGACAGTTGGGTTTCAACACCGGCCTATCGGTCGGGCCGCTGCTCGGCGGAGTGCTCGTCGGCACGCTCGGGTTCTCGTGGGCGTACGGGTTCGACACCGTTTCGTTCCTGGCGGTGCTGTACGCGGTGTGGCGGTTGCCGGCGATGCCGCCGGAGGGTGGCGGCTCGCGCGCCGGTGTCGCGTCGGTGCTGGAAGGGCTGCGCTACCTCGGGCCGCGCAAGAACCTGCTGATGACGTTCCTGGTCGACATCAACGCGATGGTGTTCGGGATGCCGCGGGCGCTGTTCCCGGCCATCGCGGTGAACTGGTTCCACGGCGGCCCCGGCACGGTGGGGCTGTTGGCCGCGGCGCCGCCGATCGGTGCGCTGGTCGGCGCGGCCGCCTCCGGGTGGACCGGTCGGGTGCGCCGGCAGGGGTTCGCCGTACTCGTCTCGGTCGCCGTCTGGGGTGGGTCGATCGCGCTGTTCGGTTTCACCCGGACGTTGTGGGTCGCGCTGGTGTTGCTGGCCGTCGCGGGCGCGGCCGACATGGTGAGCGCGATCTTCCGTAACACGATCCTGCAGGTGTCGACGCCGGATGCGTTGCGCGGCCGGTTGCAGGGGGTGTTCATCGTGGTCGTGACCGGCGGGCCGCGGCTCGGCGACCTCGAAGCCGGCTCGGTCGCGGCCGCTGCGGGCACGCAGGTGTCGGTGGTGTCGGGCGGGTTGGCGTGCGTGGTCGGGGTCGCGTTGCTGGCGGCGATGTTCCCCAGCTTCGCCAAGTACGACGGGCAAGACCCCGAGCCGTAGCCGCCGACCGGACTCGCGCGTCGTCGAGTCGTACGACCACCAGAAGTCACAGCCATTGCTGGCGGCCACTGGGCTGACGACGCACGAAGGCCCCGCGCGAAGCGGGGCCTAAGGCGGGCGGGATTCGCCTTTCGACTCTTCCCGATAGCAAAACTAGCAGCGGCCACGGTCAACTCCCTGCTGGACGCGTCACGCACGGAATGCGGGCGTGTCGTCCACAGGCTCGGGCGGGCAGGATGGGTGGGTGAGCGCGGCAGAGTTCGTTCCGGCGGGCGCCGACCTCGATGTGCTGCGCCGCGCCGCCGACGGCTGCCGCGGCTGCCACCTCTACGCGAACGCCACCCAGACCGTGTTCAGCAAGGGCCCGGTCACGGCTCGCGTCGTACTCGTCGGCGAGCAGCCCGGCGACGTCGAGGACCGGCGCGGCGAGCCGTTCGTCGGGCCGGCCGGCAAGCTGCTCGACCGCGCCCTCGACGAGGCCGGCTTCGACCCCAACGAGACGTACACGACCAACGCGGTCAAGCACTTCTCGTTCCGGATGTCCGGCCAGCGGCGCATCCACCAGACCCCGACCGCTGCCGAGGTCGACGCGTGCAAGCCCTGGCTGGCCGCGGAGCTCTCGCTGCTCGACCCGGAGGTGGTCGTCGCGCTCGGCGCCACCGCGGGGAAGGCGCTGCTCGGGCCGAGCTTCCGGGTGACCAAGTCGCGCGGCGCCGTGCTGCCCTGGCCGCCCGAGGGCGAGCCGGACCCGGGCCGCCACCAGGCCGCCTCGCTCGTGCCGACGATCCACCCGTCGGCCGTCCTGCGTGCCGACAACCGCGACGAGGCGTACGGCGGGCTCGTGCACGACCTTCGGGTCGCCGCGCGGCTGCTCGCGTAACCGGCCGCACGTCGTTGCGGCTAGAATTCGGGACGAATCCGGCGCGGGTCGGCGGGATCCGTTACGCCGGGTGACGCGCGTCGTTGTGTTTTACGACGGCCCCGGGGAGAGCGGAAGGAGAGCTGAGTGCGCAACCGACTCGGCGCTTCGTTCCCGCACGTCCACCCCGCCGTTCCCGTCGCGCTCGCCACTGCCGCCGTCCTCGTCGCCGGGACCGGCGCGAGCGCCGTCACGATGCGCGGCGCGGACCGCCAGGCGCACCACCTCCGTACGGTCGCGGCTCCCGCCGCCAAGGCGCCGTTGACCCACCTCTCGCTTCCCGCCGCGCCCGCCTCCGCGTCGCTGCCGGACGCCGTCGCGTCGTCGACGGTGACCCCGCCGGCGCCTGCCGTCGCAACCGTCCCGCGGCCGCGCCGGCTCGTCGCCGCGACCCTGCTCGTCACCAGCGGCCGCACGCTGTCGGCCCACCAGCTCCAGGCGATCCGCGCGCTGCCGGGCGTCGCGCACGTGCAGGTCGAGAGCGGCGGCACCGCGCGCATCGACGGGCACAAGGGCTTCGTCCTCGGCGTCGACCCGGCGTCGTTCCGGCCGTGGACGCCGTACCTCACCGCCGCGTCCCAGCCGCTGTGGCAGAGCATCGCGGCCGGCGAGATGACCGCGTCGTTCGACATGGGTCACGACGCGCAGCTCCCGCTCGGCCAGAGCGTCTTCGTCCGCTCCAAGCGCGGCGCGACGATCCGCCTCGGTGCGTTCGCGTCCGTAGGCATGGCCGGCGTCGACGCCGTCGTCTCCTCGTCCCGCGCGGCCGAGCTCGGCATCGTCCGCGGCAGCGCCGTACTCGTCAGCGCACCGAGCGCCGACCTGCTCGCGCTGCGGTCGCAGGTCCGGGCGATCGTCGGCCGCTACGGCTACGCGTCGCTGCTGCGCGAGATGGTCGTCATCCGCGACTCCGGCGAGTTCCTCACCCGCGCGCAGATCAACACGGTGCTCCAGGCCGCGGCCAGCCGGGTCGGCGTGCCGTACGTCTGGGGCGCCACCGGCCCGGACTCGTTCGACTGCTCCGGCCTCGTGCTCTGGTCGTTCGCGAAGGCCGGCATCCGGATGCCGCGGGTGTCGCAGCAGCAGTGGTTCGCCGGCCCGCACGTCCCGTACTCCGCGGCCCGCCCCGGCGACCTGCTGTTCTGGCACTACGACCCGACCGACCCGACCAACATCGACCACGTCGCCATCTACGCCGGCAACGGCATGATGCTGGTCGCGCCGCACACCGGCGACTTCGTGAAGTACGTGCCGGTGCCGCTGAACAACCTCGCCGGTGTCGTGCGCGTCGACCCGTCGGTCGCCTCCCAGATCTGACGAACTTCTAACGCCAGCACAGCGCGAGCATCAGCCGGACCCGCGTCCTCGGGTCGTCGAGCGTCTCGCCGTAGAGGGCGTGCAAGCGGCCCATCCGGTACCGCACCGTCTGCGGGTGCACGTGCAGCCGCTGCGCTACCTCCTGCCGGTCGCCCATCGACGACAGCCACACCGTCAGCGTCTCCTCGAGCCGCGCGCGGGTGCCGGCCGGGACGGCCGCGAGCGGGGCGAGCACCTGCGCCGTCAGCGCCTCGAGTAACGCGGGGTCGTCGTGCACGACGAGCGCGTCGTAGTGCTCGTCGACGAAGACGGGGTCGGCGACGAGCAGCCCTTCCTGCTGCAGCCGGGCCGCCACCGTCGTCGCCCGCAGCGTGCTCGGCAGCGCCGCCGTCGTGACGCTCGAACCGACGACGGCGTCGAGTCCCGCGAGCGCGGCGGCGAGCCGGGTTCGACGGGCCGGCCCGTCCGGGTCGGCGACGATCGCGCCGGTCATCTCGGCCCGCCGCAGCGGCAGCGCGGACGGCTCCAGCCGGGCGAACAGCTCGTGCCCGCGGGCGGCCGGCACGACGACGAGCGCGGCCGTCGCGGGCAGCGGCCAGCCCGCCGCCGCGGCGGTCGCGCGCACCGCGGCGAGGTCGGCCCGCTCGGACAGCAGCAGCTCGGCGAGGTCGGCCCGCAGCCGCTCGCGCTCGGCGGCGGTCGCGAGCTGCTCCTCGACGTACCCGCGGGCGGACGCGCTGGACAGGTCCTCGACGAAGACGAACACCGCCTCGGCGAGCAGCGCGATCGCCTCCGGCGGCGCCCCGCGGCGCAGCGCCGCGCGGGACATGTGCCGCCACGCGACCCGCGCGCCGGCGCGGTACGCCGACAGCAGCGTCGCCAGCGAGCGACCCTCCCGCCACTCGACCCGGCCGACCTCCTCGAACAGCTAGCCGCCGCCCTGCAGCGGGCCGGTGCCGCGGGTCTCCGGCTGCGCCGGCCCGCGCTCGGCGAGCGCGACCAGGTGCTCGATGGCGACCTGCGCCGTCTCGAGCACCGTCGCGGGGTCCTCGGCGAGGAACGCGGCGTAGTCCGGCCACTCCTCGCGCAGCAGGCTGACCACTTCGGCGATGACCTGAGGGAGCTCCTCGGTGAGGGGCCCAAGCAGGTCACCCAGCGTGGTCACGTTGGGGGACGTCACCAGAAAGTTGTATCCCAGTGATAAGAAACTGGCTGCACAACTAACCGAAGACGCGAAGATCGCTCAAGATCATCCAAGAAATGATCGGTCCCGTGGCATCCGGGCTGGTGGCCGACACCCGGGCCCGGGAGCGGGCCGAGAACTTCCCCGTCGCGCTGCGCGCCCTCCCGGCCCGCTACCGCGAGCCGCTGCACGCCGCGTACGCCCTCGCCCGCCGCATCGACGACGCCGGCGACGACCCGACCCGCACCCCGATCCAGCGGCTCGACGACCTCGACGCGCTCGAGGCCGAGCTGCGCGCGTCGTGGCCGTCGCGGCTGCCGGTGCTCCCGCTCGACCCGTTCCTCGACCTGCTAGCGGCCAACCGGTACGACCAGACGCTCACCCGGATGCCGACGTACGACGACCTGCTCGGCTACTGCCGGCTGTCGGCCAACCCGATCGGACGGGTGGTGCTCGCGGTCTTCGCCGCGGACCGGCCGGACACGATCGGGCTGTCCGACGACGTCTGCACCGCGCTGCAGGTCCTCGAACACTGCCAGGACGTCGGCGAGGACCTCCGCGACCGCGACCGGGTCTACCTGCCGGCCGAGGACCTCGACCGCTACGGCGTCACCGAGGACGACCTGCGCGCGCCGTCCGCGTCGCGCGACGTGCGCCGGCTCGTCGCCGCCGAGGTCGACCGCGCGTCCGCGTTGCTCGACAGCGGAGGCTCGCTGGTGCGGCGGTTGAGCGGGTGGGCACGGGTCGCGGTCGCCGGCTACGTCGCGGGCGGCCGCGCGACCGCCGATGCGTTGCGGCGCTGCGACTACGACGTACTCGCCGCCGGTGTCGACGTGACGCCGCGGCGCCGCGACGTCGGCACGCACGCGTTGCGGTTGTTGGCGGTACGCCGATGACGACGGCGACCGAAGCGGCCTACGACACCTGCATCGACATCACGAAGACGCAGGCGCGCAACTTCTCCTACGGCATTCGGCTGCTGCCGCCGGATAAGCGGGCCGCGCTGTCCGCGGTTTACGCGCTCGCGCGCCGGATCGACGACATCGGCGACGGCGACCTGCCCGACGACGAGAAGCGGGCGCAGCTCGCGGAGGTCCGCGCAGCGCTGGAAAACCTAGACGCCGCAACGGATCCGGTGCTTGTCGCGGTCCGCGACGCGACCCGCCGGCACCCGATCCCGCTGGCCGCGTTCGGCGAGCTCGTCGACGGCGTACAGCGCGACGTCGACGGCGGCGCGTTCGCGACGTTCGACGAGTTGGTCGGCTACTGCCGATGCGTCGCCGGCTCGATCGGCCGGCTCTGCCTGTCCATCTTCGGCGCGACCGACCCGCTCGCGGGTGCGGCGTACGCCGACGCGCTCGGCGTCGCGCTGCAACAGACCAACATCCTGCGCGACCTCCGCGAGGACCTGCAGCACGGCCGCGTCTACCTGCCGCAAGAGGATCTGGATCGCTTCGGCGTCGAGCTGCGGCTCGGCCCCGACGGTGCGCTCGTCGACGACGACGGCGCGCTGGCCGCGCTGGTCCGGTGGAGTGCCGACCGGGCGCGCGGGTGGTACGACGACGGGCTGCGCGTGGTGCCGCTGCTCGACCGGCGCAGCGCCGCGTGCTGCGCGGCGATGGCCGGCATCTACCGGCGGCTGCTCGACCGGATCGCGGCCGACCCTTCGTTGGTGTTCGACCGGCGGTTGTCGCTGTCGACCTGGCAGAAGTCCGGCGTCGCGGCCCGCGCACTCACCCGGCGGCGCGCATGACCGGCCCGCGCACCGTGACCGTCGTCGGCGGCGGGCTCGCCGGACTTACGGCGGCGATCCGGCTGGCCGACGCCGGCTGCCGCGTCACGTTGCTGGAAAGCCGGCCGCGGCTCGGCGGCTTGACGCACTCGTTCCGCCGTGGCGACCTCGACGTCGACAACGGCCAGCACGTCTTCCTGCGCTGCTGCACGTCGTACCGTGCCCTGCTGGAACGGCTCGGCACCGCGGGCCTCACCGAGCTGCAGCCGCGGCTCGACGTACCGGTGCGGTCAGGCCGGAAAACCGCGCGGTTACGGCGAAACTCGCTGCCCGCGCCGTTGCATCTCGGCCGGTCGCTCGCGTCGTACGGCGTGCTGTCGCCGGCCGACCGGCTGCGCGCGGTGCGCGGCGCGATGGCGTTGCGCGGCGTCGACCGCGACGACCCGCGCACCGATGACGTGTCGTTCGGCGCGTGGCTGGCCGAGTACGGCCAGAACGCCGCGACCGTCGAGGCACTGTGGGATCTCGTCGGCGTCGCGACGATGAACGTGCACGCGGGCGAGGCATCGCTCGCGGTCGCCGCGACCGTGTTCCAGCTCGGCCTGCTGACCGACGCGGCGGCCGGTGACATCGGCTGGTCGGCCGTGCCGCTGCAGCGGCTGCACGGCGACGCCGCCGCGACCGTTCTCGCCGCGGCTGGTGCGGAGGTGCGGCTGCGATCCCGGGTGCGCGGGCTCGACCGCGACGGCGCCGGCTGGATCGTGCGGACCGACGACGACGCGATCGTGTGCGACGCGGTCGTCGTCGCCACCGATCCCGTGCAGGCCGAGGCGTTGCTGCCGGCCGGCGCGCTGCCGCAGCCGGCCAACTGGTCGGCTGGCCTCGGCGCCTCGCCGATCGTCAACGTCAACGTGCTCGTCGACCAGCCGGTGCTCGCCGAGCGGTTCGTCGCCGTCGTCGGCAGCGACGTGCAGTGGGTGTTCGACCGCACCCGGCAGAGCGGGCTCGCGGCGACCCGGCCGGGTGCGCAGTTGCTCGCCGTGTCGCTGTCCGCGGCCGACGGTGTCGTGGACCTGCCGGTCGCCGAGCTGCGCGCGCGGCTGATGCCCGCGCTGGCGAGCGTGCTGCCGACGCTGGATGCCGCCACGGTGCTCGACTTCTTCGTCACCCGCGAACCGCAGGCGACGTTCCGGCCGCGGCCGGGTACGGCGGCGCTGCGGCCGGCGAACCGGACGGCGCTGCCGGGTCTGGTGGTCGCGGGTGCGTACACCGCGACCGGGTGGCCGGCCACCATGGAGAGCGCCGTCCGCAGCGGCGACGCGGCCGCCGCCGAGTTGCTGTCCGCGGCGCTCGACCCGGCGCGGGTGGTGGCGGCATGACGCTCGCGCTGCCGACGACGCTGTCCCGCGCGCGCATCGCGGTCGAGCCGGCGCTGTTCGACGCGCTCGGGCGGCTCGACCCGACCAGCCGGCGGTTGGCCGAGTACCACCTCGAAGCCGGCGGCAAGGCGGTGCGGCCCGCGCTCGCCTTGCTGTCCGCGCGCGCCGTCGGCGCGGCCGAAGCGATCGCCGTACCCGGCGCCGTCGCGGTCGAGCTGGTGCACAACTTCTCCCTCGTGCACGACGACCTGATGGACGGCGACGTCGAGCGCCGGCACCGCCCGACCGTGTGGGCCGTGCACGGTGCCGCTGCGGCGGTCCTGTGCGGCGACGCGATGCTCGCGCTGGCGACGCAGGTGCTGCTCGACGTCGGCACCCTCGACGCGATCGAGGCAGCACGGCAGCTCGCGGCCGCGACGCAGGAGTTGATCCGCGGCCAGCACGCCGACCTCGACTTCGAGCAGCGCCGGTTCGTCGGCGTCGACGAGTGCCTCGCGATGGCGGCCGGCAAGACCGGCGCGTTGCTCGCTTGCTCCGCCGCGATCGGCGCCGTACTCGCCGGTGCGCCGGCCGCTGCCGTGCGCGCGCTGTCGACGTACGGCGCGGAGCTCGGGCTCGCGTTCCAGCTCGTCGACGACCTGCTCGGGATCTGGGGTGACAGCGCGACGACGGGCAAGCCGGTCGGCAGCGACCTGCGGGCGCGGAAGAAGTCGCTGCCGGTCGCGTTCGCGCTGACCGGCAGCGGGCCGGCGAGCGCGGCACTCGCGCAGTGGCTCGGGACCGAAGGGCCGGACAGCGACAGCGACACCGCCCGCGCGGCCGGCCTCGTCGAAGCCGCCGGCGGCCGGGCCTGGGCCGCCGAGGAGGCGACCCGCCGGCTGGCACTGGCCGAGTCGGCGCTCGCGTCCGCGGCGCTGGACCCGGACGCCATCGACGAGCTCGTCGCGCTCGGCCGCTTCGTCGTGACGAGGAACAGCTAGATGAGCGTTCTCGTCGACGACATCGGCATTGACGTCCGCGCGTCCGCGCGGGCGACGCTCGACCGCGCGGTCGGGCACCTGCGCTCGTTGCAGCACGCCGATGGTTGGTGGAAAGGCGAGCTCGAGACCAACGTCACGATGGACGCCGAAGACCTGCTGCTGCGCGAGTTCCTCGGCATCCGGACCGCGACGGAGACCGCGGCGGCGGCGCGCTGGATCCGGTCGCAGCAACGCGACGACGGCACGTGGGCCAACTACTACGGCGGGCCCGGCGACCTGTCGACGACGGTCGAGGCGTGGGTCGCACTGCGGCTGGCCGGCGACGACATCACCGCGCCGCACATGAGCGTCGCCGCCGAGTGGATCGTCGCGAACGGTGGGGTCGAGCGCAGCCGCGTGTTCACCCGCATGTGGCTCGCGCTGTTCGGGCTGTGGTCGTGGGACGACCTGCCCAACCTGCCGCCGGAGATCGTCTACCTGCCGCGCTGGTTCCCGTTCAACCTGTACGACTGGGCCTGCTGGGCGCGCCAGACGATCGTGCCGTTGACGATCGTCGCGACGCTGCGGCCGGTGCGGCCGTTGCCGTTCGGCATCGACGAACTCCGCAGCAACGGTCCGGACACCGGCGCGGCGCCGGATCCGTTGCTACCGCTGCGATCCTGGGGTGGTTTCTTCCAGCGGCTCGACAAGGCACTGCACGCGTACGGCCGGCACGCGTTCCGCCCGCTGCGGCGGCGGGCGATGCGCCGCGGCGTGCAGTGGATCCTCGACCGGCAGGAGGCGGACGGCTCGTGGGGCGGCATCCAGCCGCCGTGGGTCTACTCGCTGCTCGCCTTGCACCTCTCCGGTCACGCGCTCGACAGCCAGGCGGTGAGCGCGGGGCTGCGCGGCCTCGACGGCTTCCTCGTCACCGAAGAGACGCCGGAGGGCGTCGTACGGCGGTTGGAGGCGTGCCAGTCGCCGGTGTGGGACACCGGTCTCGCGGTGACCGCGCTGCTCGACGCCGGTGTCGCACCCGACGATCCCGACGTCGTACGCGCGGCGGACTGGCTGCTCGGCGAGGAGATCACCGTTCGCGGCGACTGGTCCGTACGGCGGCCGAACATCGCACCGGGGGGTTGGGCGTTCGAGTTCGCGAACGACGGCTACCCCGACACCGACGACACCGCCGAGGTGGTGCTCGGGCTGCGCCGGGTCGCGCACCCGGACCCGGCACGACTGGCCGGCGCGGTCGACCGCGGCGTCCGCTGGACCGCGGGCATGCAGAGCTGCGACGGCGGGTGGGGCGCGTTCGACGCCGACAACACCCGCGAGCTCGCGTACAAGCTGCCGTTCTGCGACTTCGGCGCGGTCGTCGACCCACCATCCGCGGACGTAACCGCGCACGTCGTAGAAATGCTTGCGGCTGTTGGGCTTTCCGGCTCCGTCGAGGCGCGGCGCGGGGTGCGCTGGCTGCTCGACGCGCAGGAGCCGGACGGCTCGTGGTTCGGCCGGTGGGGCTGCAACTACGTCTACGGCATCGGTGCGGTCGTACCTGCGCTCGTCGCCGCCGGTGTCGCGCCGAGTGCCGCGCCGGTCCGCCGGGCCGTCGAGTGGCTCGTCGCGCACCAGCACGTCGACGGCGGGTGGGGCGAGGACATGCGCTCGTACGACGACCCCGCCTGGGCCGGCCGGGGCGAGCCGACCGCGTCGCAGACCGCGTGGGCGCTGCTCGCGTTGCTCGCGGCCGGGGAGCGGTCCGACGTCGTCGACCGCGGCGTGCTGTGGCTCGCGCGGACGCAGCGCGCGGACGGCACGTGGGACGAGCCGTGGTTCACCGGCACCGGCTTCCCCGGCGACTTCTTCATCAACTACCACCTGTACCGGTTGGTCTTCCCGGTCAGCGCACTCGGCCGGTACGTCCATGGGTGAGCTCACGGTCTGCGCCGCGCTGCGGGTCGAGTCGGCCGCGGTGCGCCGCGCGTCGTCCGCGCGGGTGCTCCGGACCGGGATGGGCCCGCGGCGTACCGCACGGTCGATGCGCGCACTCGACGGCGACGGTCCCGTCGCGATGCTCGGCGTGTGCGGTGGCGTCGCGCCGGGCGTGCGGGTCGGCGACGTCGTCGTCGCGACCGAGGTGCGCGCCGGTGACGTCGCGGTCGCGTGCCCGTCGGCGCCGTTGCTCGCGGGCGAGCTGCGCCGGGCCGGTTTGCGGGTGCACCTCGGGCCGATCGCGACGACAAACTCGTTGCGCGCCGAGCCGCCGGCCGGCGTCCTCGCGGTCGACATGGAGAGCGCGGCAGTCGGTGCCGCGGTCGGCGACGGCCGGGCGTTCGCGGTCGTCCGGGTCGTCACCGACACGGCCGACGAGCCGTTGTGGCGGCCGGACATCGTCGGCCGCGGCTGGCGCGCGCTGCGTACCCTGCGTGCCGCCGTACCGGTCGTCGAGCAGTGGGCCGCTGCCGTCGCGGACCGGTCGGTGCACCTCGCGTCGCCGCGGTCGTTCTGTGCCGGCGTCGAGCGCGCCATCGAGATCGTCGACCGCGCGCTGGACCGCTTCGGCGCGCCGGTCTACGTACGCCGGCAGATCGTGCACAACGCGCACATCGTCGGCGAGCTGCAAGCTCGCGGCGCGGTCTTCGTCGAGGAGCTCGACGAGGTGCCCGTCGGTGCGCGCGTCATCCTTGCCGCGCACGGCGTGACTCCGGCGGTGCGGGCCGAGGCGGTCGCGCGCAAGCTGCACGTCGTCGACGCGACCTGCCCGCTGGTCGCGAAGGTGCACGCCGAGGTACGCCGGTACGCCGCGGCCGACCACACGGTGTTCCTGATCGGCCACGGCGACCACGAAGAGGTCGTCGGCACCGTCGGCGAAGCGCCCGGTCGCGTCGTCGTCGTCGATGATGTGGCGGCCGCGAGCCGTGCCGTCGCCGGCGACCCGGACCGCGTCGCGTACGTCATGCAGACGACGCTCGCGGTCGACGAGGCGGAGGCGATCGCCGGCGAGTTGCGGACCCGGTTCCCGTCTCTCGTCGCGCCGCGCAGCGACGACATCTGTTACGCGACGAGCAACCGGCAGGCCGCGGTTCGCGACATCACCGGGCACTGCGACGTCGTGCTCGTCGTCGGCTCGGCCAACTCGTCAAACTCGCAACGCCTGGTCGAGGTCGCCGAGCGGGCCGGCGTCGCGGCGTACCTCGTCGACGACGCGAGCGACGTACGGCTCGACTGGCTCAACGGTGCGCGCGCGGTCGGCATCACCGCGGGCGCGTCCGCGCCACCACGGTTGGTCGACGACCTCGTCGGGTGCCTGCGCGGCCTCGGCGCCGTCGACGTGCACGAGCACCACAGCGTCACCGAAGACGTCACCTTCACACTGCCCCGGGAAGTGAGCTGACCTGTCATGGCCATGCCGTTGCGCCAAAGCCTCCGCCTCGGTGCGTACCTCGCGAAGCAGAAGCTGCGCGGCCGGGAGAAGTTCCCGCTGGTGATGGAGCTCGAGCCGTTGTTCGCGTGCAACCTCAAGTGCGCGGGCTGCGGAAAAATCCAGCAGCCGCATACGGTTCTCAAGCAGCGGATGCCGGTCGAGCAGGCGGTCGCGGCGGTCGAGGAGTGCCGCGCGCCGATCGTGTCGATCGCCGGCGGCGAGCCGCTCATGCACCCGCAGATCGACGAGATCGTCCGGCAGCTGCTCGCGCGCAAGAAGATCGTGCTGCTGTGCACCAACGCGGTGCTGCTGCCCAAGCACCTGCACCGGTTCGCCCCGCACCCGGACTTCGCGTGGATGGTGCACATCGACGGGCTGCGCGAGCGGCACGACGAGTCCGTGTGCAAGGAAGGCGTCTTCGACCAGGCGGTCGACGCGATCAAGCAGGCGAAGGCCGCGGGGTTTAAGGTGATGTCCAACACGACGTTCTTCACCACCGACACCGCGCGGGACGTCGCCGACGTGCTCGACTACCTCAACGACGAGCTCGGCGTCGACAACATGCAGATCTCGCCGGGTTATGCCTACGAGAAGGCGCCGGACCAGGAGCACTTCCTCGGCGTCGAGGAGACGCGCGCGCTGTTCGCCGAGGCGTTCGGCGAAGGCCGGCGGAAGAAGTGGCGGCTCAACCACTCGCCGCTGTTCCTCGACTTTCTCGAAGGCAAGCGCGACTTCGAGTGCACGCCGTGGGGCATCCCGTCGTACTCGCTGCTGGGTTGGCAGCAGCCGTGCTACCTGCTCGCCGACGGGTACGCGAAGTCGTGGCAGGAGCTGCTCGACACGACCGACTGGGACGCGTTCGGCCGGGGCAAGGACCCGCGCTGTGCGAACTGCATGGCGCACTGCGGTTACGAGCCGAGCGCCGTGCTCGCGACGATGGGGTCGCTGAAGGAGTCGATCCGAGCGGCGGTCGCGTCGTGACCGTGCCGCAAAGCCTCGCGGCGTTGAAGGCGCTGCCGGCCGAGGAGTTGCCGGCGCTGGCCGAGGAGCTCCGGGCCGCCTTGGTCGACGCGGTCTGCCGGACCGGCGGTCACCTCGGACCGAACCTCGGCGTCGTCGAGCTGACCATCGCCCTGCACCGCGTCTTCGACTCGCCACGCGACGTGTTGCTCTGGGACACCGGTCACCAGGCCTACGTGCACAAGATGCTCACCGGGCGGCTGGCCGAGTTCGCCACGTTGCGGCAGCCGGGTGGGCTGTCCGGCTACCCGTCCCGGGCCGAGAGCGAGCACGACTGGATCGAGAACTCGCACGCGTCGACCGCACTGTCGTACGCCGACGGGATCGCGAAGGCGTTCGCGCTGCGGGGCGAGGACGACCGCACCGTCGTCGCGGTCGTCGGCGACGGCGCGCTCACCGGCGGCATGTGCTGGGAGGCGCTGAACAACCTCGCCGCCAGCGACCGCCCGGTCGTGGTCGTCGTCAACGACAACGGCCGGTCGTATGCGCCGACCATCGGCGGGCTCGCCCAGCACCTCGCCGGCCTTCGGCTGCTGCCCCAGTGGGACGCGACGCTGTCGGCCGTGAAGCGCACCGTGCCGCGCGCGCCCGTCGTCGGTCGGCCGGCGTACGCCGCCTTGCACGGAGTGAAGCAGGGGCTCAAGGATCTCCTTGCGCCGCAAGTGATGTTCGAGGATCTCGGCATCAAGTACGTCGGCCCGATCGACGGACACGACGTCGCCGCGGTGGAGGCCGCGCTGCGCCGCGCGCGTGGCTTCGGCGGGCCGGTCGTCGTGCACTGCGTCACCCGCAAGGGCGCCGGCTACGCGCCGGCCGAGAACGACGCCGCCGACTGCTTCCACGGCGTCGGCGCGCTCGACCCCGCGACCGGCACGGCCCGCGCGACCGGTTCTGCGCTGCCGTGGACGCAGGTGTTCGGTGACGAGGTGGTGCGGCTGGCGCGGTCGCGGCCCGACGTGGTCGCGGTCACCGCCGCGATGCTGCGACCGGTCGGCTTGCACGGGTTCGCCGCCGAGTTTCCGGACCGCGTGTTCGACGTCGGCATCGCCGAGCAGCACGCGGTCACGTCGGCGGCCGGGCTGGCGATGGGCGGCATGCACCCGCTGGTGTGTGTCTACGCCACGTTCCTCAACCGCGCGATCGACCAGGTGCTGATGGACGTCGCGTTGCACCGGCTGCCGGTGACGTTCGTGCTCGACCGCGCCGGCATCACCGGCGACGACGGCGCGTCGCACCACGGCATGTGGGACCTCGCGCTGCTCGGCGCCGTACCCGGCATGCGAGTCGCGGCGCCGCGCGACGCCGAGCAACTGGCGTCGCTGCTGGCCGAGTGCGTCGCGGCCGACGACGGGCCGACCGCGCTGCGGTTCCCGAAGGCGTCCGCCGGTCGCTCGATCCCGGCGGTCGGCCGCCTCGGTACGGCGGACGTCCTCGTCGCGGACATCGACGCGGACGTGCTTCTCGTCGGCGTCGGGCCGCTTGCCGGTGCCGCGGTCGACGCCGCGGCGCTGCTGGCGGCCGCCGGTGTCCGCGCGACCGTCGTCGACCCGCGCTGGGTGTTGCCGGTCGACCCCGCGCTCGCGGCCTTGGCCACCGCGTACCCGCTCGTCGTCACCGTCGAGGACGGCGTACGCGACGGAGGAGTCGGCGACGCGGTCGCGCGGTCGCTGCGGGACGCCGGGTACGACGGTCGCGTGGTCACGCTCGGCC
>JAVEEI010000164.1 GCA_030840525.1 Frankiaceae bacterium
ACGTTCGAGGCGTTACCAGCGGCGGTGTAACGCCTCGAACGTCACAGTCGACGGGGAGCGGCGAGCTGGCGGCGTACCTCGGCGGCCACCCGGCCGCCGTCGGCCCGGCCGGCCAGCTTCGGCGTCAGCACCTTCATGACCTGACCCATGGCCTTGGGGTCGGCGGCGCCGGACTCGGCGATCGCGGCGGAGACGAGTGCTGCGAGCTCCGCGTCGTCGAGCTGTGCGGGCAGGTAGCGGTCGATGACGGCCGCCTCGGCGCGCTCGCGTTCGGCCAGCTCGTCACGGCCGGCGGAGGTGTATGCCTCGATGGACTCGCGCCGCTTTTTCCCTTCCCGGGCAAGGACTTTGAGCACCTCGTCGTCGGAGAGCTCGCGCGCCTGCTTGCCGGCGACCTCTTCGTTGGTGACGGCGGTGAGCACCATGCGCAGCGTCGACGCGATGAGCTCGTCGCGCGCCTTCATCGCCGCGGTCAGGTCGGTGCGCAGCTGTTCCTTCACGGGCATGGCCCTCACCTTAGGGTTGGGCGGGTGAACGCCGCCGTCGCCGCCCCGCTCGCGGTCGCCGCGGCCGGCGTCGCGGCCACCGGGTACGCGTGGGGCTACGAGCGCAAGGCGTTCCGGCTGCGCCGCGTCGACGTACCGGTGCTCCCGTCCGGCGCCCGGCCGGTCACGGTGCTGCACCTGTCCGACCTGCACATCACTCCCGGGCAGCCGTGGAAAGTCGATTGGGTACGCCGGCTCGCTCGGCTCGAGCCCGACCTCGTCGTCGACACCGGTGACAACCTCGCGTCGGCGTACGGCGTGCCCTGCGCGCTCGACGCGCTGGGGCCGCTGCTGGACCGGCCGGGCGCGTTCGTGCCGGGCTCGAACGACTGGTTCGCGCCGCGGCCGAAGAACCCGGCGCGCTACCTGCTGCCCGACCGCGGCCGGCGCGTGCACGGCCAGCGGTTGCCGTGGGGCGAGCTGCGTACGGCGATGACGGCGCGAGGCTGGTATGACCTCACCCACCGCCGGGTCGTCGACACGGTCGGCGGCCTGCGGGTCGAGCTCGCCGGGGTGAGCGACGCGCACCTGAACGCCGACCACTACGAGCGCATCGCCGGCCCGGTCGACCGCGCCGCGACGGACCTCGCGATCGGCCTGTCGCACACGCCGGAGCCACGCCTCGTCGACAGCTTCGCCGCGGACGGCTTCTCCCTCGTGCTGTCCGGACACACCCACGGCGGCCAGCTCAGGGTGCCGTTCTACGGCGCCCTCGTGACGAACTGCGGGCTGGACCGTCGGCGGGCCCGGGGGCTGTGGCCGTGGACCGACAGCTGCTGGCTGCACGTGTCGGCCGGGCTCGGCACGTCGCCGTACGCACCGGTGCGATTCGCCTGCCCACCGGAGGCCACGCTGCTCACCCTCGTTCCCCGCTAGACTCGCCGCCGTACCACGGGATGTGGCGCAGCTTGGTAGCGCGCCTCGTTCGGGACGAGGAGGTCGTGGGTTCGAATCCCGCCATCCCGACCAGCGGCCGGCCGGTGTCTCTCGGGTCGAGAGGCACCGGCCGTTTCGTAGGTAACAACGCGACGACGAGCAGCGCGGCCGCGCCTTGCAGCACCGCCAGCGCGTGCGCGGAGCCGACCGGCAGCCGGTAGGTCAGTACGGCGAGGACGGCGAGGCGACCGAACCGCCGCGCCGCCAACGCGACCGCCTCGGCCGGGACCAGCCAGACGAGATGGTGGCTCCACGAGATGGGCGAGACGGCGACCGAGGCCATGCCGGCGACCGCGAGCGCGGCGACGTTGCCACCGTCGCGCAGCGCGCGGCCGGCGCGCACGTAGGCCACCACCAGGACGGCGGCGACCGCGACGCCGAGCAGCAGCATGCCGCCGGCACCGCCGTGCGGGACGAGGCCCCACAGCGAGCGGTTGCGCGGTCCGGTCACGTCGCCGACGCGGTCGGTCTGCCAGAGCACGTCGGTCCAGTACGTCGCGCTCGCGCTCGGCAACGCGACGGCCGCGACCGCGGAGAGCAGTACGGCGGTCGCCGTGGCGACCAGCGCCTCGCGCCGTCGCCCGCCGAGCCACAGCAGCGGCACGAACACCAGCGGCGTGAGCTTCACCGCCGCGGCGACACCGACGAACGCGCCGCGCATCCGCCGCGGTGTCACGTCGAGCAGGTCGGCCGCGACCAGCACCAGCAGGAGCAGCCCGACCTGGCCGAAGAACAGCACGTTGCGCACCGGCACGCTGACCAGCGCGAGCGCGAGCAGCAACGGCAGCGCTGGGCCGCCCGGCGGGACGCACCGGCGGGCGACGAAGCCGAGCGCAACCAGGGACAGTGCGGTCATCACGGCCCCGGCGGCGGGCACGCTCAGTGCACCGAGCGGGGCCAGCAGGACCGCCGCGACGGGCGGATAGGTGAACGGCGCATGGTTGACCGCGCGGGCGTCGTACAGACCGCTGCCGCCGGAGCCGAGGTGGTGCAGACCGAGCCGGTAAACCTGGAGGTCGGCGAACAGCGGGCTCGCGGACGCGACGTAAAGGAGTGCGTTTGCAAGCGCGGCGGCGGCGAGCAACCACGCGACCGCGAGGCCGAGCCGCTCGAGCCGATCCGCGCGCATCAACGCATTGTGCGTAGACAGCGATGTGGGGCGGCAGACGGCCTGCCGCCCCACATCAGTGGGTGTTGCTTGCTATGCGGTGGTGCTATGAGCAGCTGTTCGTGATGACGATCAGGCCCAGCGGGTCGGAGATCGTCAGGCTGCCGTCCGCGGCGATGACGACGACGCCACCGAGGTCCAGCGGAGCGAGGGCCTTCGTCACGGTGCAGAGGGCGCTGGTGTCAATCCCGCTGAGGACACCGTTGACCGTGTCGAAGATGAAGTTGATCTCGTCGATGACGGCCTGCGGCGGGAGGTCCTGCGAGGTCGCGGCCGGGCAGATCTCGGTCTCGGTGCTGCCGTCGGCGTAGGTCACGTCCTGGCAGAGGAGCACGGTGGCGTTGCTGTCAGCGGTGAACACGATCGGGTCCGAGCCGGCCTGCACGCCCGTGCCCGAGTAGCTGTGCTGCGTGGCGGTCTGCTTGATGCCGTTGACCTCGATGACGCAGGTGACGGTGGCGCCGGTCGGGGCACCGGTAGCGTCGGTCGTGGCCGACAGGTCGCCGATGACGCCCTGGTTCTGGCCGTTCGTCGCGACGGCGTTCTCGTCGGTGTTGAAGAAGCAGCCGCCCTTGATGTTGTCGCCGAGGCTGCTCGTCGCCGACGCGGCGGGCGACACCGCGCCCAGGATCGCCAGCACCGAAGCGCCGACGATCATCCCCTTCATCGTCTTCTTCACTACGACTTCCTCCTTCTCCCCGCCCGAGACTCCCGCGACGGAAGCGGGATGGAATCTCGAACGCACCTGCACTACTTGCTGAGCAGGCGATTGCTTACGCGCGAATGCGAAGAATTTGCGCGCGGGAAAGCAGAGGTGTCCGGCGGGTTAGGCGCCGGAGACAGCGATGTGGGGCGGCAGACGGCCTGCCGCCCCACATCAGTGGTGGTGCTAACCGCTATTTAGAAGTTGCCGTACGGCGGGCAGTCGTAGACCGGGTTGATGCCCAGGCCCAGCGGGTCCGCCACGTACACGTCGCCGTCAGCGCGGATCTCGAGGACACCCGGGACGCCGCCACCGGTCAGGCCGTGCAGCGTGACGAGAACCGGGCAGACGACCGGGTCGACGGTCGAGATCTCGAGCGCGTTCAGCGTGTCGAAGATCGAGTTGAGCTCGTCGATGACGGCCTGCGGGGGGATGTCCTGCGAGGTCGCGGCCGGGCAGATCTCGGTCTCGGTGGTGCTGTCGGCGTAGGTCACGTCCTCGCAGAGGAGAACGGTGGCGTTGCTGTCAGCGGTGAACAGGATCTGGTCCGAGCCGGCCTGCACGCCGGTGCCCGAGTAGCTGTGCCGGGTGAGCGGCGCCTCGGTGCCGTTGACCTTGATGAAGCAGGTGACGGTGGCGCCGGTCGGGGCACCCGAAGCGTCGGTCGTGGCCGACAGGTCGCCGATGACGCCCTGGTTCTGGCCGTTCGTCGCAACCGCGTTCTCGTCGGTGTTGAAGAAGCAGCCGCCGTGAATCGTGTCGCCGGCGCTGTTCGCCGACGCAGCGGGCGACACCGCGCCCAGGATCGCCAGCACCGAAGCGCCGACGATCATCCCCTTCATCGTCTTCTTCACTACAACTTCCTCCTTCTCCCCGCCCGAGACTCCCGCGACGGAAGCGGGATGGAATCTCGAACGCACCTGCACTACTCGCTGAGCAGGCGATTGCTTACGCGCGAATATGAAGAATTTGCGCGAGGGAAAGAAGAGGTGTCCGGACGGTTAGGCGCTAGGCCGCCTTGGCTACCGCGGACGCCGACGCCAGCCAGATGCCCGGCTTGCCGGCGAACCGGGCCTGGACCTTCTGGCCCGGCTTGGCGGTCCGCAGCACCGCCTTGCCGGTCTTGTCGGTCGTCGTGCTGGTGGTCTTCTTGCCGTCGACGTACCAGTCGACCTTCACGCCCGCGACGGGCTTGTGCATGTCATCGAGCAAGGTGGTCGTGACCTGGCGGGTCGTCGCGCTCGGCTTGGTGATCTTCAACGCGGTGAACGAGGTCTTCGCCGCGGACACCACGAGCGTCGCCGTAGCCGAGGAGGTCTTGTACGTCGTCCCCTCGCCGGGGAACTGCGCGACTACCTGGTAGCTGCCCGCCGGGACGGTGTCCGGGCCGAACGTGGCGGTCGCGAGACCGTTGGCGTCGGTCGTGCCGGTCACCTTCGTGCCCTTGCCGTCCTGGACGACGAAGTCGACCGGCTTGCCCGCCAGCGCCTTCGCGTTCTCGTCCTTGAGCACGGCGCTGAACGTCGTGGAGTGGCCATAGGTGACGGCCGGCACCGTGACGGCGCTGATCGACGTGGGCGGCGGGCCGAAGCACCAGTCGTCGCCCGCGACGAGCTGGTCCTGCGCGGCGGTGAGTGTCGACGCCAGCGAGTCACCACCCGGCAGCGTCCGCAGCGCCGTGTAGTCCTGCGTGGACGCGGTCACGCTCGTCAGCGGCGTGCCCGGCGCGATCGGCTGGCCGAGGGCCTTCTCGACCTTGTCCCGCGGTGCCGTGTAGACGACCCAGCTCAGGTGCGTTCCCGTGCCCGGGACGAATGCGACCGTGGAGCCGGCCAGGTCGCCGTTGGTGTTCACGAAGATGTATCCGCTACCGGTGTACAGCGCGCCGTCCTGCGGATACAGCAGGGACGGGAGCGTCGGGTTGTTCTGCTCGGCGCCGAACGTGAGCGTCTTGCCGAGCATCTTGAACGTCACGGTGTAGCGCCACGCCGACTCATAGTCGGCCATCTTCGGCGGGGAGTCGAAGTGGTTGATGCCGAGGAACACCTGTAGCTGCGTGTCGGTCACCCGCGCGTCGACCGCCTCGACGTCGACGCCGGGGTTGTTGTCGGTCAGCGGCGTGCCGGACACGCCGCCCGAGACCGCCTTCGCGTCGCCAGCCGGGTCGCCGACCGCGTGCGTGCACACGTCACGAGGAACGTCGGGCGTAGGAGCCGGCGTGTCACCGGCCGCCGGCACCAGCCGCGCCGCCGCGACCACCGCGGCACCAACCAGGAGTGCGGTCCCTCGTCTCATCGGAGCTCCTCATTCGGGTGAACGGTGTGGGGCAGCGACCGAAGCCGCTGCCCCACAACGCGTGCTTGGTGTTGCTAGACGACGACGTACGGCGGGCAGTCGTACACCGGGTTGATGCCGAGACCCAGCGGGTCGATGACCGACACGTCGCCGGTCGAGTCGATCGTCACGACACCCGCGACACCGCCGCCGGTCAGCTGGCCGAGGGTGATGAGCGCCGGGCAGACGACCGGGTCGATGGTGCTGGCGAAGAGGCCGTTGATCAGGTCGATGACCGGCTGCGGCGGGATCTGCTGCGAGGTCGCGGCGGGGCAGTTCTCGACCTCGGTGGTGGTGTCGGCGTAGGTCACGTCCTCGCACAGGAGCACGGTGTCGTTGGTGCCAGCGCTGAACACGATCTGGTCCGAGCCGGCCTGTACGCCCACGCCGGTGTAGCTGTGCTGCGTGCCGAGCTGCTTGACGCCGTTGACCTCGATGACGCAGGTGACGGTGGCGCCGGTCGGGGCGCCGGACGAGTCGGTCGTGACGGAGACGTCGCCGATGACGCCTTCGTTCTGGCCGTTGGTCGCGATCTGCTGCTCGTTGGTGTCGAAGTGGCACCCGCCGCGGATGGTGTCGCCGGCGGCGTTCGCCGACGCAGCCGGGGAGACGGCGCCCAGGATCGCGAGCGACGCAGCGCCCACGATCACACCCTTGATGGTCTTCTTCACTTACTCCTCCTCCTGGCCCGAGACTCCCGCGACGGATGCGGGATCCAATCCCGAGCGCACCTGCACTACTGCGTTGGCAGGCGTTTGCTTACGCACCAGTCCGAATCAACTGCGTTCGACTCAGCTGGGCTTGAGGCAGCTCAGGCCACGGTCCGGGTAGGTGTCGGAGGCAGGCATGGACGGCGCGTCGTCCGCCGTACCGCTCTCCACGTCCGAGTGGGCGCGGAAGTTCTTGAAGACGTTCTTGGGCCGCCCGAGGCTCGGGACGTTCTTGCGCTCCACGACCCACTTGAAGCTCTTGCTGCTCGAGTCGATGGAGAACGTGACCGGCACGCTCTGGCCGTCGATCACGGCCGCGCCCTTGACCGGGTTGCCGAATGCTTCCGACGCGGTGAACGAGTACTCCTGGCCGAGCGTCGAGTCGGCGGCGAAAGCCCACGAGTAGCCGAGGTAGGCGTAGTGGTCGGAGGTCGGGCTGAAGTCGACGCTGCCGAGCCGCAGCACCGCGACGACCTGCTTCGCGCCGGTGGCGATGTCACCGGACTTGATGTCGAGGCCGGGCGAGCTGACGACCGGAACGAGGTTCCAGTTCTCGTCGCCGGGCGTCGAGTCGACGAGCAGGTTGCAGTAGGTCTTCTTCGGCGGGGTCGCCGGCTTCTTCTTCGTCGCCGCACCGGCGGCCGGAGCCGCGACCAGCGTGATCGCCGCGAGCACCGCGACAGCGGACCGAGTGCGCATTGCGACTCCTGAACGACTCGTAGTGGTGGTCATCTGGGGTTACCTGCCCTGTCGTACGTAAGCGGTTCGGCGCCGTAACTGCAGCTGGCAACCGGCCGCCGCAGTCATCAACACGGCCGCACCCGCGAGGAACATCGCGTTGGACTGCGAGTGCGGATTGCGCATGGCACTCATTTCGACGACTTCGGTGTCTTCTCCTGCCTCGTGCGAGTCCTGCGCCGCCATCGCGAGCTGCGGCTGGTTCTGCTCTTCGCGCGCCATGCCCGCGTTGGGGTTGACGTTGCTGGCCGGCTGCGCCGGCGGGTTCGGCGGGATCGGCGGCGCGACGGCGACCGGCGGGCGCACCGCGGTCACGAACAGCAGCGGAGCCGACTGCACGATCGTCGGCGGGATCGGCGGCAGCTTCGGCACCAGCTTGCACTGCACGTCGACCTCGCCCGCCGGCCCGCGCGGCTGGCTGCGGACGTACGGCGACAGGTAGACCGGCAACGTCTGCCCGGCCTGCGTCGTCGTACATCCGACCGGCAGGGTGAAGTGCAGCCCGTTCTCGTACTTCATGTCGAACACGCCACCGGTCTGGCCGTGGATCGGGCCTTTCAGCGCGTGGTACGGGTCCGCGACCTTGACCTCGATCGTCCCGGGGTCCTTGACCGCGAGCAGCAGGCCGATGATGGCCGGTCCGATCTTCACGATCGGGCCGTCGGCCGAGTCCTGGGTCAGGTGCTCGGCGCATACCAGCGGGTCGTTCGGGCCGAGGTCGCCGTAGTAGCCGCCGCCGTCGCCGTTGCAGTCGACGCCCGACCGGGGCGCGAGCGAGCCGGTCCCGATCGCGATCTGCTTCATCATCGCCTGCGCGGCGTTGAAGTCGCCGGCGCCGTCCTGGACGGCGATGCTGACGACCTTGACGTCGCTGACGTTGAGCGTCTGGATGACCTCGGGAATCGTCGGGTAGCCGCCGCCTTCGTGCGAGCCGGCGTCGCTGACGTACACGATGACCTTGAACGCGCCGGGGCGGAACTTCGCCGGCTGCGCCGGCACGACCGGCGGGAACGCCGACGTCGCGCCGTTGACGGCGAGCTTCAGCGCGAGCGTCTGCGCCTCCGGCGTGTCGCCGCCGCCGCCCTCGACGAGCTGCTTCAACGCGGAGTTGACCATCGGCAGGCCGGGCGCGGTGTCGCACGGCGCCACCGGCAGGAACGTCTTGAAGACGTACGACGACGCGGGAGCGGCCACCGAGGTCGCGTCCGGCTCGACGTCCTTGACGCCACCGACGCCGAAGCACGCACTCTGGCCGAGGTCGGCCCGAAGGCTCTGCGCGATGTTGAGCACCGACTTCTGCAGGCCGCGGATCGCGGGTTGCATGCTGCCGGTCGTGTCGACGAGGAAGTAGACGTCGAGCGGCGTCGGGTCGGGGTTGACGAGGTAGGTGACCGGCACGTTGCTGACCTGGCCGGGGCTGACCGACACGACGCGCTTGATCGGCGTGAGGACCGGGTGGGTCAGGTTCGACTTCGGCAGCTTGACGACGTCAGGGTTGCCGGTCGTCGGCGGCCCCGGGGGCGGCGGGCGGAACGCCTCCTGCGTGTAGGTGTCCCACCGCCACAGCGCGGACGAGGTCATCCCGATAACGATCCGCGCGCTGGTCGCCTGCGCCATCGCGAGCGAGTGGAACGCCGGGCCGCCACGCGGGCTGATGTCGACCCACTCCTGCCGGATGTGGTCGTAGCCCCAGGTGCCCTTGGTGCCGGACTCGACGTAGACGTCCTGGTAGGTGCCGTGGGCGATCGCGTACGGCGTGCCGGGCACGCTCAGGTGCGTGACCAGCCGGCCGTGCGAGTCGGCCCGATAGAGGACCTGGGCCTGGCCGTTCGACGCGACGACGCCGACGCTGCCGTAGGGGTCGACGTCCATCGCCGAGATCGCGCCCGGTGCGGTGCGGACCGTCCACGCCGGCGAGCCGCCGTTCACACCCGACGCCCATGCGTACTTGTTGCCGGACCAGATCCAGAGCTTGTGCGAGTACTCGCGAATCATGCCGTCGACCCGGCCGAAACCGGACGGCAGGGTCACCTCGCTCCACTGCGGGCCGGTGACGGCGCCGGTCGGCGGGTTGCTCTGGATGGTGAGCGTGTAGAGGTGCCGCGAGGGGCCGGAGACGTCGCCGGACTGCGGGTCGGGGAGCTGGTCGACGAGCAGGTAGGCCTCGTCGGCACCGGCCGGGCCGGCCACCAGCGACACCGGGCGGCCGTAGCTCGGCAGGCCAACGTCGGTCTGCGTGAACGACGGCGTCTTGCCGGCGACGCCGATGTTGCCGCCGATGTAGACGTGCGGGTGCGGCACGCCGTTGACGTCGTCGTAGCTGGTCACCCAGGTCGTCTCGTCGTTGGACTGGACGAGCTGGTTGAACACGTCGGCGGTGTAGCCGGGCGCCGGAGGCTGCAAGCCGTTGCTCGAGTAGATCGTGTCCCAGGTGCAGCCGGCGTCGACCGAAAGCTTGATCACCTTGCCGTTGGTGACGACGAGGCCGTTCCTGCGGTTGGGCATCGCGGCGAACGCGGTGATCTGCGACGGGCCCTCGCCGCTGTCGAACTTCGGCGCGCCGATGCGCACCCAGCGGTCGGAGCGGATGGTGACCTGCGGTTTGCCGTTGAGCTTGCTCCGGCAGGCGGCCAGCTCGTCGCCCGGTGTGGCGAGCGTCACGGTCACGCTCGCGAGGACCAGCCCGGCGGCGCCGAGTGCAGCGGCGCGCATGCCCTTCACCGCGCGCTCCGGCGCGCGAAAGGGCTGGGCGAGGGCGTGAGGCACCGACGCTGGGTTAACACATCAAGAGATACGAGCGAACACCCCTAATCGTTACCCATGAATTTTCGGCGAACCGAATGCCGTTCGGCGACTTGTGTCGAAAACCTGCCTTTCATCCCTGCCAAATGCCCCCTACCATCACGAAGGCCTAACCCACGGCCGCGGACCAAGGGCCACGAACCCTTGGCCCATGGCCGGCTGCGCGCGCTGTGTTGGGGACTTCGGAGATCCCGAGGAGGGGACCGAGCGCCATGTCACTTGCCGTCGAACTGCCGCCCGTCAACGCGGGGGTACCCGCACCACGCACCTGCGCCGATGCCGAAGCGCTGCACCGCGAGTTCTACAACCGGCTCGTCCGGGTGTGCGCACAGCAGCTGCACGACCGGAGCCTCGCCGAGGACGTCGCCCAGGACACGATCCTGCGCGCGCTGCGGTTCTGGAGCTCCTACGACGCGGAGCGGCCGACCTGGCCGTGGCTCAAGCGGATCGCGCTGCACCTGTGCCTCGACGCCCGGCGGGCGCGCAGCCACGAGGTATGCCTCGACGCGCTGCCCGATCGCGCCGACGCCCACGACCGGACCGAGCGGCTGATCGACGAGATCACCGTGCGCGGCGCGATGGCCGACCTGCCCGAGCGCCAGGCGATGGCGCTGAAGCTGCGCTACTTCGACGACCACGACCGCGACGCGTCCGCCCAGGCGCTCGGCGTCAACGTCAACGCGTTCGACCAGCTGCTCAACCGCGCCCGGCTGCGGCTGGCCCGCGTCATCGAGCCCGCCCGCGCCGGCTCGCTCGGCCTCGTGCTCATCCCGCTGCGCTGGCTGCGCCGCCGTACGTCCCGGCCGCTGCCGGGCGGCGTCAGCACCTCGACGCTCGCGCTCGGCACGATGACGACGATCCCGCTCGCGGTGGCGCCGCTGCTCGCGATCGTCGCGGGGATGGCACCGGCCACGAGCGATGCGTCGTACCCGGCGGCGCACGCCTACGCCGCGCCACCGGCCGCGAAGGCCAAGACGGCCATTCGGGTCGCGGTCGGACGCCGCGCCGCTCAGCCGGTCGCCGCTCGACCCTCCGGGCGCGTGACGATGGCGGCCGCGGCCGGGCCGACGAAGGCCGTCGCGAACGTCTCGCAGCACCCGCTCGGGAGCGGGCAGCCCCAGACCTACCGCTTCGAGGTGGCGACGCCGGTGGGACCCGTCAGTGTGTGGGGCCAGTCGGATCGCGACCCGCGGTATGCGGCCGTTTGCCAGCTCCCCGGAGTGCAGTGCTCCGCACATTGAGAGCTTCGATGTAACGGATCCGCCCGCTTCTGCGTATGTCTCTCGCAGCCGTAGCCGGACGCGCTCGTCCGGCGACACACGAGAGTTCAGGGGTGGACCCAGCATGCGCGCGTGTCTGTTTCGCCTGTCCGCAGTCTGCGCAGTGATCGCCGGCACGATCGTCGGGCTCGGCGCGGCCCCGGCGAGCGCCGGTCAGCTGTGCGAGCAAGTCGCGGCCGAGGGGACCTGGGTGGCCCCCACCAGCTACACCTACTGCCGGCCGTACGCCGGCACGTTCTGCGAAGGGCAAGGCGAGGCGGTGGCGTCCTATGCCGGGGCGTGGGTCTACGTCTGCGTACCGGACCCCGTCTCCGCGCCGTAGCCGGCACGCCGTCTGGCCACCGCGCGGCCGCGTTGGGGCAAGACCAACGCTTTGACTACCCCGCGGGCACCGAACCGCCGATGCGCGCGGCCGGTCCGCCGGTCATCCTGCGGACGTGGGCTCCGGTCGTACGACGCAGCAGGGCGAGCTCGCCGTCGAGATCCCGTGCCGGGTGTGCGGCCGGCCGATCCTCGTCGTCGCCAGCACCGACGGCACCGAGCTCGCGGACCGGGCGGCGTTCCTGCGGGTGCATCGCGACTGCCTGGTCGCGAGCGAGCCCGAGTAGAGCGGACGTACGAGAAGGGCTACTCGTGCGAGCCCGGCGCCAGGCCGGCGGACCAGCGTTCCTCGACCTTGCCGTAGCGCCAGACGGCGAGCGCAACCGCCCAGGTGAGCACGAACAGCCCAACGATGAAGAAACCGACGTTGTTGAGGTCGAGCCGGCCGATCCACGCGAGCGGACCGGACGTGATCGAGAGCTGGTCGACGAGGATCGACAGCAGCTCGACCGTGCCGATGATGAGGGCGACGGCGACCGACAGCGCCGTGATCGTGATGTTGTAGTAGACCTTGCGCACCGGCCGGGAGAACGCCCACCCGTAGGCGAAGTTCATGAAGCAGCCGTCGATCGAGTCGAGCAGGCTCATCCCCGCCGCGAACAGCACCGGCAGCGTGAGGATCGCGTACCACGGCAGGTCGAACGCGGCCGCGCCGCCGGCCAGCACCAGCAGGCTGATCTCCGACGCGGTGTCGAAGCCGAGACCGAACAGCACGCCGATCGGGTAGATGTGCCACGACTTGCGCACCGACTTCGTCAGCCCGCCGAGGATGCGGTTCATGAAGCCGCGGTTGTTGAGGTGTTGCTCGAGCGTCTTCTCGTCGTACGTCCCGCGGCGCATGTCGCGGAACACCTTCACGATCCCGACCAGGATGACCAGGTTGAGGATGCCGATCAGGTAGAGGAACGTGCCGGACACTCCGGTGCCGACCAGCCCGAGCACGTTGTGCAGCGGCGAGGAGTTGTTCTTCACCTGCCCGGCGATGCTGCGCACCCCGAGCGAGAGCAGCACGCACAGCGCGAACACGACGCTGGAGTGGCCGAGGGAGAACCAGAAACCCACGGAAACCGGGCGTTTTCCGTCGGCCATGAGCTTGCGGGTGGTGTTGTCGATCGCGGCGATGTGGTCAGCGTCGAACGCGTGCCGCATGCCGAGCGTGTACGCCGTCACGCCGAGACCGACGCCGAAGAACTGCCCGTTTCCGACCGCATAGTGCCGTGGTGCGACGATCGCGGCGAGGGTGAACCAGCCGACGACGTGCAGGCCGACGACGACGAACGCGATGCCGAGAATGGCGGCCCACTCGCCGCGGGTAAGCGAGTGGCGAAGCCTCGTCAGCCGCGACTCCGGCACGATGGGGGCGGGCGCTTCGGGCGCGATCGTGGCCATCGAGACCACCCTAACCGCCGCAACTTCTTACCTGCAAACGTTTTGCAATAAGGTCGGTAATCGGGTTGAGAACCGGTCGCGGCGACTGCGAGGGTGGAGCGATGGTGGGGGCTGGGGCGGCGTCTGGGGCGGGCGAACGGCGGGTCGTCGCCGTAGTGACGTCGGCGCTGTTCGTGTACGGCGTCGGCGCGAGCGCCGTACTGCCGATCCTGCCGCTGTTCCTGCGCTCGCGGCACACCGGCGACGCGATGATCGGCGCCGTCATCGCGGCGTTCTTCGTCGCCGGCGTGCTCACCCAGTACGGCGCCGGTTGGCTCACCGACCATCTCGGCCACCGGCTCGTTCTCGTGGCCGGCCTGGGCATCTACGCCGTCGCGAGCTGCGGGTTCCTGCTCTCGTTGCACGCCGGCGGCTACGTCACGCTGCGCGCGCTGCAAGGGCTCGGCTCCGGCGCGGTCACGGTCGCCGGGCTGTCGATGGTGGCGGCGGCGGTCCCTGCCGACCGGCGCGGCCGCGCGTTCTCCCGCGTGTTCGCCGCCCAGCTCGCCGGCATGGCGATCGGCCCGGTCATCGGCAGCGTGGTCGGGTCCGCGCACATGAGCTGGCTGTTCGTCGTCACGGCGGTCGCGGCCGCCGTCGCGGTCGGGCCGGTGCTGTGGGGCGTTCCGGCCGGCCGCCCGGTGCACGAGGCCGAGTCCGGCCCGGTGCTGAGCCGCGGACTCGTCGGCGTACTGCTCGTCGGCGTCGGCGGTGGGATCATCGGCGGCGCGTACGAGTCGTGCTGGTCGCTGCTGATGGCGTCGCGCGGCGCCGCGGTCTGGCAGGTCGGCATGTCGTGGACGCTGTTCGCGATCCCGTTCGCCGCGATCTCACCGCTCGCCGGCCGGCTGGTCGACCGGCTCGACCGGCGCTGGCTCGCGGTCGCCAGCATGCTCGCGAGCGCCGCGTTCGCGGTGACCTACCCGTTCCTGCCGTCGCCGGTCTGGCTGATGAGCCTCGGCATCTTCGAGTCGGTCGCGGTCGCCATCGCGTTCCCCGCGGCGCAGTCGCTGCTCGCGGAGACGGCGCCGGCGGCGGCGCTGGGCCGCGCGCAGGGCCTGTTCACGACGGCCGAGACGGCCGCGATCGCGGTCGCGGCGGCCGTCTCCGGCTACCTGTTCTCGCTGGCCCGGTGGACGCCGTTCGTCGTCACGGCCGGGATCGCGGTCGGGCTGACCGCGGCGCTGCCGGTGCTCTGGCGCGACGTCGAAGGACGGGCGAGCACCGATGCGTCCGTCCCGCTGCCCGCGCCGATGCCCGAGCCGGTCATCTCTGTCCTATGATCATCGCGTGCTCAGCCAGCCCCTCGGCGGCAATCTGACTGTCTCAGCGCGCGATGATCATGGTCGCGCTAACCGGCAAGGATCTCCGCGATCTGGACGGTGTTGAGCGCGGCGCCCTTGCGCAGGTTGTCGTTGCTGACGAACAGCACCAGCCCGCGGTCGCCGTCGACGCCGGGGTCGCGGCGCAGCCGCCCGACGTAACTCGGGTCCCGGCCGGCTGCGTCGAGCGGCGTCGGTACGTCGGCGAGTACGACGCCGGGCGCGCTGCCGAGAAGGCGAGCGGCCTCGGCGAGCGGGACCGCGCGGTCGAACTCGGCGTTGATCGACAGCGAGTGGCCGGTGAACACCGGCACCCGCACGCAGGTCCCGGACACGGCGAGGTCGGGGATGTCGAGGATCTTGCGCGACTCGTCGCGCAGCTTGCGCTCCTCGTTGGTCTCGCCCGACCCGTCGTCGAGCAGCGAGCCGGCCATCGGGAGCACGTTGAACGCGATCGGCGCGACGTAGCAACCGGGGTCCGGGAACGCGACCGCGGCGCCGTGGTGCACCAGCTCGCGGGCGCGGTCGGCGACCTGGCGGGCCTGCTTGTCGAGCGCGTCGACGCCGGCCGGACCGGTGCCCGAGACGGCTTGGTAGGTGCTGATCACCAAGCGCCGCAACGAAAACGCGTCGTGCAGCGGCTTGAGCACCGGCATCGCGGCCATCGTCGTGCAGTTGGGATTCGCGACGATGCGCTTGGGTGCGCTGCGGGCGAGCTCGCCGTTGACCTCGCTCACGACGAGCGGGACGTCGGGGTCCATCCGCCATGCCGACGAGTTGTCGACGACGGTCGCACCGGCGGCGGCGAACTTCGGCGCCAACACCTTCGACGCGGACGCACCGACCGAGAACAGCGCGATGTCGAGGCCGGAAGGGTCGGCGGTCTCGGCGTCTTCGACGACGACGTCGCGACCGGCCCAGGGCAACGTGCTGCCGGCGGACCGGGCCGAGGCGAAAAACCGGATCTCGTCGACCGGGAAGCCGCGCTCGGCCAGGAGCTCGCGCATCACCCCGCCGACCTGGCCGGTCGCACCGACGACACCGACGCGCATGGCTACCGTCCCGTCCCGCCGTACACGACCGCGTCGCCGTCCGAGCCGTCGAGCTCGAACGCGTCGTGCAGCGCGCGCACCGCGATGTCGACGTCGGTGTCGCGGACCAGCACCGAGATGCGGATCTCCGACGTCGAGATGATCTCGACGTTGACGTTGGACTCGCCGAGCGCGGCGAAGAACGTCCGCGACACCCCGGGGTGCGACTTCATCCCGGCGCCGATCAGCGACACCTTGCCGATGTGGTCGTCGTACAGCAGGCCTTCGAAACCGATGCGTTCCTTGACTTTCTCGAGTGCGGACATCGCGGTGAGACCGTCGGCCTTGGGCAGCGTGAACGAGATGTCGGTGCGACCGGCGGCACCGGAGACGTTCTGCACGATCATGTCGATGTTGATCTCGGCGTCGGCCAGCGCGGCGAAGATGCCGGCCGCCTCGCCGGGCTTGTCCGGCACGCCGACGACCGTCACCTTCGCCTCGCTGCGGTCGTGCGCGACCCCGGAGATGATCGCCTGCTCCACCTGCTCCTCCTCGGGTACGGCGACGACGTACGTGCCTTCGCGCGCGGAGAACGACGACCGCACGTGGATCGGCAACGAGTGCCGGCGGGCGTACTCGACCGCGCGCAGGTGCAGCACCTTCGCACCGCAGGCGGCCATCTCCAGCATCTCTTCGTAGGAGATGCGCGGGATGCGTCGCGCAGTCGGCACGATCCGCGGGTCGGCGCTGAAGACGCCGTCGACGTCGGTGTAGATCTCGCAGACCTCGGCGTCGAGTGCGGCGGCGAGTGCCACCGCGGTCGTGTCCGACCCGCCGCGACCGAGCGTCGTGATGTCTTTCGTGTCCTGCGAGACGCCTTGGAACCCCGCGACGATGGCGATGTGCCCGGCGGCCAGCGCTTCGGAGATGCGACCCGGCGTCACGTCGATGATGCGGGCGCGGCCGTGCACCGAGTCGGTGATGACACCGGCCTGCGACCCGGTGAACGACCGGGCGGACGCGCCGAGGTTGGCGATCGCCATCGCGAGCAGCGCCATCGAGATCCGCTCGCCGGACGTGAGCAGCATGTCGAGCTCGCGCGGCGGCGGCAGCGGCGACACCTGCTGGGCGAGGTCGAGCAGCTCGTCGGTCGTGTCACCCATGGCCGAGACGACGACGACGACATCGTGACCGTCGCGCTTGGCCGCGACGATGCGCTGCGCGACCCGCTTGATCCGATCGGCGTCGGCCACGCTCGAGCCGCCGTACTTCTGTACGACGAGCGACATGGGCACCAGTCTACGAATCCGGCGCCCGTGCTTGACTGCACCGCGTGACCGGTCGACGTCTGGCCGCCGCCGCCGCGGTGCTGCTGCTGTCCGCTGCGTGTAGCTCCGGCGGGAGCCACGGCCCGCGGCCGGACGGCTCGACGAGCAAAGCGGCGGCCGATCTCACCGCGCTGGCCGGGCGCGGCGCGGCGGCGACGTACACCGGCATCTACGCGTTCCACCAGGCCAGTCCCGACTCGACCGCGACGGTCGACGTCTGGCACGCGCCGCCCAACCTGCGCGTCGACGTGGTCAGCGGCGGGACGACCGCGTCGTTCATCCGCACCGCGGCGGCGACGTACTCGTGCGTGTCGAAGAAGGGCAAGCACTCCTGCTTCACCGTCGCCGGGCCGGGCCGCAAGGCGCCGGCGCCGTTCGACGTCGGGCCCGCGACGCTGTTCTCCGACGACCTCGTCACGCTGTCGGCGAGCGGCGCGAGCTACGACGTGACGCAGGCGGCGCCGGTCGCCGCGGGCGGTGGCGCGCCGGCGGCGACGTGCTTCGACCTCAAGCCCGGACTGCTGACCCCGCAGCCGGCGGTGCAGACCGGCACGTACTGCTTCGCCGACAACGGGGTTCTGACGTCGGTGCAGTACCCGAGCGGCAACACCGCGCGGCTGTACCTCCTCCTGCGGACGGTGCCGGCCAAGCGGTTCGTCCCGTACGCGAAACCGCGGCCGCTGCCGGCGTAGGCCGTCAGATATCGATCGCGCGGCGGCCCTCGAACGCGCGGCCGAGGGTGACCTCGTCGGCGTACTCGAGGTCGCCGCCGACCGGCAGCCCGCTCGCCAGCCGGGTGACCCGCAGGCCGAGCGGCTTGACCAGGCGGGCGAGGTAGGTCGCGGTCGCCTCGCCTTCGAGGTTGGGGTCGGTGGCGAGGATGAGCTCGGTGACGTCGCCGTCGGCGAGCCTGGCCATCAGCTCGCGGATGCGCAGGTCGTCCGGGCCGACGCCGTCGATGGGCGAGATCGCGCCGCCGAGCACGTGGTAGCGACCCCGGAACTCCCGCGTTTTCTCAATCGCCACAACGTCTTTCGGCTCCTCGACGACGCAGATGACCGAGAGGTCGCGACGCGGGTCGCGGCACACGCGGCACATGTCTTCCTCCGACACGTTGCCGCACACGGTGCAGAACCGGACCTTGTCCTTTACCTCGGTGAGCGCGGTGACGAGCCGGCGTACGTCGACCGGGTCGGCGGCGAGCAGGTAGAACGCGATCCGCTGCGCGCTCTTCGGTCCTACGCCGGGCAGCCGGCCGAGCTCGTCGATCAGGTCCTGTACGGCGCCTTCGTACATGCGGCGGTGTCGTCTACAGGCCGGGGAGGTTCAGGCCGCCGGTCAGCGGCCCCATCGTCTGCTGGGTGAGCTCGCCGATCGTCCGGGCGGCGTCGCGGACCGCCGCGACGACCAGGTCCTGGAGCGTCTCGACGTCGTCCGGGTCGACCGCCTTCGGGTCGATCGCGACCGACAGCAGCTCGCCGCCGCCGGTCATCACGACCTTGACGAGGCCGCCGCCGGCGGTGCCCTCCACCTCCCGGGCGGACAGCTCGGCCTGCGCGGCCATGAGCTGCTCCTGCATCTTCTGCGCCTGCTTCATCAGCTGTTGCATGTTGGGTTGCGGTGGCATGCCCGTCACCCTACGTCCGGGGGTCGTCGACGACCTCGGCACCGAGATCGCGCTGGAGCCGGGCGAGCGGGTCCTCGGTGTCTTGCTGCGGCCGCGGTGCGGCGCTGTCGGGGCCGGCCGGGTCGGGGTCCGCGGGGTCGGGGTCGGGCTCGCGCTCCGGCGACGGCTCCTCGTTGCCGAGCGACGGCGCGGTCGTCGACGCGCCGACGACGGCGTTGACCGAGACGTCGAGGCCGATGACGTCGCGCAGCGCCTCGCGCAGGAACTCCGCCTTGTCCGCGAACATCTTCGCGAGCTGCGCGGTCGTGAACGACAGCGTGATGGCCTTCGCGTCGACCGCACTCGGCTCCGCGTTGCGCAGCAGCGCGTTTGCGGTCTTGCTGCGGGTGTTGACCGCGTCGAGCAGGTCCGGCCAGATCCGGCGTAACGCCGGCAGGTCGAGACCCCCCGGCGCGGCGGGCGCCGGTGCCGGTTCGGGTGCGGGCTCCGGCGCCGGGGCCGGCTCGGGCTCCGCTACGGGCTCGGGCTCCGCCTCCACCTGGGGAGCCGGCGCGACCGGCGCTGCGGCGGGCGGTGCGCCCGTGACGGACAGCCGGCGTTCGAGCCGGTCGAGCCGGGCCAGCAACGCGCCGATGTCGCCGTCGCCGCCGGGCAGCAGCACCCGCGCGCAGGCGAGCTCGAGAACGAGCCGGGGCGACGTCGTACCGCGCATGTCGACCAGTGCCTGGGCCATGACGTCACCGGCCCGGGTGAGCGCCGCGCGGCCCAGCCGGCCGGCCTGGCTGCGCATCCGCTCGATGGTGTCGGCGGGCAGGTCGAGCAGGCCGGTCTCGCCCGCGTCGGTGACGGCGTCGAGGACGAGCAGGTCGCGGAACCGTTCGAGCAGGTCCTGGGCGAACCGGCGCGGGTCGATGCCGGCCTCGACGACCCGGTCGACCGCGCGGAACACCGAGGCGCCGTCAGCGGCGGCGAACGCGTCGACGGTCTCGTCGAGCAGCGCCGCGTCGGTGTAGCCGAGGATGGCGAGCGCGCGCGGGTAGCTGATGCCGCCGTCCTCGGCGCCGGCGGCGAGCTGGTCGAGGACCGACAGCGCGTCCCGCGCCGAGCCGGCCCCGGCACGTACGACGAGCGGCAGCACGAGCGGGTCGACGGTGATGCCTTCGCGGGCGCACAGGTCGGCGAGGAACTCGCGCAGGACGGCCGGCGGGATCAGCCGGAACCGGTAGTGGAAGGTGCGCGACTTGATCGTCGACAGAACCTTCTCCGGCTCGGTCGTCGCGAAGATGAACTTCACGTGCGGCGGCGGCTCCTCGACGACCTTGAGCAGCGCGTTGAACGCCGCCTGGCTGATCATGTGCGCCTCGTCGATGATGTAGATCTTGTACGTCGAGGAGACCGGCGCGAAGAACGCGCGCTCGCGCAGGTCGCGGGCGTCGTCGACGAGGCCGTGCGACGCGGCGTCGATCTCGATGACGTCGAGGCTGCCGGGGCCGTTCGGCGCGAGCGCGACGCACGAGTCGCACTTCTCGCACGGGGTCGGCGTCGGGCCTTCGGCGCAGTTGAGCGAGCGGGCGAGGATGCGCGCGCTGGACGTCTTGCCGCAGCCGCGCGGGCCGCTGAACAGGTAGGCGTGGTGGATGCGGCCGGTGCGCAGCGCCGTCTGCAGCGGCTCGGTGACGTGCTCCTGCCCGACGACCTCGGCGAAGCTGCCGGGCCGGTACTTGCGGTAGAGGGCGAGAGACACCGGCGGCCATCCTGGTTGTGATGTGGGACCCCTCGCGCACCCGCCAGAGCCCGCTTACCCTTGCTGCCTTCCGGCCCTGGGGGGGTTGGGCGGGGTAACGCCACACGAGGGGTCGGCGACCACTGTAGTCCGGCGCTGCTCGCCCGGGCGGCCCCGCCGACTTGTCAGCACCTCCCGTGGCTATAGCAACGCGTGGCGCTGACAAGTCGCGCGCCCAACTAGACTTGCCGGCGGAGGATTCGCCTAGTTGGCCTAGGGCGCACGCTTGGAAAGCGTGTTGGGGGCAACCCCTCGCGAGTTCGAATCTCGCATCCTCCGCCAGGGCCTCGTACACACGCGCGGGACCGCCGTACGTCAGGGGCGGTCGACCGCGTGCGGCGGCCGGTTGAACTCGGGGTCCTGCGGCCCCTCCCACCCGGCCAGCCGGATCAGCCCGAGCCCCTCCGCGCGGTCGTTGTGCAAGACGTTCAGCCAGTACGTCTGCCGGGTCTCGCGGGCGCGCGCCTCGGCCCACGCCAGAACCTCCGGCACGTCGGCACCGTCGACCTGCCACTCGTCAGACGTCGAGCCGTCCCAGAAGTAGACGCGGTACGTCGGGTTCGGCCACTCCCAGACGGTGTCTCGCGGGTCGACCTGCACGGTGCGCATGGGTCAGCTGGCCCTGAGGCTGCGGAGGATCGGGTCGAAGTCGGCCAGCGCTTTCGGGCTGCCGGCCGACCTGAACACCAGCTCGTACGACGTCCCCGCGCGGAGCAGGAACACGACGACCGAAGGGTCGCGGCCGGTGACGGTGTCGACCTCCAGCAGCCGCCCGACCGGGAACGCGACCTCCCGCAGCGTCAGCGGCTCGACGCCCGGGTTGGCGGCAGCGAACCGCGGGTTGCGCAGCTCGTCGGTGAGCCGGTCCATGCTCGACCCGTGCGGCGTCGGGTACGACGTCACCGCGATGGACGACCCGGACGGGCCGGTCAGGAACATCGCCGAGTGGCCGCCGAACACGACCTCCGGCGTGACGTGCGTGTCGGCGGTCCACCCCTGCGGCAGCGCGACGGACAACCCATCGGCAGTCGCCGTACCGCCACCGCCGAGCACAACCGTCGCGGCGGCCACGGCGAGGACGCCGTTGAAGCCGACGTGCGCCGCGATCGAGCAGGCCAGCCCGCGGCGCAGGTAGAGCCAGCCGAGCAGCAGCCCGAGCAGGAGGTAGTAGAGCAGCGGCACCACGTTGAAGCTCAGGTGCCAGACCGCGAAGCCCGCCGCCGACACGAGCAGCGCGAGCGCGGTCCCGTGCGAACGGAACGACTCCAGCAGCAGCCCGCGGAACAGCACTTCTTCGACCAGCGGAGCCGCGGCGCAACCGACGACGAACGCGGCGGCGAGGTGCGCGACGTCGCCCTCGCTCATCATCGCGACCATGCGCGGGTCCGGATTGAGGTAGCCGGCGGCCTGCGACACCGCCGCGAGGATCGCGCCCGACAGCGCCGCGCCGACCGCGAGTCCCAACACGATCCCGCCCGCGGGCGAGCCGACGGCCCAGCGCAGCCGGACCTTCGGCGTGATCTGGGTGACGACGAGCACACCGACGACCGCGTACACCGCCATCGTGAGCACCGCGGCGTACCGGATGTACGTCGCCTCGTCGAGCTCGGTACGCGACAGCCCGTACGACGCGAGCATCGCGACCGCACCGACCCCGATCGCGGCGACCGTCAGCAGGAACGCGCGGCGCGAGACCATCCGCCCGGACGGGCCGCCGTACGCCGGGCCGGCGACGGCGGGAACAGCGACGGCGAAGGGCGCGAAGCACTGGGCGCACCACGGCGCAGTCGGCGGCGACGCGGCGCCGCACAACGTGCAACTGCGCACGAGGTGATGTCGGCAGGTCGGCTCGGCCGCTTGACGGAGGTCGGGAAACCCGCGCGTAAGCAAATGCTCTCCCGGCCGGTAGCTATGTCGGGAGCGGACAACGTCCAAAAGGGACTTTCGTCGAGATCCCGGGCTGAACCAACCAGGGAGAACAGGTGAAACGACTTCTCATGGGCGGCCTTGCCGTCGGCCTCACGACGCTGGTCGTGCCGGTCGCGCATGCCACCACCGCCGCGGCACCGTCGACGGTGCGCCTCGCCAACACCGTCGTACCGAACCTCGCGCGGGCGACGATGGTCGGCACCGTCCCCGGCTCGCAGCGCATCCAGGTCACCGTCGGCCTCGCGCACCCGAACCCCGCCGGCGAGCGGGCGCTCGAGCAGGCGATGTACGACAAGAGCAGCCCGGCGTACCACCGCTTCCTGACCCCCGCGCAGTATGCGTCGCGCTTCGGCGTCGACGCGGCCGAGTACAGCAAGGTCACCGACTGGCTGACCCGTGACGGCATGACCGTCGGCTACGCGAACCCGACCCGCACCCAGGTGCTCGTCGAGGGCACCGTCGCGCAGGCGGAGAAGACGTTCGACGTCACGCTGAACAACTACACGGTCGGCGGCCGCAGGTTCCGGGCGAACCCGGCGCCGGCGCTCGCGCCGACCGGCGTCGACGCGATCCTCGGCCTACAGACGGTCAGCAACTACGTGCTGCCGAAGGACACCGAAACCAAGCCGGCCAACGACATCTGCATCGTCGAGTGCGTCGGGTCGTTCACCCCGCAGGATCTCTGGAAGGCCTACCACCTGCCGTCGACCGACAAGGGCATGGGCGTCCGCACCGCCGTCATCGGCGAGGGCGAGACGTCGACCGTCATCAGCGCGCTGCACAAGTTCGAGTTGGCCGACGGCCTGCGGACCGTGCCGACCCGCAGCGTGTTCGTCTCCAACGACAAGAGCGACAACACCGGCGACGGCGAGTGGGAGATCGACAGCCAGGCAATTACCGGCATGGCGCCCGACCTCGAGCAGCTCGTCTTCTACATGTCGCAGGACCTCGCCTCGGTCAGCAACTCGATTTCCGCGTGGGTCAACGACACCGCCGGCCCGTCGATCGCGGACATGTCGATCGGTGGCTGCGAGACCCTGAACCTCGCGCTCGGCACCCCGCTGGTCGAGGAGCCGCTGCTGCAGCAGGGCGCGCTCGAGGGCCGCTCGTTGTTCGTCTCCACGGGTGACACCGGCGGGTCGTGCCTGTTCTCGCCGCTGGTCAACACCAACGGCGTCGAGAACACCGGCGTCCCGAACCCGCAGTGGCCCTCGACCTCCGAGGCGGTCGTCGGCGTCGGCGGCACGGTGCTCTACACCAGCCCGTCGACCGGCGAGCGGACGCTCGAGTACACGTGGACGCACGGCGGCGGTGGCACCAGCTCGTTCATCCCCGCGCCGGACTGGCAGAAGCCGATCACGCTGATCAAGGCGCCGTGTACGACGGACTACACGTTGTCTCCGGTGTCGGGCTACGTCCCGTGCCGCGGCGTGCCGGACGTGTCGGCGCTGTCCGGTGACATCCTCACCAACGGCTACGCCACGTACGACCAGACCGGCACCCAAACCATCGGCGCCGGTACGTCGCTGGCCTCGCCGCTGTGGGCGGGCATGTGGGCGCGGGTGCAGGCTGCCTCGTCCACGCCGCTCGGCCTGGCGACGCCGCTGATCTACAACCTCGAGACCGGCGGCACGCTCGACGCGCTCACCGACATCTCCGTCGGCAGCAACGTCCAGTGGACGGCGCAGCCGCGGACGCCGGCGAACCCGACCGGCTGGGACTTCACCAACGGTCTGGGCGTCGCGGTCGGCGACAAGCTGACCACCGACATCGCCGGCAGCACCACGACGGTCGCGACGTCGGACGCGAGTCTGTCCGACACCACGGAGACGCAGACCGCGGCGGGCGCGAACCCGTGCGTCGGCACCGGCTCGTACGCCGACCCGCGCGGTGACGTCGTGCCGTTCCCGGCGGACGTCGACCTGACCGGGGCGACCATCGGCGACGTCGGCTCGAACCTCGTGTTCACGTCGACGGTGAGCAACCTGTCGGCGACGCCGCTGGCGAAGGAGTACGACTGGGACTTCAACGCCGGTACGGCGCACTTCGAGGTCGAGGGCGTGCTCGGCGTGGGCAAGGTCATGACGACCGCGCACCTCGTCGACGCGTCGTTCAACGACCTCGGCGGCTCGCTCACGGTGTCGACGTCCGGCAACACCGTGACGGTGTCGATCCCGCTGTCCTCGTTCGACGCCGCGACCGGCCTCTCCGCCGGCGCGACGCTGAGCGGGGTCACGATGAACGCGGACATCATCGCCGGCCCGGGCGCGACCCCGGCCGACCTGCCGTTCATCATCGACCAGCTCGACGCGACCTCCTGCGGGAACGTCACGGCGTAGCTGCTCGCCGGCTCCATCGGGGTTCCCACGCCCGTACTTCGGTACGGCGTGGGAACCCCGCGGCGTCTCTGCGCCAGCCGTCGAGTTGTGGACAGTCACGCCGGGCGCGGAAAAATTCTGGCTACCTTCGCGTAAGCGCGATGCCTTCTTTCCGGTATCTACCCGGTGAGGGGTTCAAGAGCGTGAGGGAGTCCCGATGCGAACAGCAAGGCGCGTTGTCGCCGTCATCACGGCGTTGCTGGCCACCACGTTCCTGGCCACGGGGTCCGGCGGCCTGCCGGCCGCGCATGCGTCCGGTCCGGCCGCTATGGCGGACGTCCCGGCGTACGGCAGCATCACGATCACCGACCCCGGCACTGGCCCGCGTGAGTCTTGGACGTACGACGGCGTGCTGGACTGCACGACATACACGCGCGGCCCCAGTGGCGCGCCGCAGTCGATCAAGGTCACCTGCAACGTCTCGCAGGGCCTGATCTCCAACCTCGACTGTCCGCTGATGATCGTGTCCCGCTGGACGGAGAGCGTCGTCGGTGCCCGCGCCACGTGCGGGACGACGCTCGACATGGGCGTCGGCACGGACGGGATGGCCGAGGCCGACCTCGGTCATGTCTACGACGCGATCACCTGCGAGGCGTACGTCAACGTCGGCGTGCTGGTCCCGCCGTACTCGGTGACCTGCGACGAGCCGGGACTGCCCGGCGACTCGCCATGACGACCCCGCGCAGGTTCGTGCCCATCGCGGCGGCCGTTCTGCTCGTCGCCGCGGGTCTCGTGCCGATGGCGCACGCAGCCGAGGAGCAGGCGATCGGCTGGATCCTCACCCGGGTCGGAAGCGCCGCCGAACCGATCGAGGGGAACCTCGCCGCCTCGGCCGTCTCGGACGAGTCGAGCGTGTTCATGTTCGCGGCGAGCGGTCGCGGCGCGAGCCGGCGGGTCGACTACCGGTTCACGACGACGACCGCGTCCTGGGGCGGCGACCAGTGGGTCCGGGTCAACCAGGATCCCGTTCCGTCGGTGCCGTGCCCGGCTGCGTGCGACAGCCCGGTCGGCTGGCAGTGGACCATCCCGGTCACGTCCAACAATCGCGCACTCTCGTCGACGGTCTATGTCGCGGCGTTCCACGTCCGCTTCACAACGCTCACGATCACCAGCCCGGGCTGGAAGGTCCACCGGTGGACCCCGACGTGGCAACAGCTCACGACCAGCAACTCGCGCGGCAGCACGATGGTGACCGCCGAGCACGAGGCCGTCGGCACCTACCGCGGCGGCGAGATCACCGGCGGTCGCTACGGCAGCGTCGCGTCGGTCGGGTTGCCCTGCGACATGTACGGCCTCGGAGACATGACTCTCACGGGCGGCACCCGGGCCCGGCACATGACCTGCACCGGCGCGAGCGGGACGGTCGACGGCTGGCCGAAACGGACCACGTGGCGGCTCACTGGCGCAATCACCGGAGCGGGTGCGGGCACCGACGTACTGATCGTCGTCGACTACCCGCGCTAGGAGTCCGGGCTGCGACCATGAGGCCATGCCGTGGTGGGCCGACCTGCTGATCTCGCTCGGCGCCGCCGTGCTGGTCACCTGGGTCGCGCTGATCGTGGTGCTGTTGCGCTCGGGTCGCGGGCTCGGTGGTTTCGCCGAGGCGGCCCGGCTGCTGCCCGACGTCGTCCGGCTGGTCTCCCGGTTGGCTCGCGACGGCTCGCTGCCCCGCGGGGTGCGGATCCGGCTGTGGCTGCTGCTCGGTTACCTCGCCTCGCCGATCGACATCGTGCCCGACTTCGTGCCCGTCATCGGGTACGCCGACGACGCGCTCATCGTCGCGCTGACGTTGCGATCGGTGGTGCGGGCGGCGGGCAGCGAGCCGCTCGACCGGCACTGGCCCGGGACGGCGGACGGGCTCGCCGTCGTACGCCGCCTCGCCGGCATCTCGGGCGACGCGGCGGCGATGCCGGAAGCCCGACCCGGCGGCGGGTGAGACCGACTGGTTCGCCCGAGCCGTTGGTCGTCGGGCGCGGACGCGCTACCGGCTCACCGAGGCGAGACGTACCAGCGCTGCCAACCCGCCACCCGGCGCTTCTTCCAACACCACGGAACCACGGTCGGCAGCGACGAGGCGCGCGACGATCGCCAGACCGAGCCCGGCATTGCCGCCGGACCGGTCGCTGTCGAATCGCGCGAACGCCGCCGCCCGGCGGTGCGACGCCATGCCCGGGCCGTCGTCCGCGACGGTGAGCACGACATCCTTTTCGTGCTGTCGTACCGAAACCGTGACGTGACCGCCCGCTGCCAGCGCGTCCATGGCGTTCGCGATCAGGTTGTCGAGGACCTGCTCAAGATGACCGGGCGTCACGAGCGCGACCGCGGGTTCGGCGGCGGAGGTCAGCTCGATGTCGCGCTCCGCGGCCAGCGGTTGCCACGTCTCGATCCGCTCTGCTACGACTCCGCTGACGTCGAGCTCGGTCGGCTCGGCGACGTGTTCCTCCGCCCGCGCGACCGCGAGCAGGCCGTCCAGGAGCCGGTTGAGCCGTCCGATCTCGCGCAGCGCGTCGGCCAGCTCCGACTGGACGTTCGTCGGGGAGTCCTCCGCGAGCAGTTCCAAGCGCAACCGCAGCGCCGCGAGCGGCGTACGTAGTTGGTGCGAGACATCGGCGGTCATCGTGCGCTGGCTGTCCAGCAGCGCACCGACCCGCTGCGACATCTCGTTGAACGCCGCGGCGACGGTGCGCACCTCGGGCGGACCCATCGTCGCGTCGGTGCGCACGCCGACGTCGCCGCGGCCCATCTGGGTCGCGGCCGCCGCGAGTCCACGCAACGGACGGCCGATCCATCGCGCCAGTCCGACCGCGATCACGGCGCCGAGGCCGAGGGTCACCGCCGCGGCTACGGCCAAGGCCAGCCACAGTGCATGGATGCGGTGGTCGAGCGGTTCGGCGCCGCGAACCAGTACGACGGTTCCGTCCGGATGCGTGGCTCCCCCGATCGTCGCCGTGACCACGACCGCGTCCGGCACCGTCACCTGCGCCCGCCCTCGGACAGCGCGGAGGACCGAACGGGGAATCCGGCCGCCTGCCGTGCTCAGTGTCCGGCCGTCGGGGTCGAGGACGACAACGCTGTCGCCTGCCGAGAGGGCGAGCGGGCTCGGTGCGGTGACATCGCCCGCATCGCCGAGGCGCTCCTCCTCGGTGTTCGCCATCGCGCGGGCGGCGCTCTGCGCATTCGCGCGGAAGTCCTGGCGTTGCTGAGACGAGATCTTGACGCCGAGCGGGACGACGACCAGGAGGAGTAGGCCGACCAGCACGCCGAGGAACCCGGCGACGATCCGGCGGGTCACGGCCGTCGCAGCCGGAACCCGCGGCCGTACACGGTCTCGATGAGTGACGGGTCACCGACCTTGCGCCGGATCGCCGCGATATGCACGTCGAGCACCTTGGTCGGGCCGTACCAGTTGACGTCCCACGCCCGCTCGAAGATCTCCTCGCGCGTCACCATCCGACCGGGCTCCGCCGCGAGACACGCGAGAATGTCGAACTCCTTCGCCGTCAAGGGCACGGTCTCTCCGTGGAGGTCGACCCGATGCGCATCGAGATCGACGGTCAGCGGCCCGTAGCGGACGACGCCGCGGTTGCCTCCCATATCCACCCGTCGCAGGACGGCGCGCATCCGGGCCAGCAGCTCGGCGAACCCGAACGGCTTCGCGAGGTAGTCGTCGGCCCCGGCGTCGAGCGCCGTGACCCGTTCGCGTTCGGTGTCGCGCGCGGTCACGACGAGGATCGGCGCCGTCGTCCTCTCCCGCAACCGTCGGCACAGATCGACGCCGTCGCCGTCGGGCAAGCCGAGATCGAGCAGGACGACGTCGGCATCGACGCGACGCAGCGCGTCACCGGCCGACTGCACGAACTCCACTCGGCAGCCGGCCCGGTTGAGCCCGCGCACGAGCTGTTCACCGAGGGGCAGGTCGTCTTCGACGACGAGCACGCGCACACCGGTCAACGCCGCCGCTCCGACCGTCACGCCGTCCACGCTAAGCCGCCCGGCTGTGTGCGCTGAACGACTCCTTTACCGGTCGTGGGGCACGATCGAGAGGATGCCGCCGCAGACCCGACCGCGCACCAACCCGCCGGCCGCGACGAGGGAGCCCCCGCCGTGGGTCGCCGGTCAGCAATGGGCCCAGCTCCGGCTACGCCAGCCGGGTTGGATCATCCTGCCGCTCCGGGCGTTTCTCGGCGTGACCTTCGTCTACGCGGGCCTGCAGAAGCTGGCCAACCCGACGTACCTCAACCCGGCCAACCCGGCGTCGGTCGTGGGACAGATGCACTTGTTGCGGCATGTCAGCCCGATCGGCCCGTTGCTCGGCCTTTCGATGCACGCGCCGACGGCGGTCGGGCTGCTCATCGCCTTCGGCGAGTTGGCGGTGGGTGTCGGCGCACTCCTCGGCCTATGGACCCGGCTCGCCGCGGCGGGCGGCATGGCGTTGGCGCTGACGTTCCTGCTCACGGTGAGCTGGCGGACGACGCCCTACTACTACGGCTCGGACGTCGTGTTCTTCTTCGCGTGGACGGTCATCGCAGCCTTCGGCGCCGGCAACGTCGTGAGCCTCGACGGCTGGCTGCGACAGCGCGCCCGCGCCAGAGCAGGGCTGCGACCGCTGCCCGCGACCGTGTCACTCGAAGTGCCGCGGCTGCGCGAGATCTGTGCCCGCAAAGACGCGTGCGGCCTGCGTCCCACCGGGGCATGCAGCCGCGAGCAGTGCGGCATCTTCCCCGCCGGCGAACGGCTGCGGCCGCCGGTCGCGGCGGAGCTCGACCGTCACCACGCCGTCCTCGGCCGCCGCGCGGTCGTCGTCACGGGACTCGCCGCGCTGGCGACCGGCGGGATCGTCGCCTGGCTGGGCCGGCTCGTCGGGGGCACCAGCACGGCGTCGGCGGCGCCTCGACTGCGACCGACACCGCGGCGCACCCCGGCTCCCGGGCCGGCGAGCCCCACCGGCACCGCCGCGACGTCACCGCCGCCCGGGACCGCGATCGGCAAGGCCAGCCAGGTTCCCGTCGGGCATGCCGGCCAGTTCACCGACCCGGCGAGCGGCGCCCCCGGTTGGGTGGTGCATCCCAGCGGGGACACGTTCGTCGCCTTCTCGGCGGTCTGCACGCACGCCGGCTGCACGGTGCAGTACGACGGCGGCAGCATGCACTTCGTCTGCCCGTGCCACGGCGGGACGTTCGACGCCCGCACCGGTGAGGTTCTCGGCGGTCCGCCGCCGTCGCCGTTGGCCCGCATCCCCGTCCATGTCGTCAACGGTGAGATCCGAGTGGACTGACCGGTGCCGACACGAGCAGCTGAGCCGGCGCGTCCCGGCCGGGTCGTCGGCGATGTCATCGCCAGCGCCACCGGCGCCGAGCTGCGCCACGACCCGGTCGAGCCGCGCACCGGCGGCCCGGCCGGCAATGCTCGCCTCACCGCATGGGTCGGCCTACTGCTGCTCGTCGGGTTCATCGTCGAGTGCGGCACGCTCCTGTCGTTGCACGCGATGCTGCCGGTGCACTTCCTCGTCGGGGGCATCCTGATCCCGCTCGTCGTCCTGAAGACGGCGACGACCGGGTGGCGCATCGCGCGCTACTACCTCGGCGCGGCGCCGTACCGCATCGCCGGCCCGCCACCGCTGCTGCTGCGTATTCTCGGCCCGCTCGTCGTCCTCACCGGGCTCGCGGTGCTCGGCACCGGCCTTGCGTTGGTCCCGCTCGGGCAGGCGTCGTACACCGTCGTCGGGACCGTGGCCGGTCAGCGCCTGGACGCCCTCACCCTGCACCAGCTCAGCTTCGTACTCTGGCTGGCCGTCACCAGTGCGCACGTACTCGCGCGGGCGGTCCCGGCGATGCAGCTCGCGGGTGGACGTTCACACCGATCGCCCGCCGTACCCGGACGCGCCGGCCGCTTCGCCGTCGTCGTGCTCACGGTCGCGGCCAGCATCTGCACCGGCATCGTCGTCATGAACCTGCCCACCGATTGGTCGTCGGGACACCTGCACCGGCCTGGCCACGTCGGAGGCCGATAGGTATCCGTCGGGCGGGCGCATCCCGCGGTAGTAGTCGCGCCAGATCAGCCGGTGGACGGGAACCCAGCGCGGGATCGAGCGGACGCCGGGGATGAACGGAACGAGCACGAGCGCCAGACTCAGCAAGGCCATGAGTCCCCACACGAGCGCGTCGGCGTTGGGCGACGTCGAGAACGGCTTGACCTGGTACCAGAACGTGTAGAGCCACAACCAGGCCTGGCCGGGGTAGTTGCCGGTCTCGTTCATCATCCCCCACTGGTCGCCGCCGAGGTGCTGCGCCCGCGCGCGGTCCTCGAGGTAGCTCCCGTCGGCGATGAACAGCAACGGTTTCGTGTAGTCGGTGGCGAAGAACTGCTTCTGCGCCAGCAGCGCGCCGTCGAGCCCACCGGACTGCGCCATCGTCAGCAGCCGGTTCAGCATGACCGGGACCGGGCCGTAGTCGCCCGGGGGCACCTTGGCGGGATCGTTGTCCGTGACCTTTGCCAGCGCGTCGTCGTACGACGATGCCCACCGCTGGCGCTGAGAAGTCCCGGCACCCTGCCACTGCCCTAACGCGGTGGTGAGCGCGGAATCGGCGGGAACTCCCGTCAGCGGCGTGATGACGAAGTCGGTGACGGTGTCGACCGGGTGGGTCACGCCGGCGATGTGCTGCAGCGAAACCGGTCCGATCTTCTGGGCCGCGTCCGCGGTGTGCGTATAGGGCGCGCCGTAGGTCGCGGTACCGCTCGTTCCGTCGAGCTCGGTCGCCGCGGTCAGCACGAAGTCGTTCGGCGCGTGCCGGCTCCAGGTCGAGATCGTGATCTGCTTCTCGTCCGGCGACGAGAACAGCGCCGCCAGCGCCACCGTCAGGACCGACACGACGAGGAGCGCGATCACGAACTCCTTGACCAGGTCGTATTCGCGGGTCCGGCCGGCCCACTTCTGGGTCTCGGCGGTCATGACGTCACCTCTTCGGGGATGGCGTCACGCGGGTCGATCTCCATCGGCGGGACGACACCCCGTCGCCGGACCTGCACGATGTGAATGCAGACGACGAAGCCGACGACCAACGGCAGCAGGACGATGTGCCACATCAGCATCTGGCCAAAGTCGAGCACGTTGAAGAACGCACCTATACCGGCGGCGTTGAGGCCGTCCTTGGCCTGCGTGCTGATCCATTGCGAGTCGAGGTTCGACTGCACGAGATAGCCGGTGAACGCGGTCCCGATCGATCCGAGGAAGCAGACCGCTCCGGTGACCCATGTCATCGCACGCCGACCCCGCCACGCGGCCATGAAGAACTTGCCCCACAGATGGATCACCATGAACGCCATGAACAGCTCGACGCTCCAGAGGTGGAGGCTGTTGACGAAGTGACCGGTGGACGACCGGTGCCACCACTGCGGCCCTTTGAGAGCGAGCACACCGCCGGACACGAGTACGACGAGAAACGCTGCCAGCGTCAGTACGCCGAAGACGTAGATCCAGGACGCGACGTAGACCGGCTGGCGATCGGGCAACATCTGCTCGGGCGGCAGCTCACGCACCGCACGAGCGCGTATCGCACCCGTCCATGTGCGCGACACCGCTGGCGCGGTCATCGTCGCCCCCGTCCTTTCGGGAACGGCAGGAAGATCGCGAGCGCGAACAGCACGATCATCACCGCGATCACGATCAGGTTGGCCACCGAGATCTGGATGACGCCCCAGTGCACGTAGTGCCCCGGATGGTTGAGGTCGATCGGCGCGCCGCCGCTGGCGAGCATGACGTCGGTGACACCGTGCGGTAGCAGAGACATGGCGGCCTCCCTGACCTCTCGCGGCAACGATCCCGGCCCGAGCGCGATGCTCACCAGGGCCGAAGGTCCCGACATTTGATCGGCTCTACCGATGCGCCGGCCGCCGCTGGGACTTTCGGCCCTGGCCGGATGGTCCCCTCTCCCCCAAGATGAGTCGGTGGAGAAAATCCGGGTGTTCCTCCTCGACGACCACGAGGTGGTCCGCGTCGGTGTCCGCGAGCTGCTCGAGTCAGACGGTGACGTCGAGGTGGTCGGCGAAGCGTCGACCGCCGCCGAGGCGCTGGCCCGGGTGCCGGCGGTGCGACCCGACGTCGCCGTCCTCGACGTGCGGCTGCCGGACGGCGACGGCGTCACCGTCTGCCGCGAGCTGCGCTCGCAACTCCCCGATCTCGCCTGCCTGATGCTGACGTCGTTCGCCGACGACGAGGCGCTGTTGGACGCCGTTCTCGCCGGCGCGGCCGGTTACGTGCTCAAGCAGGTCAAAGGCAACGACATCCTCGACTCGGTGCGGCGGGTCGCCGCCGGCCAGTCGCTGCTCGACCCGGCGACGACCGCGCGCATGATCCAACGGCTGCGCGACCAGATGGACCGGCCCGACCCGCTCGAAGGGTTGACCGAGCAGGAGCGGCGGGTGCTCGCGCTGATCGGCGAAGGCCTGACCAACCGGCAGATCGGCGAGCGGATGTTCCTCGCCGAGAAGACCGTGAAGAACTACGTCTCCAACCTGCTGGCGAAGCTCGGCATGGAACGCCGTACGCAGGCGGCCGCGTTCGTCGCGCGCATGGACCCGTCCTAGCCCAACCCGATCAGGCCGGTACGACGTGGCGCCGCCGGGTCCGCGGCCGGTCGGTGCCGTACCCCATCCGTACGACGAACTGCGGGTAGCCGACGAGCCCGAGGTCGTGCCGCAGGGTGGCCCGCGCGTGCGGCAGGTCGGTCGCCGGGCCGAGCGGTTGGGCCGACACCCCGACCGACGCCGCGCACAGCAGCGCCCAGCCGAGCGCCCGCCCGGCGCTGAGCCAGGCGAGCGGGTCGTCGTCCGGCGTGCCCAGCATCAGCAGAAAGTCTCGCTCGACGCTGGGCGGCGAAGCGTCGCCGCGGCCCTCGACACTCGGCTGGCTTGCGTGCCCGGTGAAGTCGCGCAGCGGGACGTGAGAAACGCGGTCGCTGGGCCAACGACCTGCGACCGCGTCCGCGGGCACGCCGACGTCGCCGTCCGTGCCGGTCCACCGCGCCAGCTCCTCGCCGTACCGTGCGTCCGCGGCCTCGGACTGCTCGGCGACGGACAGCACGGTGACGAGCGCACGCCGGTCATCCGCGTCGTCGACCGTACGGATCCACACGTCCAGGTCGGCGGCGCGGGCGCGGACGTCATCGACCAAGTCGGCCGGCACCGCCCGGTCGGTGTACGGTCCGCGGTCGGTGTACCGCAAGGGAATCGCTTCGGCCAGCAGCCGCTCGGTCGGCGTCGCGACCCGTGCCCGGCCGAGCTGGATGCGCGCGAGCAGGTCCGGGTCGCCGCCGTCGGGCAGCAGGCGCACCGTGCACTCGCGGCCGATCGAGCGGGCGGCGAGGAACGCGAACTCGATCGCCGCGCCGCAGCTCACGTGCAGCTGTCGGCCGGTCGGGTCGAGGTAGGACAGTTGCCGGTCGCGCTCGGCGCGGACCTCGATCGTGTCGCCGGCGACATCGAACCGCCACGGTTGCGTGTTGTGCACCGACGGGGCCAGCGCGGCGCACTCCAGTACGGCGGTCATGTCGTCGTTGGTCACGCCAAAACGCTGCCGCACCACGGGATCTCCGGCTAGGGCCGAAGGTCCCACCCGGCTAGCGGGCGTCCGCGGCCGTGGCCGGGAGCGGCACCTGCCAGCGCAGCCGCGTCCCCCCGCCGTCGCGCCGGGTGACCTCGAACTCGCCGCCGAGGTCACTGGCGCGTCGGCGGAGGTTGGCCAGCCCGCTCGACGCGAAGCCGTCCGGGAGGCCGACGCCGTTGTCGCTGACGACCAGCTCGACCCGGCTCGAGTCGGCGGTCACCGCGATCCTCAGCTGGCTGGCGGCGGCGTGCCGCGCGGCGTTGCTCAGCGCCTCGCGGATCACGGCGAGCATCTGCTCGGCGATGGCCGGCGGGACCAGCGTGTCGACCGCGCCGTTGAACTCCACCTGCGGCGCGAACCCGAGCGGTCCGGCCGCGGCCGCCTTCGCGGCCGCGAGCACCGCGGCCCGCAACGCCTCGCCCGCGTGCGGCGCCGGGCTCTGCAGCGCGAAGATCGACGTACGGATCTCTTTGATGGTCTCGTCGAGGTCGTCGACGGCGCGTTGGACCCGCTCGCCGATCTCGACCGGCTGGATGCTGCGGACCGAGCCCTGCAGCGACATACCGGTCGCGAACAGCCGTTGGATGACGAGGTCGTGCAGGTCGCGGGCGATCCGGTTGCGGTCGCTGAGGATCGCGATCTGCTCACGGTCGGCGGCGGCGGCACCAAGACGCAACGCGATCGCGGCCTGCCCGGCGAACGTGTCGACGAGCTGCAGGACGTCGTCGGTGAACGCTGCCGCGCCGGTGGTCCGGCCGACGACGAGGGTGCCGACCGCCCCGGCCGCCGCACCCAACGGCACGTAAAGCGCCGGCCCGATGTCGGCGACGTCGAGCAGCCCCGGCCAGACCCGCGCGTCCGCCCGGGCATCCGCGACCGCGGCCGGGTGCGCGTCCCGCATCACGGCCGCCGCCAACGACCCTTCGGGGATCGTGCGGCCCTGAAGATCGGTGGCGTCCTTGCCGTCGGCGGCCGCCACTCGCAAGGTCCCGTCTCCGACCGGCAGCGCAAGGTACGCGAGATCGGCGGCAGCGAGCTCGCGCGCCGCGGCGACCACGTCGGGGAACACCTCGCTCGGCGCGACGCCCGCGAGCAGCCGGCTCTGAATCGACGCAGTCGCCTCCAGCCACTGCTGCCGCTGCTGCGCCTGCTCGTACAGCCGGGCGTTCTGGACCGCGAGGCCGGCCGCCGACGCCAGCGCCGTGACGACCTGCTCGTCCGCCTCGCTGAACTCCCCGCCGCCGCGCTTCTCGGTCAGGTAGAGGTTGCCGTAGGCCTGGCCGCGGATCGTGATCGGGACGCCGAGAAACGTGCGCATCGGCGGGTGGCCGGGCGGGAACCCGTACGACGACGGGTGGTCCGACAGGTTCGCCAGCCGGATCGGGTGCGGCTCACGGATGAGCATGCCGAGGACGCCGCGGCCGTGCGGGAGGTCGCCGATGGTCTGGCGGGTGCTCTCGTCGATACCGACTGTGATGAACTCCGACAGGCGGCTCTCGGCGGTCGGGTCGACGACGCCGAGCGCGGCGTACTGCGCACCGGCCAGCTCCGCCGCCGTCTCCGCCACGTCGCGCAACACCATCGGCAGCTCGAGGTGCGAGCCGATCGCGACCACCGCCTGGAGCAGCGCCTGCAGCCGGTCGGACATCAGCAGGACCGACTCCATCCGGTCGGTCACCTCGGCGACCAGCGAGCGGAGGTCGAGCGTCGACAGGATCGGCAACGGCTCCGGAGGCTCGCCTTTCCCGGCGGTCACACCCTCACGCTACGACGTGACGCGGATCTACAACAGCCGAACGACTTCCGGCCTCCGTTGCACCGACCCGCCTCGGACGGGACTTTCGTCCCTCCCGCGGTACCCGCACGGCTGCCATCGTCACCGCTGTGGGAGTGCTCCAGCCGTTGCCGTACGACGAGTGCCTGCGCCGTCTCGACGCGGGCGGAGTCGGGCGCGTCGCGATCACGCGGCACGCGTTGCCGGCGATCCTCCCGGTCGACTTCGCCCGGCGCGAGTCGTGCATCGTGTTCCGCACCGACCCGGGCGGGATGCTGGCACACGGTTGCGACGGCAAGGTCGTGGCGTTCGAGATCGACGGCATCGATGCGAGCGGGCGAGCGGGTTGGAGCGTGCTCGTCGTCGGGACCGCGAGCCTGCTCACGGACGGCGCCGCGGTGGACGCGGCGCGCGGTCAACTCGTCGCGATCACCCTCGGTCAGGTATCGGGACACGAAGTCGTCGCCGATTCCCGCTCGGTCGCCTAGACCGTTGCACGCATCGTCGCGTCGGGCTACGGCGGGAGGGGGCCTTTGGTCCCGGCCGGAACGGGACGTTGCGCCCTAACGCCGTGGTCGCGGGGGCGGCAATGTGAACGCAGAAGGAACCGACCGGGTTCCCGCGGCGGAAGGAGAAGACAATGCGCCGCAAGACATTCGACGCTCTGCTCTCGACCGGTGGTCTGGTCGTGGCAGCCGTCCTCATCGTGGCGGGCGCGCTCGGCTTGTGGGCGCACAGCTTCGCCAACAGCAACGTGCACGACCAGCTCGCACAACAGAAGGTGTTCTTCCCGAGCGCTGCCGGCATCGCCGCGCAGAACAACGCGGAGATCACCAAGTACGTGACGCCGTACGCCGGTCAGCAGGTCGTCGACGGTCAGCAGGCCGAGGTGTTCGCCGACCACTACATCAAGGTGCATCTCTCCGGGATCGCCGGTGGGCAGACGTACAGCCAGGTCTCGTCGAAGTTCCTGGCGATGAAGCCGACCGACCCGAACTACCAGCAGGTTGCGGGCCAGCGCCAAGCCCTGTTCATGGGCGAGACGCTTCGCGGGATGCTGCTCAACGCGTACGGGTTCGGGAAGATGGGCCAGATCGCGCTCACCGCGGCGATCGTGTCCTTCATCGGCGCCGGCGTGATGCTGCTGCTGTCGGCGCTCGGGTTCTGGCACCTGCGTCGCGTTTCTCCCGAGGCGGAGGTGCTCCCGAACCTGGGAGCCCGCACGCCGGCCCCGGTCGAGCGGTAGTCATTCGCCGGTAACGAAGAGGCCCCGGATACCCGGGGCCTCCTTCGTATGTCAGGGACTGCCCCGCGGACCGCTTTGGATCGAGTCCGTGCCGAAGGGCCAGCCGCCGTCCGAACGGTTTTTGACATGCGTCGAGAAGGCGCCAGGATGATTCCGATGTCCGAACACGAGCGGGCCCGAGGAGTCAGCGTGAGCAAGCCCACCGTCCTGTTCGCCTGCATTCACAACTCGGGCCGGTCAGTGGCGGCGCAGGTGCTGGCCCGCCACTACGGCGGCGACGCGGTCGACGTCCGCTCCGCCGGCTCCGAACCCGGCAGCGCAGTGAACCCCGTCGTCGCGCAAGCACTTGCCGAGCGGGGGTTTCGTGTCACCGACCACGTGCCGACCAAGCTCGACCGGGATCTCGTGCAGCAGAGCGATGTCGTCATCACGATGGGATGTGGTGAGACCTGCCCGGTCTTCCCCGGAAAGCGTTATGAGGACTGGCCGGTGGACGACCCGGCAGGCAAAGACCTCGACACCGTTCGCGAGATCATCGACGACATCGACACCCGCGTACGCGCGCTCGTCGCGGAGCTCACGGCAGCGGCGCCACCGGTCGGGTAGCGACAGCTCACAAGCGCGTCAGCTTGCCGCCGGCTCCCCGGTCGTCGGGTCGAGCAGGTACGGCGTCGCGTTCGGCGCGTTGCCGTAGGCGTAGCCGTGGCCGACCTTCGCGGCGAAGTCGAACAGCCCGCCGAGGCTGCCGGCCACTGCATCGGCGCTGCCGTCGATGCGTGGCAACCCCCAGTTGTCCTCCACGAACCGCGTGATGGACGACTGGTCGGTCAGCGTGTGGTCGACCGCGTTCGCGCGTGCCCACGGCGAGATGACGAGCAGCGGCTGGCGCGGGCCGTAGCCGCAGCGGCCCTGCTGCCCGGCGAGCGGAGTGCCCGTGCCGCACATGCCGGTGCCGGTCAGCGCGTCCGCGACCGATGTCGACGGGTTGGCGACGCCGGAGTAGGCGTGGTCGTACCAGCCGTCGGAGTCGTCGTACGCGATGACGACCGCGGTGCTCTTCCAGTCCGGCGTCCGCTGCAGGGCGTTGATCTCGCGGACGAGGAACTCCTGCTCGTCGATCGGGTCGGAGTACGCCGCGTGCCCGTCTTGGAAGCCGGCGGCCTTGAGGAAGCTGACCGCGGGCAGCGCCGACGGCGGGAGGTCTCCATTGCCGATCGCGGCGACGAGCTGGTCGAAGTCGCTGGTGTCGTACTGGTGGTTCGGCGTGTCGAACTGCGGCGTCCCGTCGACGTAGTGCTGCGAGTCCGTGCCGATCGCGCGCAACGACGACATCGGAACAGTGCCGTCAGCGTTGGTCGGAAGCGCGAGGTGGTGCGGGTTCGCCGTTGACGCGTAGTACTGGAACGGCTCGTGGTGCGGGATGTAGTCGTCCTTGTAGCCGAACTGGCCGGTGCCGGTCGGCAGCGGTGCGACGAGGCCGGCGCCCACCGGGTGTACTGCGTTGCAGATGCCTTGGTTGCTCGAGTGCGGAACGGCCGCGTTGAAGCCGCCGGTCTTGAACTCGTCGGGCATGAACTGCGAGGTCGGCTGGCCGGAGTGACCGACCGCCGTCGCGGCGTCGGCGAACGATGTCGTCGGGCGGAAGCCGCCTTCGAACCAGCCCCACGACAAACCCTTGGCGTTGAGCAGGTCGCCGACGTTCTGGCCCGACATCGCGACGGCGTCGCGGGTCGAGCAGTCGTCCCAGTACGGCTGCGCGTCGCTGGTCAGCGAGTACCCGGTCGGGGTGCCGTCGGAGGTGAGGTCGGCGTTCGGCTTCGAGGCGGTGGCGATCGACGGGTTGTTCACGGCGTGCGACATGTCGACGCCGCCGGTGTCACCGGAGACCAGGTTGATCGCGCCGGGTGACGACGGACCGAACGTCGTGCTGTGCGAGTTGTCGCTCATCGCGAACCGCTGCGCGTAGTTCCACATCGCGGTGACGGTGTTGCCGTCGTAGTAGTTCATGACGTCGCCCGGCACGCACGGCGCGTGCTCGGGGCTGCTGCCGCCGGCGCCGACGGTCTGCGGGAAACGGTCCATGAGCCCGCCGTGGAACGCGCGCTGCTCGTCGTTGTAGTTGTGGTCCTGGTCGCAGGTCAGCACGTCGGCGACGGTGGCCGGGTCGTAGCGTCGCGGGTTGGTGCCGTTCGGGTTGCTCGTCAAGAGGCCGGGCGTCAGGCCGTCGACACTCGGCGTGCCGGCTGCGGCAGAGAACGGCGAGCCGTCCGCGTTGGTCGCGTTCGGGTACGTGCCGAAGTAGTGGTCGAAGGAGACGTTCTCCTGGTAGATGACCACGAGGTGCTGGATCGGCGTCGCGGTGGCAGCCGGCGGCGCTGCCGCCGACGTTCCGCCGGTGGTGGCGATGACGGTGCCGATGCTCGCCGTGAGGGCGAGGGCGGCGGTGACCGAACGGGTGACGTGCAGCGGGCGCATTCGTCTGCCTTTCATCGAAGACCGCGACGACGCCAGTCGACCGTCCTGGAACGACCAGATGCCGAGGTCGAGATGAAGGGCGCATGACCCGGACGTGAAACGTCGGACCCGTCAGGCGAGCAGGATCTCGCTCAACGCGTTCGACGCCGGCAGGCCGGCGGCCGCGAGCTGTGCGGCGAGCGTGTCGTGCAGGTTGCCGAGCAGCTGCACGGTCGCGCTGAACCCGCGCGTGTCCCCTGCTTCGGCCGTATGGATCTGCCGCAACGCCAAGGTGTTCGCCTCGATGGCGTAGACCTTCAGCTGCGTCCAGGTCGCGCGGCCGTGCACCGGCGGGCGCAGGCCGCGCAGCCGCGTCTCGATGTCGGTGCGCACCGGCGCGTTGGCGGCCAGGAACGCGCCGACCTTCGGCAGCAGCCGCGGGTCCGGCGCGGTGACGTCGAACGTCGGGAACGGAAACGTCTTGCGGGCCGACAGTTGCTGCCAGTCGGCCCGGAACGCCCGGTCGAGCATCGTCGCGTACGACGCCTCCACCGGCCCGTTCGGCCGGGCCGGGCTGCCGCCGCACCCAGTCATGCCGAACGCCGCCATGCCGAACGCCGATGCCGCGGCCAGCACGAACGAGACCGCACGGCGCACTCGCCGATGCTAGGGACGGCGGATTGCGTACCGGCGAAGACCGGATGAACAGTTCGTGCGCACCGTCGTACGGCGCGAGCACCGACCTACCGTGTCGAGGTGCCGCAGCAGCATTACCGAGGCCGACACCGCCGGCCGGCACCGCGACATCGCGCGCCGGCACCGCGACGGCGCCGCGTTCTCGCGCCGGTCACCGTCGCGGCCGGCGTCGCCGCCGGGCTGGCGCTCAGCGGTGCGCACGCCTCGACGCACCCGGCCGAGCGGGCCGCCGCGGTGACCAAGCCGGTGCCGCTGCCGCCATTCGCGCCGACCCCGTTGGTGCAGCCGCTCGACCCGCCGCCCGCGCCCGCGCCGGTGCCCACGTGGCGACCTTCACCCCGGCCCGCGCTGCGTTGGCGCGCGACGCCGTGGACGCCGCCGCGCATGCCCGCCCCGCCGCTCGACACGTCGCAGCAGCGCGGGTACGCCGCGGCCGCGCGGCGCGAGGACGCGCGGGATCCTTCGTGCGATCTCACCGGCCCGGTGCTGGCCGCGGTCATGTACGTCGACCACGCGACGCACGCGGCCCGGGCCCGCGCGACGCTCCCGACCGCGCTCGCGCTGTGCGCGGCCGGCACCCACCTCGACCGGACCGACGCACTCACCCTTGCGCTCTACCGGTACGCGCACTCCGGCGCCTACGCCCGCGCCGTACTCGCCGTCGCTGACGAGTACGGCGCGGCGTAAGCCCGCTTTCGGAACTCAGAGCACCTTCACCGCTGCGGTGTGCACGACACCGTTCGCGTAGTGCAGCCGGTGCGCGACGACGACGCACGAGATGACCTTGCCGCGGTACGCCGCGGGCGGCCGGAACCGCGAGGTCGTCGCGCCGCGGATCGCCGTCGACCCGACGTACCACTGGAAGCTGTACGACGTCGCCGCCGGCGACCACCGCCCGCTGTAGCAGTACTCGTAGACGCCGACCGCAGCGGTCGAACGGTTGGAGCCGCGGTAGACGTACGGCTTCGCCGTCGCGACGAGAGCCGCACCGGTGCCGACGACCGACGCGTTGCTCGTGCCCGTCGTCAAGCCGGCCGAGTTGCTCGCGGTGACTGTGCAGGTCAGGTGCTTGCCGTAGTAGGCGTCGGCGATGCGGTACGTCGACGCGGTCGCGCCGGCGATGGTCGAGCCGTCGATGCTCCACGCGTACGTCACGCTCGTCGCGCCGCCGAACGACGCGAGGCAGCTGTCGACCGAGCCGATGCGGTGCGGACCGGAGAGGATTGGCTGCCACTGCGGCGGCGCCTGCGTCACCGTGAGCGGCGTGGTCCCGCTGGTCGACTGCGCGTAGCCGGCGGCCGACGGCACGAACGTCGCGGTGAGGTCGTACGCACCGACCGGCAACGTCACCCGGTAGTGCAGCGCGTACTCGCCGGTGGTGCCGTCGTCGGTCGAGGTCGAGCCGAGCGTCGTCGCCGTACCGCCGCCCTGCGGCGTCGCGGAGAACGTGACGGTGCCGGCCTCGCCGGTCGTCGTCGGCGAGTCGTCCTCGCTGACGGTGGCCTTCAGGTCGACGTACCCGAACTGCTGCGACGAGGCCTGCGACGCGGTGATCGTGGTGTGCGTCGCGGTCAGGGCGATCGCTTGGTAGAAGGTGTGCGCGGAGGTCGAGTCCTGCACGAGCGTCCCGCCGGTCGGGGTGAAGACGGCGAAGTAGTCGTGCGTGCCGGTGTCGGGGTTCGCGGTGACGTGCGCGACGCCGTTGCCGGTCGTCACGGCCTGCGCCGTGCCGACGGCGGTCGCCGTCGTGTGGTCGTAGAACTGCACCGTGCCGTTCTCGGCCGGCGAGACCGTCGCCGTGAGCGGCAGGTCCGCACCCGGCGTCACCGTCGTCGGGCTGCCGGCGTCGGCGCCGCCCGCGGGCGAGCCGGAGACCGTCGTCGTGGTCGTGGTCACGGTCGGGTCGACGACCTGCCAGGTGCCGGCGTTCTGGTCGACCTGGATGTCGGACTCCCAGTACTTCGGCGACGACTTGGTCGTGTAGATGCGGACCTGGAAGACGTTGGCGTAGCCGGCCGTGTTGTCCGGCGCGACACCGCCGACGAAGTCGGAGAAGTCCGCGTCCCCTGCGCCGAGCGTGACCAACGGGTTGGTGAAACCGGGGCCGGTCACCGGAGCCGGAGCGGTCGCGCTCGGGAACGTCGTCGACAGCGACTGGTCGAACGTCGCCCACTGCGAGGTGTCCGGCTGCGTGTGGTCCGGTGCGGCGAAGAAGAACGTCGCCTTGGTCGACGCGGTCGTGTCGGCGGTCGTCGCGGCGACGTAGTCGGCGAGGTGCTTGAGGTTGCTGCCGCCGGTGAGAACGTGGCCAGTGCTGTCGTAGAAGACGACCCGCCCCAACGCGTTCGGGTCCGACTCGAACGGCGGGGGCGATGCGGTCGCGCCGGTCGTGAGCACGAACGGGGTCAGGCCGGCGGCAAGCGCGGTGGTGGCCGCGAGTGTCGCAATGCGGTGACGTGACTTCACAGGTCGAGCTCCTTCGGCTGAGAGGTACTTCATCGGGGTGCAGAGGTCGGGGTAGGCGTTCGGCTTCGGCGCCGCCACAGGACGACACCGCCGCCGCCGGCCGCCAGCGCGACGACGACGGCGATCAGCGCGGTCGGCAACGGCGACGAACCGGCCGCCCGAGTGCCGGCCGACTCCGCGACGGCGCCGCCCGACGGTGACGAGGGTTGGCCGCCGCGGGCGCCGGCCGTCGCGGAAGCCGTGGGCGCCGGCGTGTGTACGACGACGGGCGCCGGGCTGGCCAGTCGCGACTTCGGCAGCAGCACCGTTTCCGACGACATGCCGCGCCCGGCACCGCAGTCGACCCGAGCACCGTCGACAAGCGTCCAGCGGTCACCACTCACCCGGATGTCCGCGGCCGGGTACGTGCGCGAGTACGGCGACGACCCGGCGACGGAGAAGTACATCCGCAACTGGATCAGCCCGTCCCACTTCGGCGGGAACGCCTGCACGAACGAGACCAGCGGCTGGTCGCCGTACGTCGACTGCGCAGCGGGGTGCGCGCGGTTGGTGAACGTGGAGGAAGCGGTGAGCTGGTTGCCGCTCCAGTCCGACGGGTCGACGCCCTCGCGCGGCTGGAACGCGAGCAGCGTGACCTTCGCCTGCGCGCCGGTGTAGCCCGCGGGCGCGGCGACCGACGACAGCGCCTTCCAGACGAACGGCTGTGCTTCGAGCGAGCCGGACGTGACCGGATGGTCGTGCTGGTCGCAGAACGCGATGCCGCCGTGGACGGCAGGGTCGCGGTAAGGGAGCGACGGCACCGCGCCGAACGTCGGCACCGCCGTCACGACGGTGGCGCCCAGGACAGTTGTGCCCAGCACCGCGGCGACGACGAACCGGCGGCGGCTCACGCGGCACTCCCCTCGAGCGCGCGATGACGCCCGACCGCGCGAGCAGCGGCAAGGCGCGTACGCCACACCCGGACGAGGAAGGCGGCGAAGGCGAGCGCGGCAATCAGCGCGAGCAACGCCCACGGGATCGCCAGGAAGTGCCGGGACGCGGTGAAGGCTTGCGTCGGCGGCTGCGACGTTCCGGGGATCACCAGCGCGCGCACCGAGACGTGCGCGGACATGACGAACTGCGGCAGCACCCCGTGCAGCGTCGCGTGCTCCGTGACCGACGAGCCCGGCAACAGCAGCTTGAGATCCGGAAGGTGTGCGGCGGTCTTGTCGGCCAGCAAGCCGCTCACCGACACGTGCGGGCGGCCGCCGAGCGCGACGTTGCCGGTGTTGGTGACGACGTAGCTGATCACCGCGCCGCCGAGCTTCACCGGGTTGAGCGAGCCGTCGTAGTGCACGCTCAGGTGCGTCACCGACAGGCGCGGCGTAAGCGGCCCGCTCACGCGCAGGAAGAGCCGGGTGCCGACGCTCTGCAGCAGCCGCAAGCGTTGGCCGCTCGGCGAGGTCACGGTCGACGTCAGCGTGACGGCAATGCCGCCGACGTGGTCACCGGGTGTCGCCGTCGGCGGCACCGCGACCCGGAACGGCACGATGACGCGATGCCGCGCGGGCACCGCGAGATGGGCGACGTACGGCGGCAGTGTCATCCAAGCACCGATGTCGTGCGGCCGCTGCGTCTGCGGTAGCAGCGCGAAGTCGCCGGAGATCGTGTTGACCGCGTCGGTGCTGTACATCGACAGCACGAGCGGCTTCACGGAGTAGTTGGTCACCGCGACGTCGTCGACGACGACGGCGCCGGGGGTCGCGTTGAAGGTGAAGTAGCTGCGCGCGTCGACGCCTTTGGGCCCGGCGGGCTGGATGCCGAACGTGGCGTTGTTGCCCGGGCGCTGCGGGCCGGGAAGCGGACCGCCGGCGGCGAACGCGGCGGAGGTCGGCGTCGCGACGCCGGTGACGATGCCGAGAGCGAGGCAGGCCGCCACGCGGCGGCCGGTGCTGCGAATCAATCT
>JAVEEI010000195.1 GCA_030840525.1 Frankiaceae bacterium
CACCGGACGCACGCTCGCGGATCTGCGTGTCGTTGTCAGCGGCGCCGGCGCAGCGGGCGTCGCGTGCACGAAGATCCTGCTCGAGGCAGGGATCGGCGACGTGGCGATCGCAGACAGCAAGGGTCTGCTGCACGAGGGCCGCTGTGGCATGACGGCGGTCAAGATGGAGATGGCCGGGCTGACCAACAAGGTCGGTCTCGTCGGCACCATCGAGGAGGCGCTCGACGGGGCCGACGTCTACATCGGCGTCTCGTCGGGCAAGGTCGCCGACGAGGCCGTGGCCACGATGGCGAAGGACGCGATCATCTTCGCTCTCGCCAACCCCAACCCGGAGATCCATCCGGACGTCGGCCGCAAGTACGCGCGGGTCATGGCGACCGGGCGCAGCGACTTTCCCAACCAGATCAACAACGTGCTCGCGTTCCCCGGTGTGTTCCGGGGTGCGCTCGACGTGCGCGCCGCCTCGATCACCGAGGGGATGAAGCTCGCCGCCGCCGAGGCCATCGCGGCCGTCGTCGGCGACGACCTCGCGGAGGAGTACGTCGTACCGAGCGTGTTCGACGAGCGGGTCGGGCCGGCGGTCGCGTCCGCCGTCTCGGCGGCCGCGCGGGCGGACGGCGTCGCCCGCCGCTGACCCCGCGCTGGTTAGGGTCGGGTGCATGCTCGCCGCCTACGCCGCCCGCGTCTCGGCCGACGACCCGCTGTCCGCGCTCGAGGTCGGCGAGCGGCCGGAGCCGGAGAAGCGCGACGGCTGGACGACGGTCACCGTCAAAGCCGCGTCGCTCAACCATCACGACCTGTTCGCGCTGCGCGGCGTCGCTCTGTCCGCCGACCAGACGCCGATGATCCTCGGCGGCGACGCGGCCGGCATCGACGAGAACGGCAACGAGGTCGTCGTGCACTCGGTCATCGGCGACCCCGACGCCGGCGGCGGCGACGAGACGCTCGACCCGCGCCGCTCGCTGCTGTCGGAGCGGTACGACGGAACCCTCGCCGAGCTTGTCTCGGTGCCGCGGCGCAACCTCGTGCCGAAGCCGGCCGAGCTGTCGTTCGAGCAGGCCGCGTGCCTGCCGACGGCGTGGCTGACGGCGTACAAGATGTTGTTCTCCCGCGCCGGTGTGCGGCCGGGTGACACGGTCCTGGTGCAGGGCGCCGGCGGCGGCGTCGCGACCGCGGCGATCGCGCTCGGGCGCGCGGCCGGGCTGCGGGTCTGGGCGACCAGCCGGCACGAGTCCAAGCGGGCGCGCGCGGTGGAGCTCGGCGCGGACGAGGTGTTCGAGTCGGGCGCGAAGCTGCCGGGAAAGGTCGACGCGGTGCTGGAGAGCGTCGGCGCGGCGACCTGGCAGCACTCGCTGCGGTCGGTGCGCCCCGGCGGGCGGATCGTCGTGTGCGGCGCCACCAGCGGCTACACCGTGGAGACCGACCTGCCGCGGGTGTTCTTCACCCAGGTCGACATCCTCGGCTCGACGATGGGTACCCGCGGCGAGTTGGCGTCGTTGCTCGCTTTTCTCGCCGGGTCGGGGGCGCGGCCGGTGATCGACAGCACGTTCCCGCTCGCCGACGCGCGGGCCGGTTTCGCGCGGTTGCTGGAAGATGGGCTGTTCGGCAAGGTCGTGTTGGTGCCGTAACGAAGGAGTGGTGTCATGCGCCGGTTCCGCGCTTCCGCGGTCGTCGTCGGTCTGGTGGCGACGCTGGCCGGTTACGCGCCGGCGGGTGCACTCGCCGGCGCGACGTACACCGCCTCACAGGTGAGCGTCGGCCTCGTCACGGTCGGGAGCGGCTTCACGAACCCGACGTACGTCACGTCCGCTCGCGACGGTCTCGGCCGGCTGTTCGTGGTGGAGCAGCGCGGCCTGGTGAAGGTGTTCGCGCGCGGGCGGACGCAGAGCGCGGCCTACCTCGACCTGCGCACGCGAGTCGCCACTGGCGGCAACGAGCAAGGCTTGCTGAGCATCGTGTTCCACCCGTCGTTCCAGACCCGGCCGTATGTGTTTGCGGCCTACACGCGCAAGAGCGACGGCGCGCTGGTGGTCTCGCGCTTCACCGCGCGGTCGTATCAGAGCTCGACGGTGCTCGCGTCGACCGAGCGCGTGTTGCTGGTGGCGCCGCACCCGAACCAGACCAACCACAACGGCGGGCAGCTGCAGTTCGGGCCGGTCGACCACTACCTCTACATCGGCACCGGCGACGGGGGTGGTGGCGGCGACCCGTACCGGAACGCGGAGAACTTCTCGTCGCTGATCGGCAAGATCCTGCGGATCAATGTGGACACGTCGTGCAGCGGCCGGCCGTACTGCATCCCGTCGACGAACCCGTTCGCGAAGTCGACGTCGACGCGAATCCGCAAAGAGATCTTCGACTACGGCCTGCGCAACCCGTGGCGGTTCTCCTTCGACCGCAACGACCACACGATGTGGATCGGCGACGTGGGGCAGGACAAGTACGAAGAGATCGACCACGCGACGGCGGTCGGCGGGCGCGACTTCGGCTGGTCGTGCAAGGAAGCGTTCACGACGTACAACTCCAACGCGTGCACGATCAACGGGCACACGCGTAGCTGGGTGCACCCGACCGCGGGGTACAGCCACGGCACGAACGACTCGATCGGCTGCGCGGTCATCGGCGGGTATGCGTACCGGGGACCGACGTACCCGTGGGCCGGCGGCCTGTACGTCTTCACCGACTACTGCTCGGCGACGATCTGGACGACCGGTCACACCCGCAACAACGTCTACTCGACAGCGGTGACCGGGCATGGCAGCGGCAACCCGACCGGGTTCGGCGAGAGCGACAACGGCGACCTCTACCTGGTGAACCAGAACGGCAACCTCTACCGCGTGACGTTCACGAAGCGCTGACCGCCGCGCGGCTCGGCTACGGCGGCGGCGCGCGCGGGGACTTGTCCGCACCACGCCAGGCCCGAGCCTGGGCTGGTCCGGACAACTCGCCGGCAGGACTTCCCGGCCGGGCGCAGAAGTCGGCCGTGGTCGATGTCTCGGATGCCTACCGCGGAGGCCGTACATGCGCAAGCTCATCGCCACCCTGTCCACGCTCGTCATGCTCGCCGGCGGTGTCGTCGCGACGCTCGCCGAGTCCGCCACGCCGGCGACCGGCGCGCTCGTGTGCGCCCAGCCGTTCGACCCGACCGTGCGGTACGTCGTCAACACGGTCTGCTCGAAGTTCGGGCCCTGACAGTTCGGAGAAACTGAACCGCTCGGCTGCCGAAACCGTATGTAAGGCGACGGAAGGAGAGCGCCCCATGCGCAACCGGTTGCTGGTGGTTCTCGCGGGTCTGGTCTTCGCCCCGACGGTTCTGGTCGCATGTGGCTCGTCCTCGTCGTCGCCTCATCCACCGGGCTCGGGCGGCAACGGCGGAGGTTCGACCGCTGCCTGCACGATCCCGCAGAACAACGGCGGGGATCATGATGCAGACAACAACGGCGGCCCCGACGATGGCGACGGCTGCGACCGGTAAGACCGCGTCGCTGCTCGCGCTCGGCCTGCGGCCGGTGCCGCGGACCGCTTCTCGCGGCGTACGCCGAGCGACGGTCGCTGGCATCGTGTTCGGTGCCGCGATGGTCGCGACGTCCGCGGCGATCCACCTGCACCTGTGGCGGATCGGCTACCGGCACATCAGCGAGATCGGCCCCGCCTTCCTGTTCCAGTGGGCGTCCGGCTTCGTCCTCGCCGCGGTCCTACTCGCCTGGCGGCGGCTGGCCGTCGTCGCCGCCGGCTTCGCGTTCTGCGCCGGCAGCGTCGTCGCTCTCGTGCTGTCGGCCACGGTCGGCTTCCTCGGGCTGCACGACGGTCTCGACGTGCCGTGGGCCGACTGGTCGCTAGCAAGCGAGTCGGCCGGCGCGTTCGTGCTCGCGGTCTGCGCGGGCGTCATGCTGCGGCGGCGATGACCCGCGGCGCCCTCTCGCTTCTACTCTGCGTGGCGGTGACGGCCGCTGCCGGTGCCGGCTGCGGGGGCGGAACCGCGCCGCGGCTCGACAAGCTCGGCCTTCCGCTCGACCGGCCCGTGACCCAGCAAGAGGTACGCCGGCTGCCGGACGCGTCACTTCGTTACCCGGGCTCGGCCGTCGTACGGGTCGTCGGGTCGGACGAGCGCAAGCAGGTCGGCGAGCACGAGCCGGACCCCGCGTTCGCGGGCGCCGTCGCGATCGCGCCGGTGTCCGTCGACGTATTGCTCGCGTGGTACGACCACCAGCTGACCGCCCGCGGCTACCGCCGGGCGACCTACTACAAGCTCGCCGGCCAGCCGACCGGCCGCGCGTGGACCGCGCCGGGCAACCGCGAGCAGGTGCAGGTCGGCGTGTACGCGGCGGGCAGCGCGGCCACTGGGCCGGTGCCGGCCGGGCACGTCGGCTACGAGGCCATCCTCGTCAACTACCGGGCGACCGGGCCGCCACCGCCGTAACCCGCCGCGAGGCGGCGCGAGAAGATGTCCGGCATGCCGACGTACGACGTGATCGAGACCGCGAGAGAACAGGTCCTTGCCAACGGAGTCGGGCTGGACGAGGCGGACGTGCTGCGCTGCCTCGAGCTGCCCGACGATGCACTCGACGAGCTGCTCGACGTCGCGCACCAGGTACGCCGTCGCTGGTGCGGCGACGCGGTCGAGGTCGAGGGCATCGTGTCGGTCAAGACCGGCGGCTGCCCGGAGGACTGTCACTTCTGCTCGCAGTCCGGCCAGTTCACCTCCCCGGTCCGCGCGGTGTGGCTCGACATTCCCGGGCTCGTCACGGCCGCGCGGGAAACGCGAGCGACCGGTGCGACCGAGTTCTGCATCGTCGCGGCGGTGCGCGGCCCGGACGACCGGTTGCTCGGGCAGGTACGCGACGCCATCGAGGCGATCCGCGCCGACGGCAACGACGTGCAGATCGCGTGCAGTCTCGGCATGCTCACGCCGGCACAGGTGGAGACGCTGGTCGAGATGGGCGTGCACCGCTACAACCACAACCTCGAAACCGCGCGCTCGTACTTCCCGTCGGTCGTGACGACGCACACGTGGGAAGAGCGCTGGTCGACGCTCGAGCTTGTCCGCGACGCCGGCATGGAGGTCTGCTGCGGCGGCATCGTCGGCATGGGGGAGACCCGCGCGCAGCGGGCCGAGTTCGCCGCGCAACTCGCGGCGCTGCGGCCCGACGAGGTCCCGCTGAACTTCCTCGACCCGCGGCCGGGCACGCCGTTCGGCGACATGGCACCGCTCGGCCCGGCCGAGGCGCTGAAGACGATCGCGGCGTTCCGGCTCGCGTTGCCGCGAACCATCCTGCGGTTCGCCGGCGGCCGCGAGCTGACCCTCGGCGACCTCGGCACCCGCTCCGGCCTGCTCGGCGGGATCAACGCGATCATCGTCGGCAACTACCTGACGACGCTCGGCCGCCAGCCGGACGAGGACATCGCGCTGCTCGGTGAGCTGAGCATGCCGATCAAGGCGCTCTCCGCCGCGCTGTGACGCATTGCGCGCTGTGACGCATTGCGCCCGGTGCGGCGAGCCGACGACCGCGCCGCATCCGCGCTGCGCCGAACTGCTGCGGCTGGAACCCCCGCGCTACTGCGCGGAGTGCGGCCGGCGGATGGTCGTCCAGGTCACGCCGACGTCGTGGGTGGCCCGGTGCTCGCGGCACGGCGAGGTCCGGCCGTAACGCATTCGGCGACCAAGCCGGACGAACCGGCGCACAACCCCCGGTGCTCATCACGGATAACGCGGACGCCGGGTCCGGTGAGTCGTATAACGAGCACATGGCGAAGTCGCGGATCGCCCACGAGCACGACCAGGGCTGCGCGGACCACCGCGGCCCGGAGCCGAAACGCCCCGAGTGGGCGCCGCCGCAGGGCGGGGTGACCGTCGGGTCCGCGCACGACCCGGCCGAACGCGACGCCGACGCGCTCGCGGCCAGGGTGCTGCGCAAGCTGTCCGGCGGCGAAGCGTCCGCCGGGCCGGCGCATGCGGGCAACGACCACCACGACGAGGCCGTGCACCGCGAGACGAGCGACGGGGCGAAGGCCGGCGCCTTCGAAGCCGACCCGAAGACGAGCGCCGACCTCCGCGGCCGGGTCGGCATGGGCCAGTCGCTCGGCGGCCCGTTGCGCGGCCAGCTCGAACGCGGCTTCGGTACGTCGCTGTCGGGGGTCAAGGTGCACACGGACGCGAACGCCGGCCGGCTGGCCGACTCGTTCAACGCCGAGGCGTTCACGCACGGCAAGGACGTGTTCTTCGGCCGCAACCGCTTCGACCCGCAGTCGGAGTCCGGCCGCTCGCTACTCGTGCACGAGCTCGCCCACGTCGTACAAGGCGGCGGCCAGCAGCCGGTACGGCGCAAGCTGAAGGGCTCGCTGTCTGCGGTCGAGGAAGGCAAGGGCAAGGCCGGCAAGGGCGAGAAGTTCTTCAAGACCGACTACGCGAAGATCCTCGAGAAGCTCAAGGCGTTCGAGAAGCGCGAGGACAAAGTCCTGGCGCAGAAGAACTTCGGCAAGCTCGGCACCGACCGCTTCTGGATGGAGAAGACGCTCCGCGACGTCATCAAGATGATCGACGAGTGGTTGGCCGACAACGACAAGTTCGGCGACGAGAAGGTACGGAACGAACGCAGCCTCGACCTCTACAACAAGGACTCGGACGCGTACGAGCAGGCCGTGAAGAAGGGCGACGAGGCCGAGCGCGAGCGGATCACGAAGGCGGCGCGCGGCGGCACCACCAACCAGCGCGCGCGGGCGCTGTCGATGCTGCGGCCGCGCCTGGTCGTCGAGCTGCAGGACATCGCCGACCCGGTTAGCTACTTCCAGGGCAAGCAGCTCGTCGACGCGAACCTCGACCGGAGCACGGACTACACGAAGGATGACGCGGTCGGCGGCGCGCAGAACCGGCTCGACCGCGTGCAGTACCAAGGCGGGAAGAAGGGGTACTTCATCGCGGACAAGTCGATGAACACCAACGTCGCGTCGAGCGCGATCCAGACGAAGATCGACCAGGTCGACCCGAACATCGGCGCCCGCTCGGTCGCCTCCTCCCGGCTGGCAAAGCTGTTCGGCGCCAACGAGATCGTCGACGTGCAGTTCGCCGTCCACTCCTCCAAGACCGACATCAAGGGCAAACCGTTGAAGGAGTCGTTGACGAAGCTCGGTGTCGTCAGCGAGGCCGCCGAGGGCATGGAGGGAGCCGAGCTCAGGTTCGCGACCAGCGGCGGCGAGCGCAAGGACCTAGAGAGCCGCAACGAGCAGTCCAGGGTCGCGAACCTCGGCGACCCGACGCTGCAGCGCAGCCTCAACATCCTGCAGATGCTCGACTACATCAGCCTTCAGATGGACCGGCACACCAGGAACTTCTACGTCGCCACCGACGCGAAGGGAAAGGTGCTCGGCATCAAGGGCATCGACCTCGACCTCAGCTTCGGCAAGATGGGCAAGGAGGGCAAGGTCGACGCCGAGACCGGCTCCGGCAAGTTCGTCGGTGTGCCGCAGCTCGCGGACGCGAAGTTCCGCGAGAAGGTCCTGCAGGTCACCCCCGACCAGATCTCCAAGTGCCTCACCGGTCTCATCACGCCGAGCGAGGTCGCCGCGTGTCTCGAGCGGTTCGCCTACCTGCAGAAGGTGCTGCGCGAGATCGACCCGAAGAAGATCGTCCAAGAGGGCGGCTGGAACGACGACACCGCCAAGGAGCAGCTCGGCCAGGCCAACTACATCAACAAGCTCCGGACGTCGACGATCGACCGCGAGTACGGCGACGACATGGAAGAGGTCATCAAGCCGCTCAACGACTACCAGCAGATGAAGCTCCGCAACATGGTCCGGCCGGCGATCGAGGACGGCCGGCTCACCGTCGGGCACGGCCGCGCCGTACGGAAGACGCTCGTCAACTCGTTCCTCGAGAGCCCGGTCTGGAAGCGGCTGTACGACGCGAAGATGGACGCGGCCGGACGGCGAACCGAGGCCAACCGGGCGTACGACAAGCTGGTGGCGGACAAGAAGGCGCTCGCGCCCGGCCACGACACCAAGGACATCGACGAGCAGATCATGGCGGCCGACCTCGCCCGCAAGGAGAAGGACGAGTTGGCGAGAGTTGCGGGAATGGAGCACGACGAGGCGGTCGACTCGTTCATCAAAGCCATCCTCGACTACGCCGTACGGCGGTCGAACCGGCTGAAGCCGAAGCAGCCCGGCCGGCGGCCGTCACTGGGCGCGCACCGTACGTCGAGCAGCGGCGCGAAGGTCTGAGTAGGGATCGATGACCACGGCCGCGGAGGATCGCGAGATCCTCGACCTCGATGCACCTCTTGCAGCCGCCGCGCTGTGCCGGGCGGACCGGCAACCTTCGTGGCTCGTTGCCGCGGACGCGTTGCTCGCGCGCGCCGCGCTGGTGGCACGCGGAGCCGGCGACCCGAGCGTCGGCGACCCCGTCCTGCAGGCCGTCGGCGTACTCGTCGGGACCGAGGCCGATGTCCCGGCAAACGTCCAGGACTCGACGGCCGAGCTGGCGAACCTGCTCGTCGCGACTGCGGACGTCGCGCTCGAAGATGCGCTGCAGCCGGGCCGGCCGCTGGCGCACCTGGTCGAGACCGCCGGGCTCAGTGGCGGCGAGGCGGCGGTGCTCGCGCTGTGCGCCGCCGTCGAGCTCGACCCGCACCGCCAGCAGGTCGCGGCGTACCTCGGCGGTGACAACGCCGGCCCGTGGCTCACGCCGTGGTCGCTGCGCCGCGTCGTGGAAGACGACGAGATCGCGCTCGCCGTCGGCCCGGGCGGCGGGCTGCGGCGCGCCTGCCTGCTCGTCGCGGCGGACGACCGGCCGTGGGCGCTGACGCCGTTGCGGCCGCACCCGTCGGTTACGTGGTGGCTGCACGGCGACCAGTCACCCGATCCCGGGCTGCCGCCGGAGACCGAGCTCCTCGACACGACCGGCGGTGGCGTCGCCCGGCTGGTCGTCGTCGCGAGTCCGGACCGCATCCGCCGGCTCCAGGCGGTCACTGATGCGTTGGACGCCAACGGATTTCTCGTCTGTCCCGCGACGACCAGCGAAGAGGCGCTCGACGCCGTCGTACGGCGGGCTTCGCTGTCGGGTGAGGCGGTGGTCGTCGAGGTCGCGGACAAGCTGCCGGCCGCGACCCGGGCGCGGGTCGAGCGCGCGTTCCACCTGCGCTGGGCGGTGACGAGCGCGCACGAGCTGCCGCTCGACGACCTGCCGCGGCGACCCTGGCAGCAGCTGACCGCCGCGCCGCCCCTGGCCGACACCGCCGAGGTCGCGGCGGTGTTCGACACCGGCGAGTTCGCCGACGTCGGCCTCAACGCGAGCCAGCTCACTGCCAGCCAACTCGATGCCGCCGCGACCGCGATGGCCGCGACCGGCGGCGAAGCGTCGGCGGCGTTGCGGCGGATCGCCGCGGGCGAGATCGAGCAGCTCGCGACGCGGATCCGGCCGGAGCGCACCTGGGACGACCTCGTGCTCGCGCCGCACAAGCTCGCGCTGGTGCGCTACCTCGTCGACCGCGCCCGGCACCGGCACGTCGTCTACGGCGACTGGGGCTTCTCGCCGCTGCCGTCGCGCGGCGTCGTCGGGATGTTCGCCGGGCCGTCGGGCACCGGCAAGACACTGACCGCCGAGATCATCGCCGGTGAGCTCGGCCTCGACCTCTACCGCATCGACCTGTCGCAGCTCGTCAGCAAGTACATCGGCGAGACCGAGCAGAACCTCGCCAAGGTCTTCGCCGCCGCCGAGGCGAGTCCCGTCGTACTGTTCTTCGACGAGGCGGATGCGTTGCTGGGCAAGCGGTCCGAGGTCCGCGACTCGCACGACCGGTACGCGAACATCGAGGTCGCCTACCTGCTGCAGCGGCTCGAGCGCTACGACGGCGTCGTACTGCTCGCGACCAACCTCGCCGGCAACATGGACAGCGCGTTCGCCCGGCGCATCCACGTCACCGTCGAGTTCACGCTGCCGGACCGCACCGAGCGGCGGCGGATCTGGGAGCGCTCGCTGCCGCCGACCGCGCCGCTCGCGAGCGATGTCGATCTCGACCGGCTCGCCGAGTTCGTCGACATCCCGGGCGGTGCGATCACCAACGCGGCGACCGCCGCCGCGTTCCTCGCCGCGACCGCGAACGAGCCGATCGGCATGGCGGCGCTCGTGCTCGCGGTCAAGCGCGAGCTGCAGAAGCTCGGCCGCCTCATCCCGGACGAGTCGCCGGGGTAGCCGACTCATCCGGCCGCTCGCAGCCGGCTAGGCGACTCGCGGCAATAGTCCAGATTGCCGGTGATCTTGCCGTCGAGGTGTTGTACTCAAGATGTCGTTCTCGCCGACATCGACGGAGACAGCGTGACCTTCCCCAGCCGCGCCACCGCGTCCTCCCGCGCCCTCGCCGCGGCAGGTCTCGCGCTCGCCCTCGCCGCCTGCGGCGGCTCCGGCGTACGCCCCGCCGCCGCGCACGGCAGCCCGTCGCCGTCGTCCTCGGCGTCGCCCTCCGCGTCGCCTCCGGCCGCGGCCGCGCGGGTCTACCCGCTGACCGGGCTCCCGGTCCGCAACCCGGCGGCGGCGCGCCGGCCGGCGCTCTCGGTCAAGATCGACAACATCGCGCCGGCGATGCCGCAGGCCGGCCTGAACCGCGCCGACCTCGTCACCGACATCCTCGTCGAAGGCGGCCTCACCCGGCTGATGGCGACGTTCCAGTCGCAGGACGTGACGCTCATCGGGCCGATCCGCTCCGCGCGCCCGGTCGACGCCGACCTGCTGCGCGAGCTCAACGGCGGCATCTTCGCCTACTCCGGTGCGGCGCCCGGCGAGATTGCACCGTCGAAGGCGCACAGCAACGCGCTGCTCATCGCGAACGACAACGCGCCGCAGTGGTTCTGGCGTAGCTCGTCGCGGGCCGCGCCGCACAACGTTTTCTCCTCGACCAGCCGCCTCTACCAGGCCGGCCGGGCCAGCGGCCGCAAGCTGGTCGCGCCGCCGCAGCTCTTCAGCTACGGGCCGACGCCGGCCGGCGCGCGCGCCGCCAAGGGCGTCACCTTGCGCTTCTCGCCCAACACGTCGAGCGCCTGGACGTGGAACGGCACGAGTTACGTGCGCACCCAAGACGGCCGCGCGGACATGGTGGCCGACGGCTCGCGGGTCAGTACGACGAACGTCGTCGTGCTGTCCGTCACCTGGCACTCGACCAACATCATCGACGACGCCGGCAACGCCGACCCGTACGTCGTGGTCATCGGCAGCGGGCCGGTCACGGTGTTCCGTAACGGGGTCGCGATCGCGGGCCACTGGGTGCGTCCGTCGTACCGTGTGCCGATGAAGATCCTCGACGCGGCCGGCCACCCGATCCCCTTGCAGCCCGGGCGCACCTGGCTCGAGCTGCAGCCGCGGCCCTACAGCCCGGCCTTGTTCTAGGACCGCATGCGTCGTCGTTCCGCGCGCCTCGCTCCACTCCTTCTTCTCGCCACCGTCTTCGTCGCGAGCTGCACGGGCGGCCGGGCCGCCCCCGTCGCGCTGCCGCCCACCCCGGCGCAGTCGCACACACCAGCACCGTCGCACTCGCCGCGTCCCGTCGTGCCGCTGACGTACCCGTTGCCGTTGCCGCTGCGCCAGCAACCGTGGCGGATCAAGCCGGCCGCGGCGACCGGCATCGCCGGGTACCCGAGCCGCGACAGCATTGCGCCCGGCGTGGCGTTCGACCTCTACGTGTCGACGGCGGCGAAGTCGTTCACCGTGCAGGTCTACCGGATGGGTTGGTACGGCGGTGCCCTCGGCCGGCTCACCACGACGCTCGGCCCGTACGCCGGTGTCGTGCAGCCCGCGCCGACAGTGGTGAGCCCGCTGCGGCTGGTCACGACGGCGTGGTCGCCGTCGGCCCGTGTCGACACCACCGGCTGGCTGCCCGGCGTCTACCTGATGCGGCTGACCACACGGGACGGCCGGGCCAACTTCGTGCCGCTTACGGTGCGCGCGCCGTCGTCCGCCGGCCGGGTCGTGCTCGTCACCGCCGATACGACGTGGCAGGCCTACAACCGTTGGGGCTGCTGCGATCTGTACGACGGCGACGAGGGCGGGTTCGCCTCGCGGTCGTACGCGGTCTCGTTCGACCGGCCCTATCTCGCCGAGTTCGGCGCGGGCGAGTTCATCGACCGCGAGCTGCCGGTCGTCGCGGAGGTCGACCGGCTCGGTCTCGCGGCCGACTTCGTCACCGACGTCGACCTGCACCGCGACCCGCACGTGCTCGACGGCGCCACTGCCGTCATCAGCATGGGCCATGACGAGTACTACTCGGTGCAGATGCGCGCGACGCTCACCGCGGCTCGCGACGCCGGCAGCAACGTCGCGTTTCTCGGCTCCAACGCGGTCTACCGGCGGGTGCGGTTCGAGTCGTCGCCGCTGGGCGCGGACCGGGTGATGGTCGACTACAAGCTGGCGTCGCTCGACCCGCTGTCACGGCTCGACCCGGCGCAGACGACGGCCGACTGGCCGCAGCCGCCGAACGCGCAACCGGAGAGCAGCCTCACCGGCGGGATGTACGCCTGTCTCGGCCATACGAGCAACGGCGTCGTGGTCGACCCGACGTCGTACCTCTTCGCCGGGACGCGTGTGGTCAAGGGCACGCCGCTGACGGCGCTCATGGGTCCCGAGGTCGACCGGGTCGTGCTCGCCGACCCGACGCCGCGACCGCTCGAGGTGCTCACCCACTCGCCGTTCGAGTGCCCGCTCGGCGACGCCTCCGAGGCCGATACGACGTACTACTCGACCGCGTCGGGGGCGGCGGTGTTCGACGCCGGGACGATGCGCTGGGTGTGCGCGGTCTACGACGGCTGCAGGATCGATCCGGTGACCGGCGGCATCGTCCGGCGGGTCACCGACAACCTGCTGCTCGCGTTCGCGCCGGGCCCGGCCGGCCGGGCGCGTCCGGCGCGCGACAACGTCGCCGACTTCGTCCGCTGACGTCGCTGCGGGGCCACTGCGAATGCCGCAGCGCTGACGGGCGGAATGTTTTTCTCGATCGGGCGTAAGCGTTGCCCTTGATTCGCGGTAGTGCATGCGAATCACCAGCAATGCAGTTGCGTCCGAGCCATCGACCCGCGACCTGTGGGCACTCGGGCCGAAACGGAGGGGACATGAGAAGGACAGTGGGGAAGGCGCTGGTCGCCGGCACCGCGGCCGTGATGGTCGGAGTGTTGGTTCCTGCCGCGAGTGCGAACTCCGCCGGCGACACGATCCGCGGTGGTTGTTACGCCTACGCGGTGTCGAACGCGGTAGCGACCAATGGCCAGTACGAGGGCGTCATGGGCGACAACTCGGTCACTACCGACGCCACCGGAGCGCCCACCGCAGCGACGGTGACCTGCGCGATCCAGGTGAATGGCATCGAGTCGCCCTCGTCCCACTCGTTCTCTGGGGCCGGAGTCCAGGCAGGCCAGGACCAGGTCGTGTACTCCGCGTCGCCCACCGACGACGTCGAGGTGTGTCAGTACGTCACGTACGCCGACGGGAGCACCGAGGCTGCCTCCTGCAAAGATGTGGGTAGCCCCGACGCCGCGTACTGCCCGTACGGTTCGGTCACCGGCACCGGCAACTGGTCGCCGGCGGAGACAACGACAGTGGGCCCGCACACGTTCGTCTGGGACACGAACGCCAACTGCCTCGGTGCTGCCGACGACGGCGGTTTCTATCACGTCACGTTCCGGGGCAGCTCGAACGATGCTTGCACTGCGGGTAGCGGTGCCGGAGACCTGTCCGGGTCCGGACCGGAAGGCCCGATCACCGGATCGTTCACGTTCTTCCGCGGCGGGATCCACCTCTACATCTCCGGGACCTTCGTCAGCGGCGGCGAGCAGCACAACCTGCAGTACTGGATCGACGTGCTGGCCTCGGCTGGCGGGACGTGTAGCTACTCGACCGCGCCGCTACTCGCTCATGGCGCGATCGTGGACTCGCCCTAGGCCCTAGCAGAACCTTGACGGTTGCGGGATATCGGTCGTAGCTGGCCGATATCCCGCAACCGAGGACGGACCGCGGTTGGAGTGCGCCGCCAGGGAGCGAGACCGGCGACGACAGCGTCAGGCCAACGCGCCAAGGTAGCGCAGCGCGTTGAGGCCGGGCAGGAAGAAGTACGAGCCGCCCCGTGTCGTCACGAACCGCTGAAGGTTCGTCACCTTTCGGCGCAGCGGATCGGCCTGGATCGTCATCGTGCGTGCGCACAGGCTGTCGTCCTGGTCCCCGACCAGCGGGTCGGTCTCGCTGTCGAGGCCGCGGAAGACGGTGTCGTTGAGCCATGTCTGCTGGACGAACTCGAACTGCCGCTCGATGTCGGCATTGAGGCAGAGAAAGTAGATCCCCCTGTCCGTGTCGTCGGCGTGCCGAGGGTCGGCGGGGACGTCGCCGTAGAAACGGCCGAGCCGGACGATGCGGTGGCGCCGCACGCTCCGTACAGACTCGGCCGCGTCGTCGCGGAGCGCGTCGCGGGGGTTGGCGCGGCGGACGTGCGAGCCGAGCGGGCAGGCGAAACCGTGGCTGTCAAGGGCTGCGTAGGAAAAGTCGTTCGCCGTCGCCAACGACGGGTCGTCCTGGTCAGGTGCCAGGACGAGCGGCGCGCCGCTCGGCCACCGGCCGACGAACTTTGCGCCGAGCCGCTCCTGCGCCGCGCGGTCGGGTCCGCCTGTCGCCCCGCGGGTCGCGTCGTCGAGGAACGCCCAGAAGCCCGCGACGTCCTGCCGCAGTTGGCGGAACACAAGGTACGACCCATTGCGGCCGAGGTCGCGCAGCGGGCCGGTGTGCGATGAGAACCGCAGGTCGTCCGGAACGTCGTACTCCGGCAGTAGCCCGAGCGGGTCGCGGGCTGCCGCGACGACTGGGCTCACCGGTGGGAGTCCGTACTCGTTGGGGTAGCCGAGCACGAACTCACCGGCCTTGACGACCGTTACATGCCCCGTCCGCGCGAGCTGTTTCTCCGCGCGGCGCTCGTTGCCCTCGATGATCGGCTGGCCGATCCCGTCCCTGAACCCGAAGTGTTCCTTGCCGCCGGGCAGCCGATGGCCGGGCAGGTTCGCGACGAGCGACATCGCGCCGGCGGCGGCGATGCCGTCGGTGAACCGGGTGACGACCGTCTCCAGCTCCGCTTCGTCCGGGCCGAACACCATCAGCAGCACGTGGACCCGGTTGGCCGCGTTGCCCCAGTCCCACCCCGCCGGCGCGCTCTCCCCGGAGTCGCCCAGGATCGTCGCCCGGCGGGGCGAGTCCATGCGGTCGGTGAACGGCAGCGGGAATGTGCGCAGCGCATCGTCGTCCAGTCCGAGCGCGGCCAGGCCGTCGTATGTCAGCGCGACGTTGACCGAGCACTCCGCACGCTTCCCCGCGGCGTCCGTGACCTCTTCTGCCATCGCGCCCAGCCACGCTCGCGCGGCGGCCTGGTCCTCGATCCGGAAGAGCAGGTACGCGCTGCGGGGCAGGTGCCCGTACCCGCTCACGACGACGCCCTGGATGTCCCGCCGCTCCAGCACCACCACGTGCGTTCCCCTGTTCTGCCGTCGGTCAGAGCCGCCAGAGCCAGCGCCGCGCCGCCGACTCGCCCAGCGGCCGGAACAGGTCCTCGCGGATACTGCTCGTGTTGTCGATCGCGCGAACGGTGAGATGCGGGTATGCGCTGTACCAGACGTTCGTGTACCTCTGGGTGCTCCGCGCGATGGCCTTGAACCGCGGCTCGTCGCGGGCCCCGCCGAAGACGAGGAACCGCGTTCGCGGGAAGTTCACGGTGTTGCTCCAGATGCCGGTCAGCCCGAGCGCCGCCCGGTCGATGAAGTCGTCAAGATAGTTCTCCCAGCTACCGTCGTAGTTCGTCAGGAACAGCAGCCGCTGCCCGTCGTCGATCAGCACCCAGTGCGCGAAGTGCAGGGTGTCCAGGCCGCTGAGCGTCCCCTTGTAGGACACGCCGGCGATGAGGCTCGTCGCCCACAGCACGGTGCGCAGGGTCCGTCGGCGGAACCGTCCCGGCTTCACCAGGCTCAGGCTCGCCATGTGGTTCTGGACGATCCGGTCCTCCCGCGTGAGCAGCAGCCCGACCTGGTCCGCCTCCGGCACCGGGATGGCCGTGGGGTCGCCCCGCTCTTTCACGCGTAGTACGACGAGGAAAACGATCAGCAGCGGGAGCAGGACAGGTAGCAGCACGACGGCGAGAAGTCCGGCGCCGAGCAGCCGTCCCCATCTGACCGCGCGTTCGCCGGCTGTGATGCGCGGCGGGGCCGGCTCCTCTGCCCAGGCCGAATCCGGACGTTGCCGCACGGCGTCCTGCAGCCGCCGGCGCAACGGCGCGGGCGCCTGATCTGCGCTGCGGTCGGCGACCAGTGCGTCGGCTGTCGCTTCGAGCGCCGCGCGCAACGCCTGCTCGCGCGAGATGCGCCCGACCGTACGGCCGGGCGCGCCGACGTACGCCGCATCCGGCTTGAGAACGTGCGCGCGCAGGTAGCCGATGATCGCGTCCCTGTCACCCGGGCCGGTCCCGGCGTAACCGCGACAGTGGCTGTAGATCTGGTGCAGGCCGTCGGCGCCCACCTGGTAGAGGTCGTCCAGGTACGGGTCGAGCGTGCCGTCGAAGTTGTGCTCGAAGACGAGGTACGGCTCGAAGCCGTCCTCGCCGTCCTCCAACACGACGAGGCTCGTGAAGTGCAGGCGCGACAGCGCCGCGAACGGCAGCGGCGGCCACTCGCCCGCTGGGTCGTACGCGTCGATTGCTGCGAGCAGTGCCTTGAGGGGCTCAAGGCGCGCTGGTTCGATCGTCGTGAGGAACGTGAGGATCGTCTGCGGCACGACGGCCGCCATCAGCCGGCGTCGTCGAAGGCGACGACGAGCCGGTCCGGGAAGGGACCGTCCCAGCGGATCCGACCGGCCCGGCCCGGCGCGACGCGCAGGCCGGGCAGCCGGACCAGCCCGGCGACCAGCTCCGGCACCTGGCGGTCGTTGATCTGCGCGCCGAAGCAGCGGTGCATGCCGTACCCGAAGTGCAGGTACTCCGGCGGTGGTTTCCGGTCCGCGTCGAACGTCCCCGGACCGGGGAACGCCGTGGGGTCGAACATCGCGGAGATCGTGCTGAGCAGCACGTGGCTGCCGGGCCGGATCCGGCGTCGGCGCGCGCCGAGGACGGCGCCGTTCGCGCAGTAACGCAGGACGAACGGCGTGTGCGGGAAGAAGCGTTCTGCCTCGTAGGCGTAGCGGCGCACGGCGTCGGTGTCGCCCCGCAGCGCGGCCTCCCGTGCCCCCGCCAGTGCATCGGGTCGGCGGAGCAGCTCGGTCATCGCGAGTGCGACGAACTTCGAGGTGGTCTCGACGGCCCCCACGACGAGCCCACTCAAGTTGCGCCGGACCGTGTCGTCGTCCAGCCACGGGCGGTCTGGCCCCTTCATCGCCAGCAGTCGGCCGAGCACGTCATCCCGCTCGCCGGGGGCGCCCAGCGCTTCGCGCCGCGCGATCTCCTCGTCGAGGTGCTGCTTCAGCGCGATGCCGGACCGCATAGCGGCCGCCCGCTTGCCGCGGTCGCCGGTGAAGTTGAGGAAGACGTCGAAGAAGATGTCGCGCAGCCATCCCATCAGCTCCGGCTCGCCGCCGGAGGGTAGGGGCACGCCGAAGTACGTCGTGACGAGGCGCAACGCGACCACCCGCGCGTAACCGTTCACTACATCGATCCGCCCGTCGCCGACGGCTTCGCCGACGAGCGCGGCGGCGTGCTGGGCGGTGAGCGCCGCGACACGGTCCAGGTCGTCAACGCGTACCGCGTCACGCAGCAGCCGATGCTCGCGGGTGTACTGCTCGGACGGGTCCATCCCGAGGATGAACGGGCCGTCGTGCCGGTCAATGTTCGCCGCGTTGATCTGGGACACGGTGAACTCGTCCGGGCGGCTGAGCACGTCGACCACGTCGACGTCGCGGCTCACGACCGCCTGGTGGCCGAAGACGAGCACCGGCGCGAACCGCCGCAGGACGGCGAACACCGGCCGGAGGAGTGTGGGTGACGTCAGCCGGTGGCTCAGCGAGTCCGTGATGCTCATCGTGCCCCATCAGCCCGTAGCTGGAAGGTAACGATGCCCTCCCGACTAACCGTCGGCGTCGTTCCGGAGTCATTCGTATGTCGTGTTTCGGTTCGCGTCCCGGTGATTCGGACGGCCGACGTCGTCAGCCGGTGCTCGAGCTCCATCTCGGACAAAGGACGACCCTCCGGGCTCAGCCGACTGGCGATGGACGTGTTGATTCGCCGCTTCTCGTTCTACATAATTACCAGTCGCTGTGAGCGTATCAGCGGAATTGCGCATTCGGGTCGCCGCCGCTCTACGGCCGAAGGTTCGATCCGCTGGGACGAATCCCGGTGCCTACTCTTCGCGCGCCGCGAGTCGATGTGCGCACCGACCAAGGCAAGAACCTCTTACGCGCCGCATCGACCCCACGACGCGGATCGCCACACGTACGTCACAGTCGTTGAAGATCGACTGCCCGCGCGCGCGACGGCCCGGGCCGCGAGCTCGAGCGCGGGCGCGTAGGGGTCCTGGAGCATATTGCGCACCGCCGCACTCATCGTCGGTGGCAAGGTGACGCCGACCGGCGGCAGCACGGTGCGTCTGGGCCCGCACCGATTGCTCGCCGATGCCGAGAAATCGTGACGCTGCAGGTAGAGACATCTGTCCTGTTTCGCCCTAGCCTGAGCCGCGTCAACCCCACGGCCCGGTATCCAGACCGTCGTTCGGCCGGCGGAAGAATCGTCTCAGGAGGCAGCCGCAGATGCGTGCATTCGTCGTGCCGGAGGGCGGCTCGGCCGCGACCCAGGACTCCTACTCCCAGATCATCGCCATCCACGCTGCGCTGTTGCCGACTGGGCAGATCGTGTACTTCTCCGGCGACCAACACGACCCGGGGCAGTTCGCGAACCACTTGTTCGACTCGGCTCGGCTGTTCGACTGCGAGTCGTTCACCGTGTCGAACTGCCAGCCGGCGCCGGGCATCACGGATCTCTTCTGCTGCGGACACGCCCTGCTCGAGGACGGCCGGGTCCTGATCGCCGGCGGTACCAAGCGTTTTGACGGCTTCGAGGGCGACCCGGCGGCGTGGATCTTCGACCCGGCGACGGGAGCCTTTACGGCGCTGCCGTCGATGCAGGACGGTCGCTGGTATCCCACGTTGGTCACGCTGGCGACCGGCGACGTGCTCGCCGTAAGCGGCTCGAACGCCGCCGGCAGCGATCAGAACCGGCAGCTCGAAGTGTTCTCGCCGACGTTCGGCACGTGGTCCGTGCAAGGCATGGTGACCGACGCGTTCGAGTCGTTGTATCCGCGCATGCATCTGCTGCCGAGCGGCGCCGTTTTCTTCGTCACGCCGACCAACGGCCAGTGCACGACCTGGTCGCCGGGCACCACGGCGCTGCAGCCGCTCTGCAACCCGCCGGTGCCGCACAACATGGGGTTCAGCGCATACACCTCGGTGTTGTTGCCGCTCGAACACCTCGACGGGTATCGCCCGCGCGTCCTGGTCGCGAACATCGAGCAGCCTCAGGTGATCGACCTCTCCGCGACCCATCCGGTGTGGACGCCGACCGGCGCCCGCAACGTCCCGGCCGACGGCGTGCTCGCCCAGGCGCCGACGCCGCCCCGCGTCAACGGGATGGCGGTGTTGTTGCCCACCGGCGAGGTCATGTGCTGCGGCGGTAACGAAGAAGGTGGCGACGAGCTTCATCCCGTCTACGCAGTCGAGATCTTCCGGCCGAGCACAGACACCTGGCTGACCTTGCCGATTCGTACCAGCGTCAGCCGGAACTATCACTCGACCGCGTTGCTCATGCCCGACGGCCGGGTCTGGATGTCCGGGTCCGACAAGGGCTGCAAGTGGAGCTTCCACGACCCGGCCGACTACCCGGACGGCGAGCCGACCGATGTGCAGGAGATCAAGACCGTCGGCGGCGTTTCGGTCCACGTCGACAACCGCGAGCTGCGGGTCGAGATCATCGAGCCTTGGTATTTCGGTCGGCCGGATCGGCCGCAGTTCAGCCTGGAATCCGACGTCACTCAAGCAGGCTGGGCGCTGTCCCTCGTCCTGTCCCAACCGGCGACGATCAGCCGGGTCGCGTTGTTGCGTGCCGGCACCTCGACGCATGCGTTCGACGGGGATCAGCGGCTCGTCTCCGTGCCGTTCACCCAGAACGGGAACAACGTCACCGCCACGCTCCCGTCGACTCGCGGCCTGCTTCCGCCGGGGCCCTACTTGGTCTTCGCCAGCGCCCAGGTCGTTGACCCGGCTACTGGCGCGGTGCTGGACGTGCCCTCTGAGGGCGTCTGGGTGCGCGTCTGCCGCAGCCATCTGGTCAAGCCGCTCAAGGTCGAAGTGGACCACCTCCGGGTGAAGGAAGACTTCGAGTTCCTCGGCAAGGAAATCGTCGAGTCGATCCCGGACCCGTGGACGACCGTCGGCGACCCGATGGGGCCGGAGATCATCCGCACCATCGCCACCGCGGTCGACGAGCTGAGCGCTGCCGTGCGGCCGTTCATTCGCGCCGAGGAGCGGCCGGAACTTTCCGGGCCGAGCGCGGCCGCGCTTGCCGCCGTCCCGATCCATCCCATCGATCCGACGCTCATGGCCGCGCAGATGCACATGCACATGGAAGGCATGGACGCGATGGCCGGCATGGAGGCGGCCAAGCGCGGCGACGGAAAGCAGAAGAAGCCGACGGCGCGGAAGGGAACTCCGGCCAAGCCGGCGTCGGCCACCCCGTCCAAACCGGCGCCGCCGATGACGAACGGGCGGATGCGTATGTCGAAGGCCGCGGCGCCCGCGGCCAAGGCCAAGAAGACAGCCGCAACGAAGCGAGCCGGGAAGAGCGCGGGGCCCAAGGGCTCTCGTACCGGCAAACGATGATCCTCGTCGTCGCCGACGACCTGGATCCTTCGATCGAGTGCGTTCGGGACAACGACGACGTCGTCGTGGCGACGCCGTCGTCGCTCTCGATGGCGGGCTGGACCCTCCGGTCCGGCGCGCCGCCGACGGTCCCCGAAGCGCTCGGGGGAGCGGCGGTGCGGGCAGTGCTGGTCCGCGTCGTACGGATTCGCGCGGAGTCGTTGCCGCACGTCCATCCGGAAGACCGGGCGTACGTCGCGGCGGAGATGACCGCGTTCCTTACGGCGTTCCTCGCGCAGTGGCCGGCGCGACGGGTGAACCCCGTGACGCCGGGCAACTTGATGGGGCTCGCGCGGTCGCCGGAGGGATGGCTGCGGGCCGTCGCGATGGACGGGCTGGCGACGTGCGTCGATCCGCCGGCTGCGGAAGGGTCGTCGTCAGCGGTAGTCGTCGGAGCCAAAGTGTTCGACTACGGGCCGATCGTGGATCGAGAAGAGAGAGCTGCGATCACGCGCCGGATCGCGGGCGCCGCTGGCAGCAGACATCTCGCCGTTCAGTTCTGCGTCGAGCACTCGACCGCGGTGACCGGGGTCAGCTATCAGCCCCGCTTGGACGAACGGCTGTGGCTCGCGCTGAAAGACGAGTTGTTGCGGTGTGAGCAAGGGGCAGTCCCGTGATCCTTCTCGTCGGCTGCGCCGACGACGACGCTCCGCTCGCTGCGATTGCGGCAGAGCTGCTCGCGCGAGACGAGCCATACGTCGTGTTCGACCCGGACGATCCGCTCGCGACAGTTGGGCGCGCATGGCATCCGGACCGCGAGGCCGTCGTGACGACGTCGACGGCCACGATCTGCCTCGACGAGATCTGCGCGGCTTATCTGCGGCCGGCCTCGCGGCCGGGCCGGGCGGCGCAGAATTGTCGCGCGCTGTCGACCGTTCTGACCTGGTCCGAGTTCACCCCTGCCGTCGTCGTGAACCGGCCCGCCGCTTGCGCGGCGAACACGAGCAAGCCGTACCAGCTGGAAATGATCCGGGCGTTCGGCTTCGCGACGCCGGCGACGTTGACGACGACGAGCCCGGACGCTGCGCGCGCGTTCGTCCAAGAGGTGGGACGTGCCGTCTACAAGTCCGTGAGCGCCGACCGCAGCATGGTCGGCGAGGTCGATCCGCGGGACACGGGACGGCTGCGCGACGTCGTGCACTGCCCGACTCAGTTCCAGCAGCTCGTGGACGGCGACGATCTACGGGTCCACGTCGTCGGCGGCGAAGCGCACGCCTTGCGCATCCGGTCCATGGAGACCGACTACCGCTATGTGCCGCCGGAAGGCGCGCTGCCCACCGCGACGCTGGCCGAACTCGACCCCGACCCGCGCGGCCGGCTGATCGCGATGACCCGAGCGATGGGGCTTCGGTTCGCCGGCATCGACCTGCGCGAGTCGGGTGACGGGACGCTCTATTGCTTGGAGGTGAATCCGTCGCCCGGGTTCACCTTCTACGAACGGCTGTCAGGAGTGCCGATCGCGCCGTTCGTCGCCGACCTCCTGACGCACGAGACCCCCGATTTGGAACCGTCACGAGAGAAGGAGTGTGTCCATGCCGCACAACGGTCAGACATGTGAGCAGTCCGGCATCTATAAGCCGTCCTGCGGGTGCAAGGAGATCGCGCTGAGCAAGGGCGAGGCCTTCCCGCCATGCGGCGACCACGGGCCGACGGAGTGGAGTTTGGTCCAGGCCACGCAGTAAGCCCGCGCCGGCCTCGCGCGGCCGCCGACGCGCTATGGCGTCGGGCGGTGGACCAGATCGTCTAAGCGGACGTGTGGTTGTCCAGCCCGTCGGTCTGAGCCAGGCGAGGGCGGCGACGCCGCTTCGCGGTGCGAGCGCGTATCCGCCGGAACCGAGTAACCGACGTACAGCCTGCAACTCGGCAATGCGTGGCTCGCGTGGTGCGCGGCCTCAAGGGGCTCGCTCGCCTTGACGCCATATCGAACATAGGTTCGAGTGCGCCGCCAGGGACTCGAACCCCGGACCCGCTGATTAAGAGTCAGCTGCTCTAACCAACTGAGCTAGCGGCGCGTGCCGACCAGCCTAGCAGCGATGCGACGGCCGCCGCGTGCCACGCTGACACCCGTGCCCGATGCCCCCGACGACCTCGCTTCGCGCTGCGCCGAGACGATGTACGCCAACGACGCCGCCAGCCAGGCTCTCGGCATCACCGTCGATCGCGTCGCCGCCGGCACCGCGCGCGCCCGGATGACCGTCCGGACCGACATGCTCAACGGGCACGGCAGCTGCCACGGCGGGTACGTGTTCGCCCTCGCCGACAGCGCGTTCGCGTTCGCCTGCAACACGTACGACGACGTCACGGTCGCGGCCGGCGCCGACGTCGCCTTTCTCGCTCCGGTCGAGGCCGGCACCGAGCTCGTCGCGGTCGCCACCGAGCGGGCCCGCCGGGGCCGGTCCGGCCTCTACGACGTGACCGTGTCGACGGCCGGCGGGGACGTCGTCGCCGAGTTCCGCGGCCGGAGCCGCAGCCTCGGCCGGCCGCTGCTACCGCGTTAGCTCAGCGGGTCGCGCGCATCCGGTGGTAGAGCTTCGGCGCGACCGTCCGCATGATCGGCGCGACCAGCGGCAGTGCCGCGCAGTTGATCTCGACGCGCTCGTCGCCGAGGCGCCGTAACACCAGCCGCGACACCTGTTCCTCGGTGCGGCGGGCGGCGCGCGGCGGCATCACGAGGCCCCCCGACCGCACCGCGTGCAGGCCCATCTCGGTCGGCACCCACGCGGGGTAGACGACATGCAGCCGCACCCCGTCGGCGCGCGCCTCGTACGCGAGGCTCTCCGTCGCGGCCGACAGCGCCGCCTTCGACGCGCAGTAGTCGCCGGCGCCCGGACCGGGGGAGCGCGCGTCGTCCGACGACATGTTCGCGACCACCCCGTGCCGCCGTGCGCGCATCCCCGGGAGCACCGCGAGCATGCCGGCGTACGCGGCGAAGAAGTTGACCTCCATGACGGTGCGGGTCGTCTCGAGCGACGGCATCTCGCGGCGCACGATCCCGCCCATGCCGGCGATGTTCAGCAGCAGGTCGACCCGGCCGTACGACGCGTCGATCTCGCCGAGCACGTCGACGTACGCCGGCACGTCGGCGAGGTCGCAGACGCGGTACGGCAGGCCGAGGTCGCGCAACCGGTCCTCGCGCCGCGCGATCCCGACGACGGTCGCGCCGCCGGCGGCGAGGTCGAGGGCGAGCCGGCGGCCGAGCCCCGACGACGCGCCGGTGACGACGGCCACCTGCTCGCGGTAGTCCATGGCCCGTCAGCCTGCCAGGCGTCCTTCGTGGAACCGCAACGCGCGGTCGCATTCGGCCGCGACCGCCGGGTCGTGCGTCGCGACGACGACGGCGGCGCCGCGTTCCGCCGCTTCGTGCAGCGCCTCGATCACGACGTCCTGCGCACCGTGGTCGAGCTCGGCGGTGGGCTCGTCGGCGAGGACGACATCGGGCGACGTGACCAGTGCGCGGGCGATCGCGACCCGTTGCTGCTGGCCGCCCGACAGCTTCTCGACGAGCTTGCCGCCGACCTCCGCGATGCCGAGCTCGGCGAGCGCGTCACCGGCGAGGAGCCGTGCCTCCTGCCCGAACACGCCGCGCGCCTGCAACGCGATCTCGACGTTCTCCGCCGCGGTCAGCAACGTGAGCAGCCCGTACCCCTGCAATACGAGACCGAACCTGCGTCGTTGCGCCGGGTCGCCGGCGCGCAGCGGCGCACCGTCGAGCAGCACCGTGCCGCTGTCCGGCGGCTCGAGGCCGCCGAGGACGGCGAGCAGGCTCGACTTGCCGGACCCGGACGGGCCGACGACGGCGAGCATCTCGCCGGGCGCGACCGAGACCGACAGCCCGTCGAGCACGGTTCGCCCGCCGCGCCGGTACGCCACGGCGTCCGCGACGAGCCGGCCGGTCACCGGCGGCCGTCCGGACCGTCGTCGCGGACGAGCCGTACGCCGTCGACCGTCGCGATGACCCGCGCCGTACTGCCCGGCGGCAACGACGTCCACGTGTGCTCGGGTAGCACGATGCTGCCGTCCTCGCCGACTCCGACGAGGTCGGCGACGTCGGCGTCGTCGCGCTCGATCCGGCCGTCCCGCAGCCGCACGTACCGCCGGTGCGCCTGTGCGACCTCCTCGTCGTGCGTCACGGTCAAAACCGTTGTGCCGTAACGAGAATTGGCTTGCGCGAGCAGCTCGACGAGAGCGTCGCGGTTGGCGTCGTCGAGCTGGCTGGTCGGCTCGTCCGCGAGCAGCAGTCCGGGCGCGGACGCGAGCGCGACGGCGACCGCGACCCGCTGCTGCTCGCCGCCGGACATCGCGTGCACCCGTTGCCCGGCGAGCGCCGAAAGGCTGAGCTCGCCGAGCAGCTCGTCCGCATCCGCGAGCTCGGCCCGGCGCGACGGGTTGGCGCCGCGTTGCGCGAACGCGATGTTCTCCTCCGGTGTCGCGTACGGCAGCAGCGACCGTCCCGGGTTCTGTACGACGACGCCGATCCGGTTGGACCGCAACGACAGCAGCTCCGGCACCGTCATCGCGGTCACGTCGTCGCGGCCGACCAGCACCTGGCCGGAGGTCGGCCGCTGCAACCCCGCGACGATCGACAACAACGTCGACTTGCCGCAGCCGGACGGGCCGAGCAGCGCGACCGTCTCGCCCGGCCGCACGACGAGGTCGACGCGGTCGAGCGCGACGACCTGCGTCTCTTCGACTACATACACGTGGTGCAACGCGCGGCAGTGCAACGACAGGCCGGCCTCGACGATGCCGCTCGCTCTCACGGCGCCGCCTCGCGCAGCCGCGCCGGCACCGCCGCGCGCAGCAACGCCGCGCCACCCGCGACCGCCACCGCGCCGACGACGACGGCGAGCGCGACGGCGAAGCCCGCGACGACCGCGGTCGACGGCGAGTACAGCACCGGGATCGGCGACGTGTCGGCGTACTCGGGAACGGCCGGCAACGCGATGGCAGCACCGACGAGCCCGGGTACGACGCCGAGCACGACGCCGGTGCCGAGCAACAGGATCTGCTCGACGACGCAGGCCCGCAGCAGCGCGCCGCGGCGTACCCCGACCGCGAGCAGCGCGGCCATCTCGAACGACCGGCGGCGGCCGGCGGCAGCGAGCGCGAGCGCGGCCGCGGCCAGCGCCAGCGCGGAGCACGCGAACGAGGCGAACAAGAACAGTTGCAACGCGAGCGCGGGCCCCTGCTGCCGCAGCGACTGCACGTGCCGCGCGACGGTGTCCGGCCGGCCGGGGACCAGCCCGACCGCACGCAACCGCGACAGTGCATCCCGCGGCGCGTTCGTGCCGAGCCACACCTGCCAGCGCCCGAAGCGGTCGAACGCGGGCAGCTCGTCGCGCGCGGCGGCGAGGTCGGCCCACCCGCCGGACGCGAGCAACCGCGGCAGCCGGTCGACCGTCGCGACCCGTTGCAGCGCGACCGGCCGGCCGAGCGGGTCGTTGACGAACGGTGCGGTCTGCGTCGTCGCGGTCGCGTCCGCCGTCAGCAGGACCGGCAGCGGCCGCGGCAGGTCGGCGAGCTCGATCGACGGCCAGCCGCCGAAGTCCGCGCTGAACCGGTCGGTCACGCCGTTCGCGTCGGCACTGACGTCGTCGCGCCCGGACGTCTGCGTCCGCCCGGCCCGCCACGCATGCGGCGTCGCGAGCTGCGCGTCGAGCGCCGCCCACGTACCTCCGGACCGCGCCTCGACCCGCGTCACCGACCACGTGCCGGTCATCGTCTCGAGGTCGAGCACGTTGCGGTCGAGCGCGAGGCCGACGAGCCGGCAGCCGCCGGCGCAGGGGACCGGTATGACGAGCGACTGCGCGCCTTCGCGTACGGCCGGGCCCTGGACGGCGACGGTCGCGCCGCGGCCGTCGATCACGCTGACGTCGAGCGACGGGCGGGCGAACCGGCCGGTCGCCGTCGCCGTCACGCGCACCGCGTCGCCGGTGAACGCGATGCTCTTCGCGGCGTGCGCGGTGAGCGCGGGCAGGTAGCCGTGCAGGTCGGCCGCCGACGTGTGCGTCACCTTCGCGACCCGCGACGAGTCGACCGCCTCGATCGTCGCGCCGACGCTGCCGCCGACCGGCGACCACGCGTTGGCGGCCATCGCCCACGTGCCGTGCGGGTCCGCCTTCGCGACCGCGTCGACGACGTCGACTCCCGCTTGCGGTTGCACGTTGACGACCGCGTCCGCGCCGACCTCGGCCTGCGCGCGCCGCGTCTCGTTGTGCCTTACGACGTCGTTCGCCGCGACCGAGAACACGGCGACACCGGACGCGACCGCGAGCAGTACGGCGAACCGGTGCTCGGTTGCCCGCCGGGCGACCTGCCGGATCGCGACGAACATGCCGATGTGACGGGTGCCGCGGCTGAGGTCGGCGGCGAGCCGGCCGAACACCGGCAGCAGCCGGACGCCGACGAGCGCGGCGGCGAGCACGAGCAGCGCCGGCCCGATGAGGCTCAACGTCGACGGCGAGCGGTCGCCGGTCTTCTCCGAAAGCGCGACCAGCCCGGTGACCGCGACCGCGGCAACGGCAGCGTCGAGGACCAGCGCGCGGCGGCCGCGGCTCACGTGCTCCTCGGCCCGCCGCCACTGCTCGAGGATCGCTCGCGAGAGCGTGCGCCGGGTCGCGAGCACCGTCGCGACGAGCCCGCCCGCGAGCGCCCCGGCCGCGGCCAGCCAGGTGCTCAGCCCGACGTGAATCGGCACCCCGGGCAGCAGCACCGCAGCGGCCAGCCCACGGGTCGCGAGGTAGCCGCCGACGATGCCGAGCGGCGCCGCCGCGACGACGAGCGCGACCGGCTCGCCCACGCCGAAAAGTGTTGCGTCCCAAGGCTTCAGGCCGCGAAGCTTCGCGATCGCGACCTCGGGCCCGCGCGACTCGGTCGACGCCGACACGACTTCGAACAGCACCAGCCACGCGAGCAGTAGCAGTTGCACCGTCACCAGCGCCGTACCGCTGTCGAGCCCGCTGCGCGCGGCGTGCGCGCGGGCGAGGACGGCCGGTAGCTGCGTCGTCAGCGTCGGCTGCTCGGTGGTCGGGAACGTGCGTTGCGCGTTCGCGACCGCACGCCGCAACGCCGGTACGGTCGCGAGGGTCACCGCGCCCGGCTTGAGCGGGTAGTCGACCCACACGAGGCCGAGGGTGCCGGCACTCGCGTTGTCCATCGCGCTGCGGTCGACGAACATGTCGTCGACGGTGTCCGGGCCTTCGCCGTCGGGGCCGCTGCCCAGGTGCGCGTTGAAGTAGTCGTGCCCGAACCAGAACGGGTCGTCGACGTCGAGCGGCGTGTAGACGCCGACGATGTGCAGGACGCCCGGCTCGGCGACCGGCACGCCGCCGCTGAACGACTCGACCCGATCCTGCGGGAAGTCGTCGACCGTCACCGTCTTGCCCAGTCGCAGCGCCCACGTCGGGACCGCGGTGCGCGCGCTCACCATCACGTCGGTTGGTCCGGTCGGGCAGCGGCCGGCGACGAGGTGCACGTGTTGGCACGCGCCAAGCCGCCACACGACCGCGGTGATGACGGGCGGCACGTCGCCCTGGCCCTTCGCCCGGGTCCCGACCCGCAGCGTCGGGATCGCGGTCGGGTACGCCGGGCTGAACCCGGCGGGGAGCACCCGCAGGATCGGCGGCAGCGGGTCGACGGTGACGTCGGTGCCGGCTTGCACGTGCAGGCCGCTGTCGTTCACGGCGGCCTGCGTCAGCACCTGCCGCAACGTCGACTCGGCCGCGGCGCCGGCGTACATCGGGCCGACGACGGCGGTGAGCGTCGCGGTCAGCGCGACCGCGAGTACGGCGATCGAAGCGCCGCGCCGCCACCACAGCCGGGTGCCGAGCAGTCCGAGACGAGCCATCCGGGCGATCCTGGCTGCTGCCGGCCCGGGCGCCGCGGCCGCGGCGGCAATAGTGATGCTTTCGTGACCGGGTCTTGCTCAGACCGCGTCGTAGTCGACGACGACGCGGTCGGTCGTCGGGCGCGCCTGGCAGGTGAGCACGAACCCGGCGTCGGTCTCCCACTGTTCGAGCGCGTAGTTCACGTCCATCGCGACCGCGCCGTCGAGCACCTTCGCGCGACAGGTCGCGCAGACCCCGCCACGGCAGGAGAACGGCAGGTCGAGCCCGGCCGCCTGGCCGGCTTCGAGCAACGTGTCGTCGGGGTGCGCCGACACCTCGGTCTTGATCCCGCCTTGGATCACGGTCACCTGCCGGCGGTCGTCGGTCGTCGCCCGCGGCGGCCGCGGCACCGGCGCGTGCGAGCCGAACAGCTCGAGGTGCACGTGCGTCGCCTCCATGCCAAGCCCGACGAGCGCGTCGCGGACCGCAAGCGTCATCGCCTCGGGGCCGCACACGAACGCCTCGTCGTACCCCGGGATGTCGAGCAGGTGCTCGGCGAGCGCGGCGAGCTTGTCGGCGTCGATGCGGCCGTTGAGCAGTGGTGCGTGCTGCTGCTCGCGACTGAAGACGTGCAGGAGCTGGAACCGGTCGAGGTAGCGGTCCTTGAGGTCTTCCAGTGCTTCGCGGAAGATGACCGTCGTCGGGCCGCGGTTTCCGTAGACGAGGGTGAACCGCGACCGCGGCTCGCGCACCAGCACCGACCGGACCAGCGAGATGACCGGCGTGATGCCGCTGCCGGCCGCGATGCCGAGGTAGCTCTTGGCGTTGGACGGGTCGAGCGCGGTCGTGAACCGCCCTGCCGGGGTCATCACGTCGAGCACGTCGCCGGCTTTCAGCCGCTCGTTTGCGTGCGTGCCGACGACGCCGCCGGCGATGTTCTTTACCGCGACCCGAAGCTCGCCGTCGTCGAGCCCGCTACAGATCGAGTACGACCGGCGTACCTCTTCGCCGTCGGGCCCGGGCATGCGGATCGCGACGTGCTGGCCGGGCGCGAACTCGTACGCCGCGGCGAGCCCGTCGGGCACCGTGAACGCGACGGAGACCGTGTCTTCGGTCTCGCGCCGTACGTCGGCGACGCGCAGCGCGTGGAACACCGGCATCAGTGCGTCTTGAAGTAGTCGAAGGGCTCGCGGCACTCTTGGCAGCGCCACAGCGCCTTGCACGGCGTGGAGCCGAACCCGGCCAGCTCCTCGACCGACCGCGACCCGCAGCGCGGGCACGCCGCGGGTACGCCGACATCGACGAGCGGAAGCGTGACTCGGCCGGCTGGGGGAGCGATGCCGAACCCGCGCAGCTTCGCCTTCGCCTCGTCGGACATCCAGTCGGTCGTCCACGCCGGCGACAGCTGCGTCCGCACGTCGACCTCGTCGTACGACGACGCGAGCGCCGCGGCCACGTCGCGCGCGATGACCTCGGTGGCCGGGCAGCCGGAGTACGTCGGCGTCAGCGTGACGGTGACCCGGCGGCCGTCGTCGGACTCGTCGACGGCGCGGACGATGCCGAGATCCACGACCGACAACGCAGGGATCTCGGGGTCCGGCACGTCGGCGAGCAGCCGCCATGCGGTCGCCGTCACCACGACGCCCCCGGGTGCGCGCGGGCGAGCGACTGCATCTCCGCGAGCAGGTAGCCGAGATGCTCGGTGTGCCAGCCGTCGGCGCTGCCGCGCTGCGTCCACGCGTCGCGACCCGGTGTGGTGAGCGTCGCCTCGGCGAGCACCGGCTCGACGCGTGCGTACCAGCCGTCGGTCGCGACTTCGCCGCGGTACGGCCATAAAGCGTCGAGCGCGGCTTGCGTACGCGCGTGCGACTCCTCGGTGCCGTCGCCGAGCCGCACGACCCACGCCGAGGAGTGCCGCCAGTGGTACGCGTTCTCCTTCACGGCCTTCTCCGCGACTCCGCGTACGACGGGATCGTCGGCAGTGACGAGATCCGCCCAGACCTCGGCGAACCACGCGTCGGCGAAAAGCTGCCGGACCATCGTGACCGCGAAGTCGCCGTTGGGCAGCTCGCACAGCAGCGGGTTACGGAACTCCTGCGCGTCGCGGAAGTAGGCCAGCTCGTCTTCGTCGCCCCCCGTCTCGGCGGCACAGTGCTGCAGCAGCCCGCGCGCCTGGCCGAGCAGGTCGAGCGCGATGTTGCCGAGCGCGATGTCCTCTTCCATCGTCGGCGCGTTGCTCATCCACTCCGACAGGCGGTGCGAGAGCACCAGCGCGCCGTCGGCGTAGGTGAGCAGCCGCTCAGATGTTGGCGACACCGTCGGGGATCTCGTAGAACGTCGGGTGCCGGTAGACCTTGTCGAGGGCCGGCTCGAACAGCTCGTCCTTGTCGCCCGGGTCGCTCGCGACGATCGCGGCACTCGGCACGACCCAGATGCTGACGCCCTCACCGCGTCGGGTGTAGACGTCGCGCGCGTTGGCGACCGCCATCTCGGCGTCGACGGCGTGCACGCTACCGACGTGCTGGTGGCTCAAACCGTTGCGGCTGCGAAGAAAAACCTCCCACAGCGGCCAATTGGTCGTGTTCATGCGACCTGCTCGCGGCGCTTCGCGGCGTGGGCCTCGGCGGCCTCGCGCACCCACGCGCCGTCGTCGTGCGCGCGGCGCCGGTGCGCGAGCCGCTGCGCGTTGCACGGCCCGTCGCCGCGAAGCACCGCCTTGAACTCGGCCCAGTCGGGCTCGCCGAAGACGTAGTGGCCGGTGCTCTCGTCGTAGCGGAGCTCGTCGTCGGGGATGGTGAGGCCGAGGAACTCGGCCTGCGGGACGGTGACATCGACGAACTTCTGCCGCAGTTCGTCGTTGCTGAAGCGCTTGATCTTCCAGCGCATCGACGTGTCGCTGTGGGTCGACTCGGAGTCGTGCGGGCCGAACATCATCAGCGACGGCCACCACCAGCGATTCAGTGCGTCCTGTGCCATCGCGCGTTGCGCGTCGGTGCCGCGCGACAGCGTGACCATGATCTCGAAGCCTTGGCGCTGGTGGAACGACTCTTCCTTGCAGATGCGCACCATCGCGCGGGCGTACGGGCCGTAGGAGCAGCGGCAGAGCGGGATCTGGTTCATGATGGCGGCGCCGTCGACGAGCCAGCCGATCGCGCCCATGTCGGCCCAGGTGAGGGTCGGGTAGTTGAAGATGCTGGAGTACTTCGCGGTGCCTTGGAGCAGTTGGTCGACGAGCTCTTCGCGGGAGATGCCGAGCGTCTCGGCGGCGGCGTACAGGTAGAGGCCGTGGCCGGCCTCGTCCTGCACCTTCGCGAGCAGGATCGCCTTGCGTCGCAACGACGGTGCGCGCGTGATCCAGTTGCCCTCGGGCTGCATGCCGATGATCTCGCTGTGCGCGTGCTGCGAGATCTGCCGGATCAACGTCTTGCGGTAGGCCGCCGGCATCGCGTCGTTGGCCTCGATCTTCTCCTCGGCGGCGACCCGCTGCTCGAACGCGGCGTTGACGGCCTCGTCGGGCTGCCCGTCGCGCTGGCCGTCGCGTTGGTCGAGAGCCTGCGAGTACATATGTCGAATGTAACGCCCCGCCGCAGAACCGGCAACCACCCGTCACACCCGGCTACGGCGCGGCGATGTCGACCCCGGCCACCAGCGGTTCTCCGTCAGCCCCCGCGTCGACCGTGAACGTGTAGTCGCCCGCAGGGGCGCCGGTGAACATCGTGTCGTTCTGGACAGGGTGTGTCCCCGTCGGTCCGCTGTAACTGCCCTGCGCGACCGGGATGAGGGGGTACGGCGGGATCTGGAATGCCCCGAAGAACGCTTTCCGGATCGCGACGTGCGCCGACTCCTCGACGACCGCCGACGCGTCATAGCGGCCACCGTGCACGCTCGCGGTCCCGGAGAACTCGCGTTGCACGAGCCGGAACGTGCGGGTCGACACGGATCGGCGGACGAGCTTCGTGCCCTTCGGCGCGTGCAGGCGGTACCTGTTCTCGACGTGCGACGCGTTGGAGGCGACCCAGTAGACGATGTCGTAGGTCCCCGCGGGCATGTGGTTCATCTGGATCGTCTCCTCGACGGACGTCCCGTTGCCCTTGGCGCGCGAGTCGACGACCGTGTGGCCGGCGGCGTCGAGGTAGAAGTCCAAGCCCGACGGGCCCTCGTCGCCGTACCCGTAGAACATCGGCGACTTCGGCGTGCGTACGTCCCAGATGGCGACGCCGTCCGTGATGCCTTCGTCCGACGCCGAGTCGCCGGTGATCTCGGCCCATTTGAGGAGGTCGACTTCCCCTTCCTTCTTGAGGGTGAGCCGGAAGCCGACGCCGACCGCCGCGTGGAACTTCAGGTTCGCCAGGACCACGCCGTGTCCGGTGAA
>JAVEEI010000205.1 GCA_030840525.1 Frankiaceae bacterium
GACTGGGTCAGCGACGAGCTCGGCTCGCACCACCTCTACTGGACCGAGCCGCGGGTCATCGACGGCGACGACCCGGTCCCGCTCGGCTCCAACAACTCCGGCCGCGGCGTCGGCGGGTCGATGGTGCACTACGCCGGGTACGCGCCGCGGCTACACCCGTCCGACTTCGCGACGTACCGCAACGACGGCGTCGGCGCGGACTGGCCGATCTCGATCGCCGACCTGCGGCCGTACTACGAGGCGATCGAGGCCGAGCTGCCGGTCGCCGGCGAGGACTGGCCGTGGGGTGAGCCGCACCGCTACCCGCACTCGCCGCACCCGTTGAGCGGCAACGGTCTCGCGTTGCAGCAGGGGTGTCTCGAGCTCGGCATCCCGGTGCGGGTCGGGCCGGTCGCGATCACCAACGGCCGGTTCGGCAACCGGCCGCACTGCATCTACCGCGGCTTCTGCCTGCAGGGCTGCAAGGTCAACGCGAAGGCGTCACCGCTGATCACGCACATCCCCGACGCGCTCGCACACGGCGCCGAGGTGCGGGCCGACTGCATGGTCACGCGGATCGTCGTCGACGACGACACCGGTCTCGCGACCGGCGTCGTCTACTTCCGCGACGGCGTCGAGCACTTCCAGCGCGCCCGCGTGGTCGCGGTCGCGGGGTACTCGATCGAGACGCCGCGATTGCTGTTGCTGTCCGCGACCCGTCGTTGGCCCGAGGGCCTCGGCAACGACCACGACAACGTCGGCCGCTACCTCATGGTGCAAGGCGCGCCGCAGACAGCGGGGCGCTTCGACGCCGAAGTGAGGATGTACAAGGCGCCGCCGCCGGAGGCGTCGACCGAGCACTTCTACGAGACCGACCCGTCGGCGCCGTACCGTCGCGGGTTCTCGATCCAGACGGTCGCGCCGCTGCCGATCACGTACGCCGAGCACGTGACCGCGCAAGGGCACTGGGGCGCGGCGTTGCGCGAGTACATGCGCGACTACGTGCACTGGGCGACGGTCGGTGCGCTATGCGAGTTCCTGCCGCTGCCGGACAACCGGGTGACGCTCGCGGACGAGACGGACCGGTACGGCCTGCCGGTCGCGCGGTTCTCGTACTCGCAGGGCGACAACGACCGCGCGCTGATGAAGGCGGCGACGAAGGCGATGGAGGACATCCTCTGCGCCGCCGGCGCGAGCGAGACGATCACGATCGACCGCTTCGCGCACCTCGTCGGCGGCGCCCGGATGAGCGCGACCCCGGAGACCGGCGTGGTCAACGCCGACCAGCAGGTGTGGTCGATCCCGAACCTCTACATCACCGACGGGTCGGTGCTGCCGACGCAAGGCGCGGCAAACCCCGCGCTGACCATCATGGCGCTAGCCGCCCGCGCCGCCGACGGCTTGTGTCGTCGTCGACTGTGACGTTCGAGGCGGAACACGGGCCTCTGTAACGCCTCGAACGTCACAGTCAACGGCGGCGGCTGGCGCGGGCGCCGCGCTTGACCGCGGCGGCCGCGACAGCGGCGGCGACCGCCCCGGCGCCGAACGCGTTGCGGTGCATCGAGGCCCAGGACCACGGGTCGTGCGGGTGGGCGTTGTCGTCGAACATGCCGTGCGCGCCGGCGTCGATGTCTTGGTCGCGCGGCTGCTCGACGTTCGAGCCGAACCGCGGTCCCTTCTCGTCCGTGAGCTGACCGCTGACACCGGTGCGGCCGAGGTAGCGGTCGAGCAGCCCCGGGATGACGCGGTTCGCGAGGATCGTCCCCGCCGTCGACGCGCCGACCCAGATGTTGCGGCGCGGGTGCTCGGCGACGTACCGCACCGCGCGGGCCGGCACCTCGGGCTGGAAGATCGGCTTGACCGGCATCGGGTGCTGCTCGAACTCCGTGTCGTTCCAGTCGAACTGCGGTGTGTTGACGGCCGGCAGCTGCACCATGCAGACGCGCACCTTGCTGTGCTCGTGCCGCAGCTCGGTGATGACCGACTCGGTGAAGCCTTTGATCGCGTGCTTCGCGCCGCAGTACGCCGCCTGCAACGGGATGCCGCGGAACGCCAGCGCCGACCCGACCTGGACGACGACGCCGCGGTCGCGCGGGCGCATCCGCGACAGCGCGACCCGGGTGCCGTTGACGGTGCCGAGGTAGGTGACGTCGGTGATCCGGCGGAAGGTCTCGTCGTCGGTGTCCCAGAAGAACCGCAGCCCGCCGACGAACGCGTCGTTCACCCAGACGTCGATGGGCCCGAGCTCGCGCTCGACCCGGTCGGCCGCGGCCTCGACCGCGGCGAGGTCGGAGACGTCGGTCGGGATGCCGAGCCCACGACCTCCCGCCGCCTCGATGTCGCGCACCGCGCCGTCGAGCCCGCGCTCGCCGCGCGCCAGCACCGCGACGTCGTACCCGTGTGCGGCGAACTCGCGGACGACCGCGCGCCCCACCCCGGCAGAACCACCTGTGACGACGGCGACCTTTCGCTCCATGAGGACCACCTACCCGGGGTACGCCGGATTCATGAGCGACGAGGTGACCGCGCTGCGCGCGGCGGCGTACCAGGTACCGACGGACCAGCCCGAGTCGGACGGGACGCTGGAGTGGTCGTCGACCGTGCTGGTCGTGGTCGAGGCGGACGCGGGCGGTCGCGCCGGCCTCGGCTACACGTACGCGCACCAGTCGGTCGTGCCGCTCGTCACGTCGATGCTCGCCGACGTCGTCACCGGCCGCGACGCCGACGACGTACGCCGCACGTGGCACGCGATGGTGCGGGCGATACGCAACCTCGGCACCACCGGCCTGGCCGCGATGGCGGTCAGCGCGGTCGACAACGCGCTGTGGGATCTCAAGGCGCGGTTGCACGAGATGTCGCTCGTCGACCTGCTCGGCCCCGCGCACGAGAGCGTCCCGGCCTACGGCTCCGGCGGGTTCACGTCGTACGACGACAACGCGCTCGCGGCGCAGCTCGGCGGCTGGGTCGAGCAGGGCATCCCGCGGGTGAAGCTGAAGATCGGCCGCCGGCCCGGCGACGACCGGCACCGGCTCGAGGTCGCGCGCAAGGCGGTCGGTGACGGCACCGCGCTGTACGCCGACGCGAACGGCGCGTACGGCGTCAGCCAGGCGGTCGAGTGGTCGCACGTCCTGCGCGGCGAGTTCGGTGTCGAGTGGTTCGAGGAGCCGGTGTCCTCCGACGACCTCGCCGGGCTGCGCGCGGTACGCGAGCGGCGTCCCGGCGGGCTCGACGTCACGGCGGGGGAGTACCTGCCCAACCCGTGGTCGGCGCGCGCGATGCTCGACGCGCACGCGGTCGACTGCCTGCAACTCGACGTCACCCGATGCCTTGGTATCACTGGGTTTCTCGACGCAGCGGCTGTTGCCGCGGCGTACCAGATCGACGTGTCCGCGCACTGCGCGCCGCAACAGTCGATGCATGCCTGCGCGGCGGTGACGATGCTGCGGCACCTCGAGTGGTTCCACGACCACACGCGGATCGAGTCGATGCTCTTCGACGGCGCCGTCGAGCCGTCGGACGGCGGGCTGCTACGCCCGCGCCGGGACGCTGCCGGCAACGGGCTGAGCCTGCGGCGATCCGACGCGGAGCGATTCCGGGTCGCCTGAGCGGGGGAGATACGACACATGCCGAACGTCGCCGAATGGATCCTGCTGCGACTCCGCGAGTGGGACGTGCACCGCATCTACGGCTATCCCGGTGACGGGATCAACGCGTTCCTCGGCGCGCTCGCGCGGGTCGACAAGGACCCGTTCTTCGTGCAGACGCGGCACGAGGAGATGGCCGCGTTCATGGCCTGCGCGCACGCGAAGTTCACCGGCGAGATCGGTGTCTGCATGGCGACCAGCGGGCCCGGCGCGGTGCACCTCATCAACGGTCTCTACGACGCGAAGCTCGACCACCAGCCGGTGCTCGCGATCGTCGGCCAGCAGAAGCGCACCACCGTCGGCGCGCACTACCAGCAGGAGATCGACCTGCAGTCGCTGTTCAAGGACGTCGGCGGGTTCGTCTCGACGGTGATGGAGCCGGCGTCGGCGCGGCACGTCATCGACCGCGCGATCAAGTCGGCGTACGAAGAGCGGCGCCCGGCAATCGTGATCGTACCGGAGGACGTCGGCGAGGCGCCGTACGAGGACCCGCCGCGCGAGCACGGCTCGGTGTTCACCAGTGTCGGCTGGAACCGGCCGCACATGGTGCCCGACGACAAGCTGCTGCACGAGGCGGCCGAGGTCCTGAACGCGGGGGAGAAGGTCGCGATCCTCATCGGTGCCGGCGCTCGCGGCGCCGCGGGCGAGGTCATCGAGGCCGCGGACCTGCTCGGCGCCGGCGTCGCGAAGGCGTTGCTGGGCAAAGACGCGCTGCCCGACACGCTGCCGTTCGTCACCGGCAGCATCGGGCTGCTCGGTACGACGGCGAGCTACGAGCTGATGATGAAGTGCGACACGCTGTTCATGATCGGTACGTCGTTCCCGTACTCCGAGTGGCTGCCCGAGCCGGGCAAGGCGAAGTGCGTCGAGATCAACATCGACGGGTCGCTGATCGGCGTCCGCTACCCCAACGACGTGACGCTCGTCGGCGACAGCCGCGACACGTTGCGCGCGCTGCTGCCGTTGCTCACCCGCAAGGAGGACCGGTCGTGGCAGGACAAGGTGCGCGCCGACCGCGCGACGTGGGAGCGCATCCTCGACGACCGCGCGCATATGAGCGGCGACCCGGTCAACCCGGAGCTCGTGTTCTGGGAGCTCGACAAACGCTTGCCGGACAACGTGATCCTGTCGAGCGACAGCGGCTCGGCGACGAACTGGTACGCGCGGCACTGTCACCTGCGCGAGGGCATGCGCGCGTCGCTGTCCGGCACGCTCGCGACGATGTGCCCGGGCGTTCCGTATGCAATCGGCGCGAAGTTCGCGCACCCCGACCGCCCGGTGATCGGGCTCACCGGCGACGGCGCGTTCCAGATGCTCGGCATGAACGAGCTGCTGACGGTGAAGCGCTACCTGCCGATGCTGACCGCGCAGAACAAGACGCTGGTCTTCGTCGTACTCGCGAACGACGACCTCAACCAGGTGTCGATGGAGCAGCGCGTCCTCAGCGGCGACCCGAAGAACCCGGAGACGCAGACGTTGCCGTACATGCCGGCGGCCGAGTTCGCCCGGCTGCTCGGCTTCGAGGGCATCAAGGTCGAGCGGCCGGAGGACGTCGGGCCGGCATGGGACCGCGCGCTGTCCGCGGACGGCCCGGTGCTGCTGGAGTTCGTGACCGACCCGCAGATCGCCGCGCTGCCGCCGCACGTCAAGCCGTCGATGTTCAAGAAGGTCGTCAAGGGCTTGCTGAAGGGCGACGAGGACGCGGTCGGGATCGCGGAGAAGGGCACCAAGGGCAAGCTCGCCGAGTTCGCGGAGAAGGCGAAAGAGCGGCTCGGCGACGACTCGGGCTGACACCCGGGGACACAATGGGCGGCGTGGACGACAGCGCCGCGGTTGACCGCTATCTCGAGTCCGTCCTGCTCGACGACGACCCGGCGCTCGACGCCGCGCTGCGCCGCGCCGCCGACGCCGGGCTGCCGCCGATCCAGGTCTCGGCCATGCAGGGCAAGCTGCTGCACCTGCTGGTCCGGTCGATCGAGGCGACCCGGGTGCTGGAGTTTGGGACGCTGGCCGGCTACAGCGCGATCTGGATGGCGCGCGGCCTCGCCGCCGGCGGCCGGCTGACCACGCTCGAGCTCGACCCGGCGCACGCCGAGGTCGCCACGCGCAACTTGCAGGAAGCGGGCGTCGCGGATCGCGTCGACGTCATCGTCGGCCCCGCGGTCGACTCGCTGCCGCAGCTCGACGGGGAGACGTTCGACTTCACCTTCGTCGACGCCGACAAGGTGAGCACGTCGGCGTACGTCGACTGGGCGGTCGGGCACACCCGTCCCGGCGGGCTCGTCGTCGTCGACAACGTCGTCCGCAACGGCGCGGTCGCCGACGCGGACAGCGATGACGCGAACGTCCGCGCCGTGCGCGACTTCCTCGACCGCATCGCCGCCGACCCGCGCACCGACACCACCGTGATCCAGACCGTCGGCACCAAGGGGTACGACGGCTTCGCGGTAGTCGCCGTGCGCTGACCGATACGATCGCCTTATGCCAGAACGCCGCCGGGTCACCGTGCTCGTCTACTCGAGCAGCGACGCGACGCGAGCCAAGGTGACGAGCGCGCTCGGCGTACACCCCGCGCCCGAGCTCGAGGTGACGTACGCCGAGGCGTCGGTCGGCGCCGAGGTGGTCGCGCTCTGCGACGCCGGCGGCATCGACCTCGCGATCCTCGACGGCGAGGCCGCGCCGACCGGCGGCATCGGCCTGTGCCGCCAGCTCCGCGACGAGCTCGACGCGCCGCCGCCGGTGCTGCTGCTGCTCGGCCGCCGCGACGACGCGTGGCTGGCCACGTGGGCGCGGGCCGAAGGCGTCACGCCGCACCCGGTCGACGCGGTGCGGATCACCGACGCGGTGCTGCGCCTGCTCGCCCCCGCGGGCGACGCCGTCGCCACCCACTGAGGGCCTATGGACGTCGGCGCGTGGTGCGGTCACTGCGGTGAGTCGTTCCGGCTCGCCGAGATGGTCGACGGCGGGTTCGACGGGCGCTGCCCGCGCTGCGGTTTCGACCTCGCCCCCGGTTATGTGTCGGTCGCGAGCGCGGCGGTGCACGACGTGCTGACTGCCGCGTCGGCGCTGGAGGCCGCGGCCGGGCGGCTGCACGACGTCGCGCCGCGGCTGCACGTCGACGGCCGCAAGCTCAACGCGGACCTCGCCGCGGCCCTCGGCGAGTCGTGAGCACTTGGCCTGACGTACTCGCTGCGTTGGTCCGCGGCGAGGCGTTGCCGACCGCGGTCGCGCGCTGGGCGATGGACGAGGTCATGTCGGGCGCGGCGACGCCGGTGCAGGTGGCCGGCTTCGCGGTCGCGCTGCGGGCCAAGGGCGAGACGCCCGAAGAGCTCACCGGTCTCGTCGAGGCGATGCTCGCGCACGCGCAGCGCGTGTCCTTCACCGGTCGCGCGGTCGACACGTGCGGTACCGGTGGCGACCGCGCGCACACCGTGAACATCTCGACGATGGCGGCGCTCGTCGTACGCGGCGCCGGCGCGACCGTCGTCAAGCACGGCAACCGGGCCGCGTCGTCGGCGTGCGGGTCGGCCGACCTGCTCGAAGCGCTCGGCGTCGCCGTCGACCTGCCCGCCGCCGCGGTGGCCGCGTGCATCGAGCGGGCCGGCATCGGCTTCTGCTTCGCCCCTGTCTTCCACCCGGCGCTGCGGCACGCCGCGACGTCGCGGCGCGAGCTCGGCATCCCGACGGTGTTCAACTTCCTCGGCCCGCTGACCAACCCGGCGCAGCCGCCGGCGCAGGCGGTGGGCGTCGCCGACGCGCGGATGGCGCCGACGATGGCCGGGGTGCTCGCCGCGCGCGGCGCGTCGGCGCTGGTGTTCCGCGGCGACGACGGCCTCGACGAGCTCAGCACCGCCGCGCCGTCGCACGTCTGGGCGGTCGCCGACGGCGAGGTCCGGACCGACCGGGTCGACCCGCGCGACCTCGGCCTCGCGCCGGCCGGCCCGGACGCGCTGCGCGGCGCGGACGCGGCGCACAACGCGGCGGTGACCCGGGCGTTCCTCGCCGGCGAGCCCGGCGCGGTGCGCGACGCCGTACTCCTCAATGCCGCCGCGGCGCTCGTCGCGTACGACGGCGTCCGGCCGGAGCCGGTGACCGCGCAGCTCGCCGCCGCGCTGCCACGGGCGGCCGAGGCGGTCGACAGCGGGGCGGCCGCAGCCGCGCTCGACGAGTGGGTCGCGGTAAGCCGCTCGCTCGCGACCCCCTGACCCCGGCCCCGACCCCGACCCCGACCCCGACGAGTCGCGCCGTCAGCGCGACATCTATCTCGCGCTGGCGGCGATGATCATGGGGGTGGCGCTGGGGGTTAGTCGAGGCCGAGGGCGAACGCGGCTTCGAGGTCGTGCTGCGAGTACGTCCGGAAGGCGACGTGGGTCTCGGTCGACAGGACGCCGTCGACCTTGTTGAGCTGGTCCGCCACGACGTCGGCGATCTGCTCGTGGTCGCGTACCCGGACCAGCGCGATGAGGTCGATGTCGCCGGTCACCGAGTAGACCTCGGTGACGCCGGGGATCTGCGCGATGCGCTCGGCGACCTCGGGGATCCGGTCGACCGCGGCCTGGATGAAGACGATCGCCGTGATCACGGGGCCGAGCCTAACTCCCGAGCGCCCACTCGCCGAGGTCGATCGCCCGCCGTACGACGCGGGCCTTGGCCGCGCTGATCGCGGCGAAGGGGCGGCCGAACCGGCGTTCCTGCTCGGCGACCGCGGCCTCGTCCGCGGCCAGGCCGGGCGAGCCGCCGACCAGCCAGCTGTAGCGCGCCGCGGCGGCCGCGGCGTACCACCGCCGCACCTGCGCCGGCTCGGCGTCGTACCCGGCCTCCCGCAGCCCGGCGACGTACCCGCCGAGTACGGCGCTCTCCAGGTCGTCGAGCGACGCGTCGGGGAGTACCTGCATCCAGACCGGGTCGAGAGTGAGCTGGTCGAGGTCGTGGGCGAGCCCGCCGATGCCGACCTGCGACCAGTCGATCGCGACGACCCGCTCGCCGTCGACGAGCACGTTCGCCGGCCAGAAGTCCCAGTGGCAGAGGGTCGGCGGGGCCGACTCGGCGACCAGCAGCAGCTCCTCGTGCCGGTCCCACAGCGCGGCCGCGTCGGAGCGGAGCGCCCGCAGCGGCGCGATCCGCGGGTCGTCCCACCCGTCGCCGGACGCCAGCGCCGGTACGAAGCTGCGCCGGCAGACCTCGACCCAGCCGCGCAGCCAGCCGCGCGACAGCCACGGCTCGTCGGGCAGCCGCGCGGCGCCGGCGGCGTACCCGCCCTGGGTCGTGCCGAGTGCGCGGGCGACCGTCCCGAGGTCGTCGGGCCCGAGCGCGGCGCCGGTCCGGCCGGCGACGTCCTCCATCCAGATCCAGGCCTCGTCCGGCCGGGGCTCGGTGGCGAGCAGCGTGCGCGGCGCGCGCAGCGACCCCGGCAGGCCGTCGAGTAGGCCGCTGGCGAACGCGAGCCACTCCCGTTTCCAGTAGTTGCGCGCGCCGACCTCGGCGTCGGCGCCCCACAGGCCGTCGGCGGTCGCGCCCTCGCCGTGCCGGACGACCTTGAGTACGGCGCTGCGGTCGCCGGCACGGACCCGGTAGACGCCGCCGGTGACGCTGTGGATGCGCAGGTGCGGGTCGACCGGCTCGACCGTGTAGTCGCCGACGAACCCGCCGAACACGGCCTCGATCTCGGCGTCGCTGATCTCCACCCCGTTGAGTGTGACGTTCCTCGTCTTCTCAGCCGCTCAGAAGACGAGCTTCGTCGCACTCAACGAGAGAAGAGAGGGCGAGGAGAGGGGCTCGGCGTCAGACGGCGCGGCGGGCGGGGCGGTGCACCGGGCGCAGGCCGCGGCGGTCGTCGAACGGCCGGGCCGCGTCCCGCCCGGCGTCGGCCGCCCGCAGCCACTCGGTCAGGCCGCCCGCTCCCGCCGCGGGCGAGCACCACTCGCCGTCGAGGTCGACCAGCCGCGCGTCCGGCTGGGCCAGCCAGCGCAGGATGCAGTCCATCTCCTCGGCGGTCGCTGCCGGCGTCGGCCCGACCCCCGGCAGCACGGTCTCCGCGGTCGCGACGAGCGCGTCGACGAACGGCCGCGGCGCGGCGCCGTACGGCGTGCGGACCGCGCCGGCCAGCCGGCCGTAGCGGACGACGGCGATGTCCCAGCCGCCGGCGAAGCCGCGGCGGGCGGCGACGAGCTGCGGGCAGGCCGCGAGCGCGGACAGCCGCTGCATCCGCGCGGCGGTGCGCAGGAACGCCGCGGCCCGGTCGCGCAGCCCGGCGGCCTCCTCGTAGCGCTCCTGCCCGGACAGCGCGGCCATCCGGCGCCGGGTCGCGTCGAGCAGCGGCCGCGGGTCGCCGGTCATCAGGTCGCGCGCGGCCGCCGCGAGCGGCGCGTAGTCGTCAGGTGTGACGCCGCCGTCGCACGGCGCCGGGCAGCGGCCCATCCCGGCGAGCACACAGGTCGGCGACGTACGCCGGGGCGACAGCCGTTTGGTGCACTGCCGCAGCGGGACCGCCTCGTGCACCGCCGCCATCGCGGCCGCCGCCGTACGGGCCGACCCGAACGGCCCGAGGTAGACCGCGCCGTCGTCGGCGAGCTTGCGGACGACGGCGAGCCGCGGGTAGGGCTCGACGGTGAGCTTGAGCCACAGCGCCTTCTCCGGGAAGCGGGAGCGGCGGTTGTAGCGCGGCTTGTGCTCGGCGATCAGCCGCAGCTCGCGCACCTCGGCCTCGAGCCCGTGCGCGCACGCGATCGCGTCGACGGTCTCGGCGATGCCGACCATCTCGGCTATGCGGGTCCGCGGCTCGGACGCGACGAAGTACTGCCGCACCCGCGAGCGCACGGTGCCGGACTTGCCGATGTAGAGCGGCCGGCCGCGGCTGTCGCGGAAGACGTAGACGCCCGGGCCCTCGGGCAGGCCCTCGGCGAGATGGCGTTTGCGCCGCTGCGCGACGGTGACCAGGCCGGTGAACGTGCGCAGCTCGTCGAGCGAGTTGACGCCGAGGTTGCCGAGACGTTCGAGCAGGCCGTGCAGCACGTCGGCGGTGGCGCGCGCGTCCGCGAGCGCGCGGTGGCACGGAGTGGTCGAGGTCCGGAAAACCCTTGCCAGCGTTGACAGTTTGCAGTCCGGCGCCTCGTCGCGGGTGAGCACGCGGCGGGCCAGCCGGGCGGTGTCGACCGACTCGAACGACGGCCACTCGCGGCCGAGCGCGAGCGCGTTGGCGCGCAGGAAACCGACGTCGAACGGCGCGTTGTGCGCGACCAGCACCGCGCCGCGGGCCCAGTCGAGGAACGACGGCAGAACCGTGTCGATCGCCGGCGCGGTCGCGACCATCGCGTCGGTGATGCCGGTCAGCACCGCGATGAACGGCGGGATCTCGGTGCGCGGGTTGACCAGCGTCTGGAACTCGCCGACCACCTCGCCGCCGCGCACCTTGACCGCGCCGATCTCGGTGATGGCGCAGGTGTTGGGCGATCCGCCGGTCGTCTCCAGGTCGACGACGACGAACGTCACGTCGATCAGCGGCGGGCCGAGCGAGTCGAGCGTCGGCTGGGAGAAGGCCGGCGCTGACATGCCTCGAAAGGTAGAAGTGCCCTCTGACGAAACCGGGTTGCCGCGCCGGTCCCTCGTTAGGCTTCGGCGTATGGCGTCCGTGCTGCCCGGCGAGGAGGACCGCTGGCGTTGCACCGCCTGCGGCAACCTCACCCGCTTCGACGTCGTACGCACCACCCGCACCCGCGAGTACGTGCACGCCGACCTCTCCGGCGAGGCGCGGGTGGAGGAGCGCGAGGTGCTCGCGGAGACGATCGAGCAGGTCACCTGCCGCTGGTGCGGCGGGGTCAACACGATCGAGCTGGTCGCCCGGCCCGCCGCCGCGCCCGGATGACGCTGCCGGAGTCGGTACGGCGCCGCGTGGTCGAGGTCGCGGCCGAGCGGCTCGGGGTCATGGCGGCTGAGGACGTGCCGCCGTCGCTGCGGCCGTTCCAGCGCTTCACCCCCGCCCGCCGCCGCCAGGTCACGCTGCCGATCGCGGTCGCGGTCGAGACCGACGAGGGGTTCCGGGCGGCGGTCGCGGACGGGCTGCGGGCCGGCCTGCCCGACCTGGTCGCGGCCCTGGAGGCGGGCGACGACGTCGGCGCGGTCGACCCCGACGACGTCGCGGCGGTGGCCTACCTGTTGCGCTCGCCCGGGTGGGAGGACCTGCTCGCCAGAGCTGCCGAGCGGGAGGCCGTGGCGCAGTCCTCGGTCGAGGCCGCGGCGGCGCAGCGCTCGGTCGCGGCGGCGGAGAAGTCGGCCGCCGCGTCCCTGTCCGCGGTGACCGCGCGGGCCGAGGCGGCGGAGGACAAGCTGGCCCGGGCCGCCGAAGACGTCGAGCGGGAGCGCCGACGGGCCAAGGAGGCCGCCGACCGCGCCCGCCAGGCCGATGCCCGGGTCGCCGCGCTGTCGGCCGAGGTGGAGGCGTTGCGCGCGTCGCTGGCGGCGGCGGAGGCGGCC
>JAVEEI010000074.1 GCA_030840525.1 Frankiaceae bacterium
GTGTTACGCATCAAGAGGACGATCAGGCCGGCGACGAGAACGGCGCTCGCGACGATCGCCAAACCGACCAGCGTTTGGCCCCAGCTAAGAGGCGTGGTGGCGGTACTCGTCCCGCTGTCGGTGAGGATCATCGTGGGTCACCCCGTCCGGAGAGGTCGCGCTTGGCGACATACCCGCAGTTTGCCATGAACATCGGCGGATGTTCACGGGTTTCGCGAAACGTGAACCTTCCGGTCGCCGTCCCGGCCGAACCATCCCTTTGCCCCGTGCCGCCGACCGTCTCGCCCCGTTCGCTTGTAGACTGAGCGACGGTTGAGGTGCCCGCCTTCTGGGCGGGCCCGACTCGGTCCTCGAGCAAGGTCAACCGAGGACCGCCCCGGGGCGCGTCGTCGTCGTACTCGGGTCGCGCTCGCAAGCAGACGCGGCGGCCCTTCTACCTCGGCGCGCACCCGTCGCCAGGCCGGCCCGCCGGCCCGGCAGATCGATGAGGAGGGCGATTGCCCGCACGTCCCCGCCGCCGTACTCGCGGTGGCGTCCCGGTGCCGCCGCGGCAGGACGAGGGCGCTCCGACGACGAGGGCCCGGCCGGCATCGCGGGCCACCGACTCCGGCGACGCGCGCCGGGAGCAGCCGCGGGCCCGGCGTACGCCGCCGCAGCAGCGCCAGGACCAGGGGCCGCTCGCGGTGCTCGCCATGTCGGCGGCCGACCTCCAGCGAAGCCGGGTCACGCCGACGATGCGGGCGAAGTTCCAGGCCGTCGCGCTGCTGCTGCGCGAGCAGCGGGCCGAGGCGACGACGGCTCCGATGAGCCCGGCCCAACGGGCGACCCAGCAGCGGCGGATCGAAGGCGTCGCCGCGAACCTCGCCCGCATCGCCGCCCGCGACACGTCGCTGTTCGAGTTGCTCGCCGACGGCGCGCCGATGCTGCCCGGGACGGCGACGGCGTTGCGTGAGCTACGCCGCCAGGCCGGCCTCGCGGTCGAGCCCGAGCCACCGCCCGCGCCGCCTGCCGCCGACCGCGCGCCGGCCGCCGAGCAGCGCCAGGTCGTCCCGCGCTCGGCGATCTCCCGCGCCCTCGCCAACCCGTTCCTCGCCCCCGACTACTCGGCCGCGCCGGCCCCGCGCCCCCGGCCGCGGCTGCTCGCCGACTGGGAGCTGATCGGCCCGCTGCTGCGCGCGTTCGAGGAGACGACCGCCGACGCGAGCTCGTGCATGACCCTCCCGCCGCCGACGGATGCGCACATCGCGGCCGGGCTCGACCTGATGGCGCACCAGGCGCAGGTCGTCGCGAAGGCCAAGGAGGGGCACCGGACCTTCCTGCTCGCCGACGAGCCCGGTCTCGGCAAGACCGCCGAGGCGCTGCTCGCGGCACAAGCCGCCGAGGCATACCCGCTGCTCGTCGTCGTACCGAACGTCGTCAAGACGAGCTGGGCGCGCGAGGCCGCGACGTGGACCCCGCGGCACGCCGCCACCGTCGTGCACGGCGACGGCGAGACGGTCGACGCGTTCTCCGACATCGTCGTCGTCAACTACGACATCCTCGACCGGCACGTCGGGTGGCTCGGCAGCTTCGGCTTCCGCGGGATGATCATCGACGAGGCGCACTTCATCAAGAACAAGTCGTCGCAGCGGTCGAAGAACGTGCTCGCACTTTCCCGTCAGATCCGTCAACGTACGGTGCGGCCGCTGCTGATGGCGCTGACCGGAACGCCGCTGATCAACGACATCGAGGACTTCCTTGCGATCTGGGAGTTCCTCGGCTGGATCGACGGTTCCGAGGTCGGTGCCGACTTGTTGCACGCCCTCGAAGCCAACGGCATGACGCCGATCGACCCGGGCTTCTACCCGGCCGCGCGCCAGACGGTGGTCGAGATGGGCGTCGTCCGCCGGCGGAAGGTCGACGTCGCCAAGGACATCCCGGCCCGGCGGATCGCCGACGTACCGGTGGAGCTCGAAGGTACGGCGGGCGCGTCGGTGCGCGCCGCCGAGCGCAAGCTCGCCCAGCGGCTGGTCAAGCGGTACCGGAGTGCGGTGGCCGCGCGCGGCGACGCCGACGAGATCGGGCGCATCGACGAGACTGGGGGCATCGACGAGTCGATCGTCCGGCAGGTCTGCGCGCGCGAGCTGCGCGAGGCCAACGACGACGACAGCGGCGAGAACGTCTTCTCGATGATGCGCCGGATCGGCCAGGCCAAGGCCGAGCTCGCCGCCGACTACACCGCGCAGCTGTCGCGCAGCGCCGGCAAGGTCGTGTTCTTCGCCAAGCACATCGACGTGATGGACGCGGCGGAGCGGCTGTTCGCGAAGCGCGGCATCGGTCACACCTCGATCCGCGGCGACCAGACGACGCGGGTGCGGCAGGCCAACATCGACGCGTTCGTCAACGACGACGACGTGCACGTCATCGTCTGCTCTCTCACCGCTGCCGGCGTCGGCATCAACCTGCAAGTGTCGTCGAACGTCGTACTCGCCGAGCTGTCGTGGACCGCGGCCGAGCAGACGCAGGCGATCGACCGCGTGCACCGGATCGGCCAGGACCAGCCGGTGACGGCGTGGCGGGTGATCGCGACGCAGACCATCGACGCGCGGATCGCCGAGCTCATCAGTACGAAGGAGAACCTCGCCGCCCGCGCGCTCGACGGCTCCGACGTCGACGCCGCGGCGACCGACCTCCAGCTCGAGACGCTCGTCAGCCTGTTGACCGACGCGCTGCGTACCGGCTGAATGACCGGGCATGACCCGGCGGACAGATCTATCTCGCTCGACCGGACGAGGCAGGTCGCCTCGCGCGGCCGGAGAAGTAGGGATCGTGGCTGACGTGAGACCCCGACGACTGTCCCTGCTGTTGCTCACCACCGGCGCGCTCGCGGTGCTGGCCGGCGGCGCGACCGCTGCCCACCCGCTGGCGTCGTCCGGTGCCGATGCCGGTGTCGCCGGTGCCGGCAGCCGGGCCGCCGACCAGCAGCGCATCGACCGGGTGTTCCACCGCGAGGCGAGCCCTGCCCTCGGCGCGAAGGATGCGCTCGCGCTCTCGGTCGCGCCGCCCAACGCCGACCCCGTGGCATTCGACCGCGCCGCCCTGGCCAAGGCGGCGGCCATCGCGCTCGCGCCGCACGCGCACCCCTGGCGGCAGGTCGGCCCGACCGGCCAGTTGCTCAACGACCCGTCGTACGCGACCAGCGAGGGCCGGATCCCGACCACCGGCATCGTGCTGGCAATCGCCACCGACCCGACCAGCGCGGCCGGCGACATCGCCTACGTCGGGACCGGCGGCGGCGTCTACAAGACCAGCAACGGCGGCGCGTCGTGGACCGCCGCGGCCGGCGTGCCGGCGGTGCCCGTCGCGGCGATCGCCGTCGACCCGACGAACCACCTCGACGTGTACGCCGTCACCGGGCAAGGCTTCCAGGGCGGCGGCGAGTACGGCGGCCTCGGCGCGTACTACTCCCACGACGGCGGCGCGACCTGGCACCCGTCCGTCACGTCGGTGCGCGGCGCTGCGCAGCAGGTCGCGGTCGGGTCCGACGGAGCCGTCTTCGCCGCGACCACCGGCGGGCTGTTCCGGTCGACCGACCATGGCGTGACGTGGTCCGACGTACGGCTTCCGACGAACGCAGCCGGGACCGCGCCGGCGACCGACACTCCGGTCGGGTCGTGGACTTCGGACGTCGTCATCAAGCCCGGGTCGAGCGGTGCCTACACGGTCTTCGCCGCGGTCGGGTACGTCGCCGGCAACGTCACGATCACGCACCCGGACGGCACCACGTCGAAGGCCGCGCCGGGCAACGGGCTCTACTCGTCGACGACGAGTGGCACCGCCGGGTCGTTCCACCGCATCGACGTCACCAGCACGACCAGCGGCTGGGAGCAGCCGTACGGCCACATCTCGAGCGACCCGATCGGCCGCACCCGGCTCACGTTCAGCCCCGACGGCAAGTTCCTGTTTGCGCTCGTCGCCGACGCCGGGCACCGGTCGAGCGGCGTCGCCGGGCCGGTCGACCCGGAGGACCCGCTGGGCATCCCGCACCCGACCAGCCTCAACGGCGTGTACCGCTCCGCGGACGACGGCGCGACGTGGGACGAGATCGCGACGTCCGAGTCGATGACGCCGTCTCCGGGCAGCACCCAGGCGGCGCTGTCGGTTCTCAACGTGCTCGGCTACAACACCGGGATCCAGGCTTGGTACAACGGCTGGATTGCCTTTGACCCCAACGGAAGCCGCCTGCTCATCGGTGAGGAGGAGGTCTACCAGAGCGTCACCGACGCGACGATCTCGGCGCCGATTTCCGGCGGCGTTCTGAAGCCGTTGGCGTTCGACTCGATCGACGCGTACGTCTCCGGGTGCGGCATCGTCACGACGCCGGCCGCGCCGTCGGGAAGCTGCCCGGGCGGCATTCCGTCGTACGGCGGCCAGGTGACGCACCCCGACCAGCACGGCGTGGCGGTGGTCGACAAGGGGAGCGGCGCGACCCGGCTGTGGATCGGCAATGACGGCGGCGTGTTCCGTCAGGACCACGCGTCCGGCGGGTCGTTCCAGAACGGCGTGTGGACGTCGGCGGCGCACCTCAACGAGCTGCTGCCCTACCGCGCGGTCGAAGGCAGCAACGGCGAGATCATCGCCGGGCTGCAGGACAACGGCACCAACCTCTACCCGCCGGGAAGCAACAACTCCTACGAGATCTGCGGCGGCGACGGCACCTGGGTGGCGGTCGACAAGGACAACCCGAACGTCTTCTACTGCAACAGCAACGGCGCGACGTACGTGACGATCGACGGCGGGAAGACGACCACGGAGATCGACCCGTGCCCCGTCACCGGGACGTGTGGCGAGCCGGTGTTCGAGCCGGGCGCGTCCGCGATGGACCCGTTCGACAGCAAGCACCTCGTGCTCGCGTCGTCCGTGGTGTACGAGACGACGAAGGGCGCGGACGCTCGCGGCGGCAACGGCGTCAGCGGCACCGGCGACTGGACGCAGGTCTTCGACCTGGGCACGACCCCGGGTGGTGCCGGCCGGCTCGCCGAGGCGAGTGACGTCAACGGTGCCTACATGTACGTCGGCGCGTGCGGTGCCTGCCAGTCGTCCGTGAAGGCGCCGATCGGCGCGCTCGACCGCGCGCTCGCGACGAACGTGAAGCCCGGCTGTACGGCGAAGACCGGTGCGACCGACTGCTGGCACTTCGCGAAGCTGATCGGGATGCCGGCCCGCGAGATCTATGCCCTCGCGGCTGACCCGACCGACGTGAAGCGCGTCTACATCGCGACCATCACGCCGAGCGTCATCCGCGTCGACTTCGGCGGCGCGGCGGCGCCTCGGGTCCTGATGAGCACCGACGTCGGCGACCACGTCGTCGACGTGTCCGGCAACCTCCCGCGCGGCAACGTGTGGGACATCAAGGTGGCCGGCGGGCGGGTATACGCCGCGACCGACTACGGCGTGTTCACCGCGAAGGTCGGCAGCACGATGTGGCAGAAGCTCGGCACCGGGATGCCGACGGTGCGGGTGTTCGGTCTCAACTTCTCCGCCGACCGCAAGGACCTCGTCGCCGCGACGTACGGGCGCGGCGTGTGGGTCTACCCGCTCGCGACGAGCGGAGTGTCGGCGAAGCTCCCGTCCGCTCCGCACGGTCCGTCGGCGCGTGGCGCTGGTGGGCCGACGCTGGTGAAGACCGGCGGCTCGGTGGTGCTGTCGATCGTAGGCCTCGTGCTGGTCGGTGCCGGGCTGCTCAGCCGCCGCTGGAACCTCGCGATCGAGCGGTAGCAACCCGGGAGGCGCCCAGTTTCGCGTCTCTTCGGTGTCAGTCCAGTTGGGACGGACTGTCGACGAAGGGGCTGCGCAGATGAACCGCCGCGTCTCACGGCTGCTTGCGGGTTGGCGTACCGGGCTGTCTCGCCCCGTACTCGTCCTTCAGGCGGGCAACGCCGTCAACTACTTCGGTTACGGGCTCGTGCTTCCGTTCGAGATCATCTATCTGCACCAGGCACGTGGCTTTGCGACGTCGACCGCGGGGCTGGTGCTCGCCGCGACTATGGCGATGTCCGCACTCGTCACCCTGCCGACAGGAGCACTGCTCGACCGGTACTCCGCCAAGGCGCTCGTGGTCGCGGGCAACGTGGCGTGCGCCGTCGGTTACGCCGGCTTCGCCCTCGTCGAACGTCCCTGGCAGGGCTTTGCCTGCTCCATCGTCAGCGGAGTCGGGCTCGGCGTCGCGGGGGCGGCCAACCGGACACTGGTCGTCAGGTTGATCAAGCCGGAGCAGCGAGCGGCCGCGTTCGCGCTCAACCGCGTCGCCGGCAACTTCGGTATCGGTGCCGGCGCGACGACGGCCGGCTTCATCGTGGCGGCCGCGCAGCGGCTCAGCACCTTCCAACTGCTCTACGTCTTCGACGCGGTCACGTACGCCGGGTTCGCGCTGATCGTGCTCGCCGCCGTGCCGAGCCCGCGAGCCGACGTCGCCGCGGCAACCCCCGGCAACCGGACCGGCTTTCGTGCCGTCGCTCGGGACCGGCCGTTCCTGGTCGTGATCGCGGCCAACGTCGTGCTCGTCGTCGTCGGCCACACGTTCTTCTCCAACATCCTGCCGCCGTTCGCGAAGGCACATACACCAGTCGGCCCGGCCGCGATCGGGATCGTCATTCTCGTCAACACGTCCGTGATCGTCATCGCGCAGATCCCTGCGGTGCGCCTCGTGGCCCGGATGCGTCGTACGAACGCTTTCGCGGTGACCAGCGCGCTGTTCGCGGTCGCGCTGCTCGCGGTGTTGCCGGCGACGCTCACGCACTCGGAGCTCGCTGCGACCGCCGTCCTCGTCGGAGTCGGGATCGTGTTGGCAGTCGGCGAAATCGCACACATTCTGGTGCTCGGGCCGTTGGTCGCGGACATGGCCCCGGAACATCTCCTCGGCCGCTACCTCTCGCTCTACACGCTGACCTTCAGCGGCTCGCTGGCCCTGGGACCGGCGGTCGGTGGCCTTCTCCTCCAGAGCGCGCCGGACGCCATCTGGTGGGGTGGCGCGGTCGCCGCACTGCTGGCCGGAGCGGTCCTGCTGCAACTCGGCGACCGCATCCCCGACCCGCTCCGCCAAGCCCAAACACCGCCGACTCTCGCGGCAGCACCGGAGGCCGCGTAGTTCGCCGCCCAGTTCGCGCGGCCGGCGGTGTATATACCGGCGTAGGCACGAGGTGGCGCGGAAGGAGCGCACGATGGCGGCAGCCGACCTGCTTTCGCGGGCGCGGGCGGGGGATGGCGAGGCGTTCCGGGAGCTGGCGGAGTCGCACCGCCGCGAGCTGCAGGTGCACTGCTACCGGATGCTCGGCTCCTTGGCCGACGCCGAGGACGCCGTACAGGAGACGATGCTGGCCGCGTGGCGGGGCATCGACGGGTTCACCGAGGAACGCGCGTCGCTGCGCACCTGGCTGTACGCGATCGCCACCAACCGGTGTCTCAACGCGCGCCGCGCGGCGAGCCGGCGTCCGGTCAGGGAGTGGGACATGTCCAGGTTCGAAGCGCCGGTGCCGACGCCCCGCGACGAGCCCGTCTGGCTGCAGCCGTTTCCCGACTCGTTCCTCGACGGCGCCGTCGACGCGCCGCTCGGGCCGGAGGCCCGCTACGAGCAGACCGAAGCCATCTCGCTGGCGTTCGTGACCGCGCTGCAGCTGCTGCCGCCGCGACAGGTGGCGGTGCTCATCCTGCGCGACGTCCTCGGGTTCCGCGCCAGTGAGGTGGCCGGCATGCTGGAGGTGAGCATCGAGTCGGCCAACAGCGCCCTCAAACGGGCCCGCGCGAGCATGCGGCGCCGGCAGATGTCGGCCGGCGACCACCAGCCGCCGCCCGCTGCCAGCTCGCCCGCCGAGGACGCGATCGTCGCGACGTTCGCGAAGGCGTGGGAGTCGGCCGACGTCGACGCGCTGGTGGGCCTGCTGACCGACGACGTCTTCATCGCCATGCCTCCGGAGCCCTTCGGGTACGAGGGCCGAGAGCTCGTGGCGCGCTACTGCGCCCGCCAGTTGGGCGCGGGCCGCAGGTTCGACCTCGTGCCGGCCCGAGCCAACGGCCAGCCGGCGTTCGGGGCATACCTGCGCGGCCCGGACGGAGCCCGGCACGCGACCAGCTTCTACGTACTCACGCTTGCCGGCGACCGGGTCTGCGGCTTGACCCGGTTCGAAGCGAGCGTGCTGCCGTGGTTCGGGTTACCGCGATCGCTGCCGAGCCGGTAGCGATGCCTCGCCGGCACACGGTTCTCGCGCTCGTCGTCGCGGTGTGTTGGGCGGTGAACTTCGTCGTCATCGACATCGGCCTCGAGTCGTTCCCGCCGCTGCTGTTCGCGGCGCTGCGCTTCGGCCTGATCGCCTTCCCGGCGGTCTTCTTCGTGCCACGGCCGGATGTGCGCTGGCTAGCGGTTGTCGCCGTCGGCCTGTTCATCTGCGTCGGGCAGTTCGGGCTGCTGTTCGTGGCGATGAGCACCGGGCTACCCGCTGGGCTGGCGTCGGTGATCGCGCCGCTTCAGCCGGTGTTCACGATCCCGCTCGCTGCCGTCGCACTCGGCGAGCGTCCGAGCTTCCGCCAGGTCGCTGGGGTGTCGCTCGCCGTCGCCGGTATCGCAGTGATCGCCGCCGGCCGCGCACGCGGCGTCCCCTTCCAGGCAGTCGCACTCGGGATCGCGTCGGCAGCGTCATGGGGCTGCGGCAATGTCGTGACGCGAGCAGCCGGGACCAAGCGACCCTTCTCGCTCCTGGTGTGGTCGAGTGTCGTCGCACCGGTGCCGTTGCTCGGGCTGTCGCTGATATTCGAGGGCAGCGCGCGCTGGCAGAGCGCGGCCGCTTCGATCGATGTTTCCGGGATTGCTGCCCTCGGTTACGTCGTGGTCGTCTCGACGTTCTTCGGCTACGGCGTCTGGTACCGGCTGATGTCCCGCCACGCCGCGTCGACTGTTGCGCCGTACACCCTGCTCGTGCCGGTGGTCGGGATCGCGACCGCGTGGCTCGTACGTGGCGAGCACCCGACCTGGGGCGAACTCGTCGGCTCGCTCGTCGTCTTGGTGGGCCTTGCGCTCGCGCTCGGGCTCGTCGATGCGTTCGCGGTACGACGGCGAGCCGCCGCCCGCGCAACCGCGCCGATCTCGTACTGAGGATGCAGGTCCAGGCCCTGCTACTACTCCGGCAGGACGTCGAGCCCGGCCGTCACCACCGCATTCGCGACCTCGGTGAGCCTGAGGTTGTGGTCGCGGGCGTAGCGGCGCAACACGTCGAAAGCCGCGTCCATGGTCAGTTCGCCGCGTTCGGCGAGTACGCCCTTGGCCTGCTCGATCGCGATCCGGCTGGTCAGCGCGTTCTGTAGCTGCTCGGACAGGAGGTGACTGCGATGGAGCGAACGTTGCTGCAGGATGCCGATGCTCGCGACGTCGGCCAGCGCTTGTGCCAGCCGGCGGTCCGCCGCCGGCACCTTGCGCGCGGAGTCCATGAACAGGTTCAGACCACCGATGATCTGGTCCCGCAGCCGCAGCGGCACCGCCGCCACCGAGCGGAATCCCGCCAGAGTCGCCGCCGGAACGAACAATGGCCATCGCTCGCGGTCCTCGTCGAGGTCACCGCTGGTCACCGCGGAACCGCTTCGGACGCAGTCCAGGCACGGTCCCTCGTTGTTCTGGAGTTGGAACAGCTCGAGCAGGCGGGCCTCGTCACTGGACGACGCGACCAGCGCCAGGTTGCCCTTCTGGTCATCCAGCAGCAACCCCGCCGCAGACACGCCGAGGACGTTGACGCAGGCGTGAACCAGCTGATCCAGCAGGTCCACCACGTCGTAGTCGTCGACCATGGTGTCCGCCAGCCGGACGAAGATGTCGGCCAGCGCCTGCTCGCGGGACGAGACGCCCGTCCCGACATTCTCGCCGGGCCCTAGATCGGTCATTCGTCCTCCACTGAAAAGCGTACGCGCCTTGCCACCACATCGGTAGCCAGCTCCGCAAGCGGCCGGCCGTCTGCGAACGCCCGCGCCCGCAGCAGCAGAAACGCCTGATCGATCGTGACCCCGACCTGCGCCATCACCATGCCGGTCGCCTGATGCACCTGCATCTGGTACGACGACCGCGCGGTGTGATCGTCACTGAAGGCGCCCTCGCCATCGACGTCGAGATAGAGAAGCGCCAGCGCGGCCGCGTCCGCCGCCATGAGAGCCGCCGGGAGCTCGGCTGCGCTCAGGTCCCCGGGGGTGTCCCGATACAGGTCGATGACGCCGACGCTGATCGCCCCGACGCGAAGGGGGAGCGCGAACACCGCCTTCACCCCGGCGCTGGCGGCGCTTTCCAGGAACGTCGGCCAGCGTTCAGTCGCGACATCCGTGGCGTCAGCAAGGTCGGGCACCAACACCGGCGCCCCGCTCGCGGCGGCGTCCACGCACGGACCTTCGCCAAGTGTCAGCTGGAGTTCCTCGATCGTCGACGAGAGGCTGTCCGTCGCGCACACGACGCCACGATGGCCCGCAGCCGTCACCATCGCGATCCCGGCGCCGGTGACGGAAAGCGCGTCCACGCAGAGCTCGCAGATCCGTAAAGGTTGTGCGGCTCGCTCCGGCCCCGACGCGGCGAGCAGCCGCGCCCAGCGATCCCGTTCGTCATCCATGACGTACGTCGGCTTGCACCGCGTTCCGCATGCGCGCGATACCGGCTTCCTCCGTCGAAGGTTCGCCGGGTGCCAGGATCCTGGGCGCGGGGCGCAAAGGACGACGTTACGCCTTCCACTACGGAAGGCAAGGCGAGCCACGTTGCGCGAGGCGTACGGTTGAACTCTCTTCGAGCCCTGGGTTGTCCAGCCACCCGCACTCCTCGGCCCGCCACCGATGACGGGAACGACGCAGGGAGACACGTGCCGGTCGGCCAGCAGTGGACGCGGGAAGAGGAGCCGGCGAGGCTCGACCAGCCCGGCGGCCTCGTCACGATCGTCGAAGGCTCGTCGTTCATGCTTTCGGAACGATCCGGCGACATCCGCCCGGGCGGGCCAGCGGGGTTGTTCGTCCTCGACGTGCGTGCGGTCAGCTCGTGGCAGCTGCGCATCGACGGCCGGCCGCTCGAGGCGTTGTCGGTCAGTGTCACCGACCCGTACGCGGCGACCTTCGTCTCCCGTCTCACCCGGGTCGGTGGGCAGGTCGACAGCACGCTCCTCGCCATCCGCCGGCGGTGGGTCGGTTCCGGCATGCGGGAGGACCTGGAGCTGCGCAACTACGGCAGCGAGCCGGCGACAGTCGCCGTTGAGCTGGACGTGGCGAGCGACCTCGCCGACGTGTTCGACGTGAAGGCGGGTCAGGCCGCTCCTGGTATCGGCCATCGACAGCACGGCGACGCACTGCACACGAGTGCTGTGCATGACGGCGTACGACGCCGGGTCAACGTCAACGAGCGCGGGGATCCGACCACCGGAGCCGTGGGCCCGTCCGGTATCTCGTGGAACATCACGTTGCCCGCCAAGGGATCCTGGCGGACCTGCCTCGAGGTATCCGTCGTCGTCGGCGAGCACGAGGTGCCGCTGCAGTACCGGTGCGGCGAGTCGCCAGCGCACTCGCGACCGTCGCTGCGGCTCGCGGGCTGGCGTCGGCATGCGCCGCAGCTCACCGCGGTGGACGGGCGGCTCGCCTACGCGATCGACCGGGCGGTCGACGACATCGGGTCGCTCATCATCGAGGACCCGCGTCATCCGGAGTCGCCGGTCGTGGCCGCCGGAGCCCCATGGTTCATGGCGTTGTTCGGGCGCGACTCGTTGCTCACGTCGTACATGTCTTTGATCGTCGACCCGGGTCTCGCGGTCGGCGTCGCGCAGACACTGGCGCGGCTGCAAGGAACGCGCGAGGACGCGGCGACCGAAGAGCAGCCGGGGCGGATCCTGCACGAGGTGCGGTTCGGGTCCTCGGGCGCGACCGAGGTGGACGGTGGCCACATCTACTACGGCACGGCGGACGCGACTCCGCTGTTCGTCGTGCTCGTCGGCGAGCTGAGCCGGTGGGGTGTGCGGCGCAGCGTCGTCGACGCGCTGCTGCCTCATGTCGACCGCGCGCTGGAGTGGATCGACCGGTTCGGCGACCGCGACGGCGACGGTTACGTGGAGTACGAGCGGCTGACTCCCGATGGGCTCGCGAACCAGGGCTGGAAGGACTCCTGGGACGGCGTCAGCGGGCTCGACGGCAAGCTCGCCGAACCTCCCGTCGCCCTCGCCGAGGTGCAGGGCTACGTCTACGCCGCATACCTCGCTCGCTCCGGGTTGGCCGTCGAACGAGGCGACGACCTGACCGCGCGGCACTATGCGCAGAAGGCCGCACAGCTCCGGTCGAACTTCAACCGGGACTTCTGGCTCCCGGATCTCGGGTGGTACGCCGTAGCGCTGGACGGTGCGAAGAAGCCGGTCGACGCGCTGGCCAGCAACATGGGGCACTGCCTGTGGAGCGGAATCGTCGAGGATGCGCACGCGCCATCGGTCGCCGCACACCTCACGTCGCGGGAGATGCTCAGCGGCTGGGGGCTGCGAACGCTGGCGACGACGATGCCGCGCTACAACCCGCTCAGCTACCACAACGGGTCGGTGTGGCCGCACGACGGCGCGATCGTCGCCGCCGGCCTGATGCGCTACGGGTTCGCCGACGCGGCGGTGACCATCATCGACGCCCTGCTCGACGCGGCGACCGTCAACGGCGGCCGGCTGCCGGAGCTGTACGCCGGACTGGACCGCGCCGACCTCCCCGTACCGGTCGCCTACCCGACGTCGTGCTCGCCGCAGGCCTGGTCGTCCGCGGCACCGCTGCTCATGTTGCGGACGTTGTTGCGGCTCGAGCCGGACATGGGCGCCGGGCGGTTCGTCGTGTCGCCGGTGCCCGCGGAGCAGCTGTTGGGCGAGGTCGAGATCGTCTTTGCGGGGGCCCGGGTGCGAATCGGCCGGGCGGCCGACGGCGAGCTGGCCGTCAGCGGACTGCCTGCAGGCGTGGCGGTCGCGACCGAGACTCCTCGGACGGCCGCCGCCCGTGCTTCAGGCTGCTGATCGCCAGCTCGTACATCGCGAGGTGGTCCTCGACCACGCGCGCTGTCGAGAACCGTGACAGCACCGCTTCGCGGCACGCTCCGCGCTCGAGTGCCAGCGCGTCGGGCACGCGGGCGACCATCTCCCGCTCGTCCGAGCACAGGTAGCCGGTGACGCCGTCCTCGACGATCTCGGGTGCGGCGCCGTTGGGAAACGCAAGCACGGGCGTCCCCGCCGCCAGCGCCTCGACCATCACGAGTCCGAACGGCTCGCACCACTTGATGGGGTTCAGCAGCGCACCCGCACCTTGCAGCAGCGCCAACGCCTCGGCGCGGCCGGCTTCGCCGACGTAGGTCACGTCCTCGCCCAGTAACGGTTTGACCGCGGTCTCGAACCACTGACGCTCGGCGGGCTCGCGCATCTTGGCGGCGATGCGCAACGGCATGCCGGCGGCGCGCGCTACCCGTGCGGCGACGTCGACGCCCTTGTCGGGGTGCATCCGGCCGAGGAACAACAGGTAGCCGCCGTCGCCCGCACCGGCCGTGACCTCCTCCGGGTCCAGCCCGTGGTGAATGACGCGGCTGACGTGGATGCCCTGCATCGATGCCTCGACGGCCTGGGCGTGTGAGATCGCGATGATCGGGACGCGACGTGCGAACGACCGGTACACGTCGCTCACCTCCGGAGTGAACGGCCCGTGGCTCGTGGTCACCATCGCCGGCGCGTTTCGGCGGCGACCGATCGAGGGGCCGGCGAGCGTGTGGTCGTGGACCACGTCGCAGGACGACAGGCAGTCGTGGCCGCGGATGACGTACGCGAGCTCGACCGTCGTCAGGCCGATCTGGTCGGGACGAGCAGGCAGCGTGTCCGGCACGGTCGGCACGGGGCATGTGCTGTCGCCCGGAGCGAACAACAGGACGTCGTGACCGGCCGCGACGAGCCCGCGCGCGAGCCGGTCGACGACGGCCTCCGTCCCGCCGTACAGCGGTGGCGGGACCGGCACCCACGGCGGCGCGAGGAGCCCGACTTTCATGTCGCCCGCCAAGGTGCGGTCACGCGCGAGACGCAAAGACGGTGCATGGCGGGCGTCCATTCCTCGACGGAACGGCCGCGGCGCGCAGAGGTCCAGACAGGCCGGGCACGTGCTTTCGCAACCATCTTGCCCTACGCCGGAACGGCAGCCAGCCGAGTGCTGCACTGTCGCGGCGATCGGCACAACGGCTGCATCCGCGATCGTGTCGCATTTGCCTCTACCGGTTAACTCATCAGCGGCGTACAGTTCTCCGCAGACGGCATCGCTGTTCTAGCCCCTGACATCCCTTCCGCGGATCGGCCACGCTCGCAACCTGCGAGTTGGAGTCAGGGATGGAGCGCACGATGGGTATCGCCCTCAGTCTGTTGCTGGTCGCGGCGGGAGCGATCATGCGCTTCGCGGTCACCGTGCAAGGTCATGGATTCAACGTGCACACGACCGGGCTGATCCTGATGGCCGTCGGCGCTGTCGGAGTGTTGCTATCACTCGTCTTTTGGGCGAGCTGGGGCGGTTTCTCGCGGCGCCCGGCTGCGGTCGCATCGACGTCGGCGATCGTGGAGCGGGAACGTCCCGTCGAGCGTGAGCCCGACGCCCAAGACACCCGCCGGTAGACCCGAACGTCACGGAGACAGTCATGATCATCGTAGGTCTCGTTCTGCTTCTGATCGGCTTCGTCGCCGGCATACCCATCTTGTGGACCCTGGGACTCATCGTCTTCGTGATCGGCCTGATCCTCATGCTGCTCGGTCGCGGTGGACGCAAAGTCGGAGGCAGGGCGCACTACTTCTGAGCAGTACGTGCACGCCTCGGTGAAAGTGGGAGAGGGCCATGACAGTCGCGTCGCAAAGCAACAGCAGATGATTCTGCTCCCGATCGTCCTCACGCCGATCGGCATCGCGATCCTGCTCCTCGTCATGTCCTGGACGGAGCGAGGCTTGGACCGCGAGCCTCGTCCGGACCGCTCGGAGCCCGCCGCCGCGGTCGCCGTACTCGCCCCCTTGAGCGAGCTCGCCGGGCTGATCGAGCCGTGACGGCAATGAGAACCGATGCAACGACACCAATTCCCCGGTGCTGTACGACGCACAGCGACTGGGCCGGTCTCGCTCGACACCTGGTCGCGGACTTCGGTGGCGTTCCAACGAAAGCCATCGTCGACGAGCTGTCCCATGCGAAGCGCGCGTGCCAACTGTTCCAGCTGGGGAATCAGGACGCACTCGACTGCGCGGAGCTGATCGTGCGCAACCGCGTCCTCATCGCGACAGGCCGGTCGCCGTCCGTGCCCGCAACCGTTGCGTGGCGGACGGCGGTCGCGAACGTCGCATAGCGTGAACCAATTGCTCCGCCGAACCGAATGACAGGTGACTGCCAGCAGAGGAGCCCGCCGTGAGCAGACGTGACCGCAATGGGGTCGTCAGACCCGGCGCAGGACACCCCCGGCTGGTTACGACGAACGACGGCTACGCCGTTGCTGGCACCGCGGCGGCCAACGGGCTGCCGACCACTTACCCGCTCGCGACCGACACCACAGTTCTGGGCGGAGCGATCGGGCAGGACGTGCACCTCGCTGGGCTACCGGCGGCCTACGGTGCGATCGTGCGGCACCGCGGCGACGAGTACGTCTATGTCCAACTGGACCCCTCTCACGTCGTGCAGCTCAATGGGACGACGGTCACCACCGCGGCCCTTCACCATGGCGATCGACTGACACTCGGCCAGCACGAACTCGTCTTTCAACGAGACGAGTTCGCCGACCACGGTCGCTTCGACGGCGGCCGGCAGGGCGGAGAGTTCTCAGGCGACCGGCTCGACCGCTACTAGCGCAGACCGGAGCAGTAGTCACGCCCGTGCGTCCTCACGTAGCCGCACTGTGAGGGCGGAGAGCTCGCCCGGCGCGGGAGTCTTCGTCGTCTGTTGAGCTGGGTCCGGCCCGAATCCCAGCGCGACGACGGCGCCGACGGCGGCGAAGGCGGCTGCTGCGAGGAGCACGGTGTCGAGCCCGGTAGCAGTGCCGGCGTGCGCGGCGTAGGCGACGTGTGCCCGAATGGTGGGCGGTAGCGAGTCGGCGACCCGGGTGCCGGCGCCCGACGCCACGGCCAGTGCCAAGCGGTGAGCGGCGCCGGCCGAAGCTGGCAGAGCTGCGAGATGGTGCAGCGTGGCGCTGGCGACGCGGGAGGCGTACAGGGCGCCGAACACGGCGACGCCGGTGGCAGTGCCGAGTTGGCGCAGCGTGTTGGTCAGGCCGGCGGCCATTCCGGCGCGGGCGGGCTCGACGGCGGCGAGAGCTGCGGAGGCTAGGCCGGTGGAGGTGATGCCGAGTCCTACGCCGGCGAACACGAGTCCGGGCAGGAGCGCCAGCCAGGTCGAACTGGCCGTCAGGTGGGCCATAGAGGCGAGTCCGGCCGCTGCCGCGGCCATCGCGATCGCGAGCAGTGCCCGCATGGGTACTTTCCCGATGAGCCGGCCGGTGAGGAACGCGATGCTGAACGAGGCCAGGAACATGGGCAGCAACCGCAGGCCGCCCTCGATCGGGGAGTAGCGCAGGGTGTTCTGCAGGTACAGCGACAGGTAGGTGATCGTGCCGATGACTGTCGCTGAGATGGTGAACGCGACCAAACCAGTGGCGGCGAAACCGCGACGTGTGAAGAGGCGCAGGTCCGCCATCGGGAGAGCGGCGATGCGAAGCTCGTAGAAGACGAACGCGGTGAAGACGACCGCGGCGGTCGACAAGAGTCCGGCAGTCTCTGGGCTCGTCCAGCCAAGTTGGTTGCCGCGAATCAGCGCGAACATCAGGGCGGTGAGAGCTCCGATGATCATCGCGGTGCCGGGCCAGTCGGCGCGTCCGCCCGTCGGATTACGCGACTCGCGCAGGCGGACGAGGGCGACGACGAACGCCGCGCCGCCGATGGGCAGGTTGACGAAGAAGATCGACCGCCAGCCGAGCGCGTCGGTGAGCACTCCGCCGACCAGTGGACCGATGGCGCTGGCGCCGCCGAGAGTGGCGCCGAAGACGCCGAGTGCACGGGCCAGCGCTCGACCGGAAAACTCCACCCGCAGCAACGGCGTAGCCGTGGCGAACAGCACCGCGCCACCGACGCCCTGCAGGGCACGGAAGAGCTCCAGCGCAGCGGCGGATTGAGCGAGTGCACAGGCCAGAGATCCGAGCGTGAAGATCACGAGTCCGGTCAAGAACAGCCGGCGGCGGCCGAGCCGGTCTCCCAGCGTCGCCGCCGGTAGCAGCAGGACTGCCAGCATGAGCGCGTACGCGGCGCTCACCCACTGCAGGACCGGCTGGGTCGCGTGCAGGACGCGCTGGATGGAGGGCAGCGCGACCCCGACGATGGTGATGTCCAGCAGCAGCATGAACGCGGCCGCGCAGACCAGCAGCAACGTCCACCGCTGACGGCTGGTCCAACTCGCCCCGTCTTGCTTGGGTTTCATCGGTCGTGTCATGACCAGCCTCGCTCCCACGGACCGTTCGACTAGACTCGAACAGTCCGTCCAACCAGGGCCGAACAAGAATGCTTCCAAGAAAGTCGAACTATTTGTGACTGGTCCCGTCGCTCGCCTGCTCACCCATCCCGACCTGACGGATGTGGAGCTCACGACGGTGCTGTTCGCGCTCAGCGACCCCGTCAGGCTTGAAATCGTGCGGGGGCTCGCGGCGCGCGGTCCGCTGACGGTCTCTCAATGCCAGGCCGCGGACCCGTCGCTGCCGAAGTCGACGTTGTCCCACCATCTGAAGACGTTGCGCGAGGCAGGACTGGTGCAGAACGATCCGGCCGGTCGCCGGCGCACCATCACACTGCGAAAGCACGAACTCGATCGTCGTTTTCCCGGACTGTTAGCCGCCGTCCTGCGCTGAGCGCCTGACTGCATGCCGCTCTAGTTATCCGCGCCCAAAGCGCTCGCTTGCGCGGTACGGTGACGACGCTCGCCAGCGAGCCCCTAGATCCCAGGCCGGTGACGCATGGGTGGACGCAACGCCGACGCGATGCCGCCGGAAGCCGCCGGCTGGTTGTCGCTGGTCATGCAGACAGATGGGCTGGCGCTCATCATCGATTTGAAGGATCTCACCATCGTGGCGGCCAGTGAGGCCGTCGGGTCACTGCTCGCCGACGGTCGAAGCGAAAGTTTGGTGGGAGCGGCGGTCTACAACTTCATGGCCCAGCCGCCGAGCGGCGGCTTGGGAATGATGGCCCGCGGTGTCATCGACGGCTACGAGGCGGCGAACGCCTTGGTGCGGCCGGCCGGCGAACCGCGGCCGGTGAAGGGGTGGATGCGCGCGATCGGAGTGCAGCGGCCCGCCCGATACGCGTTGATGGTGCTGCGCGTCGAGGACGACGCGAAGCCCCAGGCGTTACCGGACCCAGCTGCGCCAGAGGCTCCGATTGTGCTGGGTGTCGGTAATCGCAACCTCACGGTCACGCACATCACTGCCGACGTCGAGAAGCTGTGTGGGGTGAGCGCGGACGAACTTCTCGGCAGTCAGCTGCTGAGTCTGTTCACCGAAGACACGGTCCCGTCAGCGCTGTGGGTCCTCGCCCAGGCCTTGCAAACGCGCACCGGCACGTCTGGCGTCGCGTCCGTTGTCGGTACGGGCGGCGTGCCGGTGCCGATCGACTTCCTGGTCTGCGGTTCGTTGCGCCCGAGTCCCGATTTCGGGTTCGCGTTGATCCCGGCGACTGATCCGTTGCTGCGGGTTCCACCGGATCAGCAGGCGATGCGGTCGTTGGCGCGCGCTGACCGTGCCGTCGCGTTGTACCGGAGGTTCCCAGAGATGGTGCTCGACCCGACGCTGATGTCGCGGTTGACGTTCCGGGAGTTGGAAATCGCGAGCCTTCTACTTCGCGGTCGGCGAACGCCAGCGATCGCCCGGTCACTGCACCTGTCGCAGAGTACGGTGCGCAACCACCTGTCATCGATATTTGCCAAAGCCGGCGTCCACTCGCAGCAGGAGCTGCTCGACGTACTAGGCCGCAAAGCGAGCTGACCGTCGCCGCCCGACGCTCAGGTGAATGAGCACGGACAGGACGCTCCGTCCATGTTCTTTTGTGCCGTCCGCGCTGACAGTTAAGTGCAGGCGCGACGCACGACGCACGAGGCGCTTCGGTATGCCCGGAGCCCTCGTCGGACGGCCGTCATCGATCAGAGAGGTGGGTTCCTGCGTGTCAGGCGAGCCACCGCCGAAGGATCCGGCGGCAGCGTTCTACCGCGCTGTGCTTGCGGAGACGCTCACCGCCACCCTCGTGTGCGACTCCGGCGGCACCGTCCAGTGGTCCAGCACCGGACTGACGTCGTGGCTCGGCATCGACGAGGCGCAGATCGTCGGAACCGTCTTCGTCGACTCCGTACACCCCGAAGATCGCGGTGGTGTCACGACCGCCGTCGCCGAAGCCGCTGCCGTCGCGGGCGCCGAGTCTCACACCGAGGCGCGCATCCGTGACGCCGCGGGCGGCTGGCGGTCGTGCGAGCTGCGCCTTACGAACGCGCTTGAGCACACCGCCGTAAACGGGTTGATCCTGAGCATCTTCGACATCACCGAGAGGCGCGAGCTCCAAGACAGCCTGCACACCCGCGAACAGTTCCTCCGCGCCGTCCTCGAGTCCGCGCACGAAGGCGTCTGGGTTCTCGACGGCAATGGGCGGACCGCGTTCGCGAACAGGCGGTTGGCCGAGATGCTGCGCGTGCCCGTCGACGTACTACTCGCCCACCCGATCGAGGACCTCGTCGACCCTGAGCTCGCCAACGAGATTCGTCAGCGGCTCGTACGACATCGTGGCGGTGCCGGCGAAACGTACGAACTCGAGATCCGCCCTCAGCGCAGGTCAGCCATGTGGGTGTCGGTGTCTGCGGCGCCGCTGCCTCCGGGCTTCACCAAGGCGCTTCCCGATGGGGGCGCGATCGCGTTCGTCGCCGACATCACAGACCGAAAGGCCTACGAAGAGGCCTTGCAGCGCCAGCAGCTCTACGACGCACTAACGGGTTTGCCCAACCGTGCGCTCTTCGAAGTGCAGCTCAAGGAAGCCATCGAGCGCCACCAAGGTTCGGGGGAGCACTTCGCCTACCTGCTGTGCGACATCGACGGGCTGAAACTCATCAACGACGCACTCGGAGCTGCCGGTGGCGATCAGGTGGTCCGCGAGATCGCCCGACGCTTGTCAGACGCGGCCCGGCCGGGTGACTGCGTCGCCCGCGTGAGCGGTGACCAGTTCGTTGTCCTCGCCGGCGACGCCGAAGCATTCCAGGCCGAACAGTTGGCCCGCGACCTCGCTGCCGCCGTTCGCGGAGCGATGGACGTGGACGGCGCACCGGTATGGCCCGGCATCAGTGTCGGTGCCGCCTCGACCAGCGACGTTCCCGCCTACGCCGTCACCTCCGCCGTCGACGCGGCGCTGCATGCCGCGAAGCGACAAGGCGGGGGTGCAGCCGTCCTGTTCAACGCCGCCGCACCCCGCGACCACCGCGCTGCCCTGGAGATGCTGGCCGACTTGCGCGAAGCGATCGACACGGGCTCCCTGCAGCTTCACCACCAGCCCATCGTCCGGCTCGGCACCAACGAGGTGATCGGCGCCGAGGCACTCATGAGATGGAACCGGCCAGGACACGGCGACGTGCCACCCAGCGTGTTCGTCGGGCTTGCTGAAGAAGCCGGACTCATTCATGACCTCGGCACTTGGGCGCTGCGTCAGGCCTGCCGGGACGCCGCACGATGGCCAGGACAGCAGAACGTCAGCGTCAACCTCTCGGCACGGCAACTGACCGACGGTCTGGTCACCGCCGTCAAAGAAGCCCTGGCGACATCGGGGCTACGACCTGAGCGACTTTGGCTAGAGGTGACCGAGACCGCTGTCTTCGCCGACATCGACGCCGCCGCACAGCTCCTGCACCGACTCGTCGAACTCGGCGTGCGCATCTCGCTCGACGACTTCGGCACCGGCTACTCCTCGATCGTCTACCTACGAGACCTGCCGGTACACGCGATGAAGATCGACCGGACCTTCATCACCGGCCTGGACAAGAACTACGACGACACCGCCATCGTCACAACTCTCATCAACCTCGCCGCGACGCTCAACCTGCGCATCGTCGCGGAAGGAATCGAAACGCTCGACCAGCTGCACTCGCTGCGACGCCTGGGTTGCGACTACGGACAGGGTTACGTGTGGCGCCCCGCGCTGCCCGCCGACAAGTTCGTCGCATCCATCGCCGAGATCGAGCGGGACGCCGTACCGCGCGCCCGGCTCAGGACGCACCCCCGATCGAGCCCTGCCGAAACGTCACCCGTCGTCCGGGCGAGGATCCTCACGATGCACCGCGAAGGCGCATCCCCGGCGAGCATCGCCGCGGCTCTCAACCAAGAAGGGGTCGCGGCGCCCGGCGGCAAGCGGTGGCACCGCGTCACAGTCGCCCAACAGATCTCGTCGGTCCATCCCGGGTAGGGATTGCCGCGTCGTGTCGACGAGCACGTACGCGCGTCGCGGATTCCGCTCAGTGCCTGGCGCCGACTGGCAGTCCGTGGACGTTCACGACTTCGGGGCCACCAGGGGGCGACCGAGTCGGCGCACGCGGATCACACCTATCGGTCTGGCCGATGGTTCGTAACGCTGCGGGAACGCTCGAGCACTAGATTCGGGGTGGTTCGGCCCGTCGGGTAGTGAGAGCAGGTGGCCTTTGACGGTTGCTCGCGCGACGCTGACGAGGCTGGCCTCAGCCAGAACCGTCACGGTTGTCGGCCTGATCCTGTCGCTGCTCTATGCCGCGGCGATCCCGTTGACGGCGGCGTCGAACGGCGGTATCGACGCCATCCTGGCACTTCCGTTTGCGGTCGTCGGGCTCATCGTCGCTCGCCGACAACCCCGCAACATCATCGGCTGGCTACTGCTTGGGTTGGCGTTGTGCCTGGTCGTGTCCTCCGACGCGGCCGAGTATTCGGTGCTGCACTTCAGGCAAGGCCATCACGGCCTTCCGCTGGTCCGGCTCGCGCTCTTCCTCGCCCCGGGCTGGATCCCGCTGGTCGCGTTGCTACCGCTTCCGATCTTGTTCTTTCCCGACGGTCGGCTGCCGACCGGCCGCTGGCGGTGGTCGTTGTGGGCGTACCTCACGCTGATGGTGGCCTTCGTCGTCGACAACTTCGTGCTGGACCTCGCGTCATTCACCGATCGTCATCCCCGGGTCGACTCCGCGGGCGAGCTCACGCGGCTCGGCGGTTCCGGCTCGACCGGCTGGGAGGCGACGCTCGGAAACGTGTACCTGTTGCTCTACGCGGCGATCGCGTTGTCCTGGGTGCTGCGCCAGGCCCTGAGCTATCGGCACGCCTCGCAGGAGCGGCGGCAGCAGTTGAAGTGGCTGATGGCCGGTGCCGGGCTTTGCGTTGTCGGGATGGTCGACCTCGCCGGCCTGAGCGGCGCCACCAGCACGGTCTGGCAGGTCGTCGACAGCGTCGGGCTTCTGGGAGTTCTCGCGCTGCCCGCCAGTATGGGCGTCGCGATCCTGAAATACCGGCTGTACGACGTCGACCGGCTGATCAGCCGGACGTTGTCCTACGCGATCGTCACCGGGCTGCTCATCGGCGTATATGTCGGCATGGTTGCTTTTACCACCGGCTTGCTGCCGTTCTCCTCACCCGTCGGGGTCGCGGCTTCCACCTTCGCCGCAGTCGCGCTGTTCACCCCGGTGCGACGACGTGTACAGCGTCTCGTTGACCGCCGATTCAACCGGGCGCGGTACGACGCCCAGGCCACCGTGACCGCATTCGCGTCGCGGCTGCAGGCGACGACCGACCTCGACGCGGTTCGTCGCGAGCTTGTTCTTGCGGTTCACTCGGCGATCGAACCGACCCACGTCTCGCTGTGGGTCAGCCCGCTCCGGCACGTCTGACCGGGCTCAGGTTCGTGGGCGGATCCACACGGTGACGTGAGCCGGCTGGACCGCTCGCACGATGACGTCGACGAGTTGACGCTGCACGAGGTCGAGGTCGGTGGTTTGCCGCAGGCCAGAACTGAACGCGGTGACGGTCGTCTCCGCGTCGTAACGAGCGCGGTTGAACCGGCGATCCACCTGCCGCTGGATGCGGGTGCGCATCGGGGTGAACAGTGCGGCGGCCACCAGAGTCGCGCTGGCAACGGCAAGCGGGGACGAGAAGGGCAACACCCTGGTGGTCAGCGTGACCATGCCGATGTAGATGCCGACCAGCAGTCCCGTGACCAGGGCGTAGGACAACGTGCGGCTGACCAGTCGGTCGATCTCGTAGAGCCGGTAGCGGAGGATCCCGATCCCGATGCTCAGCGGCAGCGCCGCGATCCCGAGCGTTGACACGTCGGCGATGGCCCGGCCGGTGCCGGTGGTGGGGTCTCCTCCAGCCACGATCGAGACCGACGAGATGACGCACATCGAGGCACCCACGGCCAGCCACTTCAACTGCGCGCGTTGCACACCGTTGGCGTGCCGCCATCGACCGATCTGGTGGACGGCAAACGCGACCCAGCAGCCGAGGAAGAAGGGGGAGGCGAGCCAGGCCGCTCCCGCGACCGTCGACGTGGTGATGTTGGTGGGCACTCCGCGGAGGTTCACGATGATCCGGTTGGCCGCCGGCAGTCCTTGCCCGACGAATTGCGCCAACGAGAAGCTGGCGGCGACGACCAGGTAGATCCGGAGCAAGCGGCGCCACCGCGGAGACAGTTGGCCGTCGGGGAAGAGCAGCACAACGGGAAGCCCGAACAGCAGCGGCATCAAGACATAGCCAATTCGCCAGTGCACCGTTGCGATACCGAGCGGCAGTTGGCCTTGGCGGAGTCGATAGTCCAGGACGAGCCAAAGCTTCGCGCAGGTGTCACCAAGGACGAGGATCCCGACGAACAGGAGCGCCCAGCCGATCGGGTTTCGGGGCTGACGCTTGGCGATGACCAAGCCCTCGACCGCGAAGACCACGGCGACCCCGATGACAAGGCCGTCGTCGCTCGGCCAAGGGTCACGGGTCAGGATGCTGAGCACTACTGCCAGCGCAAGTTGCAGACCGAGCAGGCCGCCGGCCACCCAGACGACCAGCGCCGCCGAGGGCCGAGCGATCCCAGCCGCGGCACTGCTACGACGAGCGCTCGCTTGTTGTGTCATCAGGCGCCGACTCTTGGCGTGGCGGGCGGTTCCGCGTGGGGCAGCCACACCGACAGATAGCTGGGTTCAAGCGTGCGTTGTACGACCGCGAAAAGGTCCAGACGCACACTGTCCAGGTCCACCGCCACCCGCAGTTGCTGAGCGAACGCTGCCACCGTGTCATCGGCGTCGTAGCGAGCCCGGTTGAAGCGGCGGTCGACAACGTGTTGCGTCCGCTTCCGCAGCGGCGTGAAGATCGCAGCGGCCGCCAGGGTGGACGCCGCGACCGCGAGCGGCGAGGAGAGGTGAAACGCCCCGGTGGTCAGGGTGATGACACCGACGTATAG
>JAVEEI010000090.1 GCA_030840525.1 Frankiaceae bacterium
CGCGCGATGAATCGTCGCGACGACGTAGCCGCCCGCGGTGAAGCCGGCCGGCAGCGGCGGCGGGTCATCACTCACGCGGTCGCGCACCATCAGGCAGATGTCGGTCATGACGTCACCGACGAGGACCGCCCGCGGGCCGAGCCCCTCGTCGGCGAGGTGGCGCATCGCCGCATCCGTCGGGGCGAGGCAGAGGTCGGCAGCGTGGTCCGTGAGCACCCGGTTGTGCTCCTCGGGCATCCGCCGGTTGAACGAGCGGAGCCCGGCTTCGAGATGCGCGACCGGCAGATGCATCTTCACGGCGGAGACGGCGCCGGCGAGCGTGGAGTTGGTGTCGCCGTAGACGAGGACCCAGTCGGGCCGGTGCTCGTCGAGCACGGCGTCCATCGCCCCGAGCATCGCGCCGGTCTGCGCGCCGTGACTGCCGGAGCCGACGCCGAGATGCACGTCCGGCTGCGGGATCCGCAGGTCTTCGAAGAACACGTCGGACATGCGCTCGTCGTAGTGCTGGCCGGTGTGCACGATGACGTGCGTGTCGCCGCTCGCCGACAGCGCGGCCGCGACCGGCGCCAGCTTCACGAACTGCGGCCGCGCGCCGACGATGCTGACGACCTTCATTGGGCCACCTTCATTTAGGCCACCGTCTCGAGAGTCCGGTCGCGCGCGACGGCGCCGGCGATCGCCTGCCAGAGCCGGGCCCGGTTGTTCATCGATACGACCGGCGGCAGCCCGTCGTTACGGCCGACCAGCGCAGCGCCGACGTACTGGTCGACCACGACGAGGTCGACCGGCTCCGCGAGCACGGCGGCGCGGGCCGCCGACGCGAGGGCGCGCGGGTCGCGACCGAACCGCAGCCGCGCGGGCAGCCGCCGTACCCCGGCCCCCTGCGGCAGCGTCGCCACTGACACACGCAGGCCGAGGTCGGCGGCGAGTGCGGCGGTCGGCGCGGCTTGGCGCGCCGTGCCGTGGTCGAGCGTGAGCACCTTGACCGACAGCGGCACGCTCGCCAGCTCGTCCGGCGCGACACCGAGATGGCCGAGCAGCGCCGCGCCGACCTGGCGCGGCGCGAACCGGTGCTCCAACAAAGTGCGCACCGTGTGCCAGTCCACGCTGCCGTTGCGGCCCGCGAGCCGCCGCCACGCATCGACGACCGGCGCCGGGTCGTTCGTGACGTCGACGAGTGCCGCGGCGCCGAGGTCGGTCGCGTGCAGCACCGTGTCCTCCGGCCCGCCACACTTCGTCACGATCACCGGCAGCCCGGACGCGACCGCTTCGACGACCGTCATCCCGAACGTCTCGAACGACGACAGGTGCACGAGCACGTCGTGGGCTGCATAGATCTCGGGGACTTCTTCGGGGGGTACGCCGGGGCGCACGGTCACCTTGTCCGCGACGCCGAGTGCCGCCGCGCGCTCGAGCAGCGGGTCGCGCATCGCGCCGTCGCCGACCATCGTCAACGTCATCGCGTCGCCGCCGGCCGGCGACTCGACCGCCTTCGCGAACGCCTCGACGACGCGCAGCACGCCCTTCGCCTCGAGCAGGTTGCCGAGGTAGAGCCACCGGCGGAGGCCTGGCTGGCGCTCGCCGAGGAGGGGAAGCCGGTCGAACGCGACCGGGTTGCCGAGCGCGCCGATGCGGCCGGCCTGCTCGGGCATCGCCTTGCGCAGCGTCTCGGCCATCCGCTCGCTGACCGCGAGTACGGCGTCCGCGCGCCGGACCGCGTCGGCGTACATCACGGCCGTCTCGGGGAGCCGGAAGATCTGGTTGAGGTACGACGCATGCTCGGTCAGCACGAGCTTCACGTCGGCCGGCAGCGTCGTCGCGAGCGCCCAGCCGGTCGGCATTCCGACGTGCCCGTGCACGGTCTTCACACCGGCCCAGCGCTGCGGCCACAGCTCGCGCAGCGCGTCGGCCTGCACCCGCGCCATGTCGGCCCGGCTCGCGCCGGCCGGCTGCGGGACGACGACGTGGGTGAACGGCGCGCCGCCGACGGTCGTCGACTCGGTGACCTCGACCGCGGCCGCGCCCGGGACGTTGTCGAGGTGCAGCACCCGCGGGCTGGCGCCGGCGAGCCGGAGCGCGTTCACCCAGCCCGTGACGAACCCGCCGTAGAAGCGGCGTTCGGCGGTCGGGTACCACGGGGTGACGACGAGGACGTCGAATGGCACGCAGGCGCTCCCAACTACGATGGTGCGGGCTTCGCCCCCGCAGACTCTGGCCCCCACAGACTAAGGAGAGTGGCCTCGCCCGTGGCAGTCACTGTTGTCGCGCTCGGGAAGATCGGTCTGCCGCTGGCCGTGCAGATCGCGTCGAAGGGCCACCAGGTCTACGGCGCCGACGTCAACGCCGAGGTCGTCCGCCTCGTCAACGACGGCGTGCCGCCGTTCCCCGGCGAGACCGACCTCGACACGAAGCTCGCCGAGGTCGTCGCGGCCGGCCGGCTGACCGCGACCACCGACACGACCGCCGCGGTCGCCGACAGCGACACGGTCGTGCTCGTCGTACCGCTGGTCGTCGACGAGGAGTCGCGACCCGACTTCGGCGCGATGGACGCGGCGACCCGCGCGGTCGCGAAGGGCCTGCGCCCGGGCGCGCTGGTGAGCTACGAGACGACGCTGCCGGTGCACACCACCCGCGAGCGGTTCGGCCCGATGCTCGAGGAGGGCTCCGGGCTCACCCTCGGCGTCGACCTGTTCCTGTGCCACAGCCCGGAGCGGGTGTTCACCGGCCGGGTGTTCGCCGACCTGCGCCGCTACCCGAAGCTCGTCGGCGGCACCGACCCCGAGAGCGCGAAGCGCGCGGTCGAGTTCTACGAATCGATGCTCGACTTCGACGACCGGCCCGACCTCGACCGGCCCAACGGGGTCTGGGATCTCGGCAGCGCCGAGGCGGCCGAGCTGGCGAAGCTCGCCGAGACGACGTACCGCGACGTGAACATCGCGCTCGCCAACCAGTTCGCCCGCTTCGCCGACCGGGCCGGTATCGACGTGCACGCCGTCATCAAGGCGTCGAACTCGCAGCCGTTCAGCCACATCCACTCGCCCGGCATCGCCGTGGGCGGCCACTGCATCCCGGTGTACCCGCGGTTCTACCTCTTCAACGACCCCGACGCGACCGTCGTCGCGGCCGCGCGCGCGGCCAACGTGCAGATGCCGTCGTACGCCGTCTCGGTTCTTTCCGACGCGCTCGGCGGCCTGTCCGGCAAGCGGGTCGCGGTGCTCGGCGTCGCCTACCGCGGCGGGGTCAAAGAGACCGCGTTCTCCGGCGTCTTCCCGACGGTCGCGGCGCTGCGCGACGCGGGCGCCGAGGTCGTCGTACACGACCCGATGTACACCGACGACGAGCTGACCGCGATGGGCTTCACGCCGTACTCAATCGGCGGCGCGGTCGACGGCGTCGTCGTGCAGTCCGACCACGCGGAGTACGCGTCGCTCGGCGCCGCCGACTTCCCCGGCGTCGCCGCGGTCGTCGACGGCCGCCGGGTGACCGACCCGTCGGCGTGGGCCGGCGTACGGCGGATCGTGCTGGGTGCCGGGGGTCTGGGCGCGGGCGAGGCGCCCGCGTCTCGATGATGGGCGAACGATGAGCCGCGCGCCGCGGCTGCTCTACATCGCGTTCTACTTCCCGCCGACCCGGGCCAGCGGCGTGCACCGCTCGCTCGCGACCGCGAACCATTTCGCGGCGCGCGGCTGGGACGTCACGGTGCTCACGATCAACGAGGAGTACTTCCGCGACTACGTGCAGTCCTGGGACCCGTCGCTGTCGGAGCGGGTGGACCCGCGGGTCGCGGTCGAGCGGGTGCGCTACCCGGGCTGGCGGTTCGAGCCGAGCCTGCGTCGCTACAGCTGGCTGCGCGGGAACTTCCCGATCGTCGCGGAGAAGCTGCACCAGCGGCGCGAGCAGCGCGACTTCCCGGAGCCGTACGCGACCTGGATCAAGCCCGCGGTTGCACGCGCGCGCGAGCTGCACGCCGCGACGCCGTTCGACCTGTGCCTAGCTACCGGCAACCCGCACGCCGCGTTCGCCGTGGCGTGGCACCTGCGGCAGGACGCCGCGCTGCCGTACGTCGTCGACTACCGCGACTCGTGGACGCTCAACCTGTACGAGGACGCGCCGGCGTACCCGGACGGCCACCCGGCGTGGGGTTGGGAGAAGCGGGTCCTCGACGGCGCGAGCCGGGCGACGTTCGTCAACGAGCCGCTGCGCGAGTGGCACATGCGCCGCTACCCCGAGGCAGCCGACCGGATGCTCGTCGTCGAGAACGGCTGGGAGCCGACCCTGCTCGGCGATGTCCTTGCGTTGCAACCACATCACGACCGTCCGCTGCAGTTCGGCTACCTCGGCACGATGACAGAACGCGTGCCGCTGGCGGAGTTCTTCGCCGGCTGGCGGCTGGCCCGACAGGAGCCGGTACTCGCCGATGCGGGCGTGCGGCTGTTCGGCCACCTCGGCTACTTCAACACGTCGTCGGCGATCCTGCGCGCGACGCTGCCGATCGACGAAGGCATCGGCGTGAGCTACCAGGGACCGGTCGCGAAGACGGAGGTCGCGGCGGCGTACGACTCGCTCGACGTCCTGCTGCTCGCTCTCGCGGGCTCGAAGTACGTGACGTCGGGCAAGGTCTACGAGTACATGGCGACCGGCAAGCCGATCGTGTCGGTGCACGTGCCGGAAGCGGCGGCGAGTGACGTGCTGCGCGGCTACCCGATGTGGTTCCCGTGCGCCGACCTGTCCGCCGGCGCGATCCGCGACGCATTGGTGAAGGCCGCCGACGCGGCGCGGGTGGCGACGCCGGAAGACTCCGCCGCGTGCCGCGCGTACGCCGCGGCGTACACGCGCGAGGCGCAACTCGAGCCGTTCGAGCGCGAACTCCGGACGCTCGTGTCGGTCTGATGGCGGGAGCGCTGATGGGGGGGCGCGTCGTCGTCCTGACCGGCACCCAGGTCGGCCGTGACCCGCGGGCGGCGGCGTACGCGACGGCCACCGCGTCGACCGGAGCCGCGGTCACCGTCGTCGGCCCGGTGCCGGGCGGTGCCAAGCGTGCCGTCGTCGACGGAATCGAGGTGGTCCGGCTGCGGGTGCCGCCGCCGTCGCCGCCGCCCGGCGGCGTACGGCGGTTCCCGCGACTGCGCAGCCTGCGGCACCGGTTGGTCCGGTCGCGCTTTCGCGGGCGCCGCCGGTCGGCGCGCTGGGCCGCGCTGCTACCGGAGGTTCTGCCTGCGGTGCTGCCTGCCGCACTGCCGCCGGTCGTCGTCGTCGCGGTCGGTGCGGAGATGGCGCGGGCCGCGCGCGCCGCAGGGCTCAAGCTGCGTACGACGCTGCGGGTGCGCGAGTCGGGCACGGGTCCCGACCCGGGCCACGGCCTCGCGGTGGGCGGGACCGTCCTCGGCATCGGGCCGGCGAACATGGCCGGGCAGGGTTGGGCGTGGTCGCGCGCAGTGCTGCGTGAGCTGCCCGGCGTCGAGGTCGAGGTGTTCGCCGTACCGCATCCGACCCTCGCGTTTCCCGTAGACGTCGCGCTGCCGGCGGACGCGTTCGCCCGGGACGCCCGCTGGCAGACCGAGTTCGAGCTGCACGTCCGGTCGGAGCTGACGCACCTTCTGATCGAGGCGGGCCGGCCGGTGGCCGGGACGCTGAACGGCCATACGTTCGCCGCCGACGCCGCCCGGATGCGCGCGGCCGGGCTCGCGGTCGGGCTGGTGTTCCACGGCTCGGAGATCCGCGACCCGCGGCTGCACGCGCAGCGATACGACTGGTCGCCGTTCCGCGACCCGAAGGACCCGCTGACGGCGCGGCTGCAGCGCCAGGTCGACGCGCTCGCGCCGTTGGTGGCGGAGTTCGACGGGCCGACGTACGTCTCGACGCCGGACCTCCTCGACGACGTACCGGGCGCGACGTGGCTGCCGGTCGTGGTCGACGGCTCCGTCTGGACGCCCGGGGAGGAGCCGTTACGGCGGGACCGGCCGGTGGTCGTGCACGCGCCGTCGCACCGGGCGCTGAAGGGCACAGAGTTGATCGAGCCGGTCTTGGCCCGGCTGGAGGCCGACGGCCTGATCACGTACCGGCGGATCGAGGGCGTGCCGGCCGCGTCGGTGCCGGCGCTCATCCGCGACGCGGACGTCGTACTCGACCATTTCGGCATCGGGAACTACGGCGTACTCACCTGCGAGGCGATGGCGACCGGGCGGGTGAGCATCTCGCACATCCACGAGCGGGTACGGGCGCGCGTGCCAGCCGAGATCCCGACGCTGGAGGCGACGCCGGACACCCTCGCGGACGTGCTGCGCCGGGTCGTGTCCGAGCGCGACTGGGCGCGGTCGGTCGCGGCCCGCGGGCCGGCGTTCGTCCGCGAGTGGCACGACGGCCGGCGCAGCGCGGCAGTGCTGGCGCCGTTTCTCGGCCACGCTTGACGTTGGCCCGGCCCGGCGAGTCCCGCGACGTAACCCTGAGTGACCGCGGAGGGCACCCCCTCTCCGACGACTAAGCCACGGAGAGCTTGACTCAACACCGGGGAGGCTTGAGACCAACCCATCCGCGGCTTGACTCAAGCGCTGGGGGGCTTAGTGCGCGGAGAGGGGGGTACTGCGGGGTGACGGTGCGTGACGGCCGCGCGTCGGCCGGCCAGTCGGCGGCCGGCTACGCCGGGGGCCGGCTACGCCGGGGGCCGGCCAAGTCGGCAGCCGGTCAGTCGCCGACGCCGCGGCAGGGGCGGGCGCGCAGCTCTACGAGGTAGTCCGCCGGGGCGCCGGCCGCCTCGGCCGCGTCGGCGAGGATGCCGAGGTAGCGCGCCGACGGCAGCCCGCCCTCGTACGCGTCCAGCACGTAGAGCCACGCGAGCACCTCGCCTTCGAGCGCCTGCACGCGCAGCCGGATCTTGCGGTACAGCCCGATGTCCGCGCCTTCCCACTCGTCGAGGTGGGCCTCGTCCGCGCTGGTGATGTCGTAGAGCGCCACGAAGACCCGGCTGCCGGCGTCCTCGACCAGCGTCGCGAGCGAGCCTTCCCAGCCCACGTCCTCGCCGCCGAACGTCAGCCGCCAGCCCTCCAGCCAGCCGGTCCCGCGCACCGGCGAGTGCGGGCAACGCAGGTGCATCTGCTGCGGGTCCATGTTGCTGCCATAGGCCGCATAGAGGCTCACGTCCCGGCAGCGTAACGAACCGGGAACAATGGTGGGGTGACGCGCATCGCGGTACTCGGTGGCGGGCCCGGCGGCTACGAGGCCGCCCTGGTCGCTGCGCAGCTCGGCGCCGACGTCGTCGTGGTCGATCGCGACGGCATCGGCGGGGCCTGCGTGCTCGCCGACTGCGTGCCCTCCAAGACGCTCATCGCGACCAGCGAGACCATGACGACGTTCGCGTGCAGCGAACCGTTGGGCGTGCGGCTGCGCTCCGGCGACCAGGCCGAGCAGCAGGTCACCGTCGACCTCGCCGTCGTCAACGCCCGGGTGCGCGCCCTCGCTCTCGCCCAGTCGGTCGACATCGAGCGGCGGCTCGCCCGCGAAGGCGTCGAGATCGTCCGCGGCACCGGCCGCCTGGTCGGGCCCAACCGGATCGTCGTCCGCACCGAGGAGGGCGAGCAGGGCATCGGCGCCGACGTCGTCCTGATCGCGACCGGCTCCGCGCCGAGGTCGCTGCCGGGCTCCGAGCCTGACGGCGAGCGCATCCTGTCGTGGCAGCAGCTCTACGACCTGCGCGAGCTGCCGACCGACCTCGTCGTCGTCGGCTCCGGCGTGACCGGCGCCGAGTTCGCCAGCGGGTACGCCGCCCTCGGTTCCAACGTCACGCTCGTCTCTTCCCGCGACCGGGTCATGCCGAGCGAGGACGCCGACGCCGCGCTGCTGCTCGAAGACGTCCTCACCCGCCGCGGCATGCGCATCGTCAAGCAGGCCCGCGCCGCGAGCGTCAGCCGCGCCGGCGACGGCATCGTCGTCTCCCTCGTCGACGGCCGTACGGTCGAAGGCTCGCACTGCCTGGTCGCGGTCGGCTCGATCCCCAACACGCACGACATCGGCCTCGAGACCGCGGGCGTGACGGTCGACGAGGGCGGCTACATCCGCGTCGACGGCGTCTCCCGGACCACGGTGCCGGCCGTGTACGCCGCGGGCGACTGCACCGGCGTACTGCCGCTCGCGTCCGTCGCCGCGATGCAGGGCCGGATCGCGATGTGGCACGCGCTCGGCGAGGCGGTCGCGCCGTTACGGCGGTCGCACGTCGCCGCCAACGTCTTCACCGACCCCGAGATCGCCACCGTCGGCGTCGGCGCCGCGACCGTCGAGAGCGAGCGCGGCGGCGTACAGGAGATCAAGCTCCCGCTCGCGACCAACGCGCGGGCGAAGATGCAGGGCGTACTCGACGGGTTCGTGAAGCTGTACGCGCGCCCCGGCGTCGGCACGATCCTCGGCGGCGTCGTCGTCGCCCCGCGGGCGAGCGAGCTGATCCTGCCGGTGTCGATGGCGGTCGAGCACGGGCTCACCGTCGACCAGCTCGCGCACACGTTCTCGATCTACCCCTCGCTGTCCGGCAGCCTGGTCGAGGCGGCCCGCCAGCTGATGACCCACCCGCCCGACTGATCCGCATTTGGCCTCACCCGACCGGGTTGGTTTTCTTCCCGGCGCTGAACCCGAGCCTCCGGGGCGCCGATGCACCCGTCGTGCGCGTATTCGGTTGGCGTAGTCGCCTTGCCTCGGTCGTAGCGGTAGCAACCCTCGGTTCGGTCGTCCAGCTGGGAGTCGGCGCCACGGTGGCGCACGCCGCGCCGCTCGGCCCGTTCAGCTGCCTGCCCGCGAACGGCCTGTCGACCGGCACCGAGGTGAACGCCGACCGGCTCATGGCCGGCTACCTCACGATCCCCGGGTACGGCGAGGTGCACATCGGCACCGGACCTACCTGGAACTGGGCGCTCAACCCGTACAAGAGCGCGAGCTGGCAGATGTACTACACCAGCTTGAAGTGGGTCGAGCTGCTCACCAAGTGGTACGTCGCCCGACCCGGCCAGCACGACAACTACCTCGTCCGCGCCGAGCAGATCGCCAGCGACTTCGCCGCGCACAACCCGCCCGGCGGTGGCCCGGCCGGCGCGGTCGCGTGGACCGGCATGTACGCCGGCCAGCGCGCCACCGTGTACTCGTGCCTGAACAGCCTCGACAGCCCCTACGGCGTCGGCACGCTGACGACGATGGGCGGCTGGCTCGGCAACTCCGCGCACGACCCGGGCGACTGGAACCAGGGCATCGACTTCAACATCGGCCTGCTCGCTGCCGGCTGCGTCGTCGGCAACGCGACGTGGGCGGACCATGCGCGGGACCGGCTCATCTCGATGGCCACCACGACGATCGACAGCCAGGGCGCGGTCGGCGAGCAGGCGCCCGGCTACGGCCCGTACGTCTGGGCCCGCCTCGGCGTCGCCGCCGACAAGATCAACGAGTGTCTCGGCCAGTCGAACACGACCGTGATCCAGAGCCAGCGGTCGAAGCTGCTCGACTTCCTCGCCTGGTCGACCGAGCCCAACAGCGTCATCAGCGAGCTCGGCGACACGTTCCGTACCTCGCCGCCGAAGGTCGCCGACGCGGTCGGCACCTCGAGCGAGTGGGCCGCCACCGGCGGCGCGTCGGGTACGCACCCGGATGCGCTGACGATGCTCTACAGCAAGGCCGGGTACGCGTTCGGCCGCAGTAGCTGGGACCCGTTCCGGGACCAGGCCTACTACAGCCTGCGGTTCGGCCCGGGCTGGGCGTTCCACGGCCACCAGGACCACCAGCAGCTGACGATGTCGGCGTACGGCGAAGAGCTCATCGTCGACTCGGGTCACGACGGCTACGTCGCCGACGCGTACCGCAGCTACCTCGTCTCGCCGATGGCGCACAGCGTCCTCGCGATGCCCGGCGTCGCGTTCAACAAGTACGCCCCGACGAAGCTGTCGGCCTCGACGCTGACCAGCTCGGCGTGGCAGTACTACCAGTTCACCGACACCGCGTACGCCGGCCGCACCCGGACGCGCAACGTCCTGGTGAGCCTCGACACGCCGTTCGCGGTCGTCTACGACCACGCCTCGCGGCCCAACGTCGGTCTCATCCAGCAGCTGTGGCACCTGCCCGCGGGCATGAAGATCGACAAGCTCACCCGCAGCACCGCGGTCACGACGACGCCCGACGGCAAGGTCGACCTCTACCTGATCCAGGTGTCGCTCTCCGGTGCAGCCTTGCCGGCGGGGGCGACCGGGGTCGTGACCGGCCGGACCAGCCCGTCGTACCTAGGCTGGGTGTCGCACGCGAACGGCCAGCGGCTGAAGGCGCCGGTCGTGACCATGGGCCGGTCGGCCTCGGCGGCGGGCATCTTCTCGATCCTCGTGCCGGCGCCGCACGGCACGCCGGCCGGCGCGCAGGTGACGCACGACACCACCGGCCACACGATCATCACGATCATCGTCGGGTCGACCCGCCACGTCGTGACGATGACGAACGGCGGCTTCATGGGCCGCCGCTCCTAGACCTCCTCCGCCCACGGATGCGCACCGAGGCCGACGGCGCGCTTCGCGTCGAAGAACCCGACGACCCGCGCGCCCGGCGCACGCCGTGCGACGTGCCAGGCGACCGGCCACGACTGCTGGTCGCCCCATACGACGAGGTCGGCGTTCGCCAACGACGCCAGCGCCGTACGGTCGGCGCGCAGCGCCCGCCACAGCAGCCAAGGCCGCAGCTCGGCCGCGGCCGGCGAGTCGAGCCAGTCGCGCCGGCGCCCCGGCCGGCCCTGCTTCGCCGGTACGGCGTGCCGCCAGCCGGCTTGCCGGACCCGGGTGCCGAGTCCCGGCGCGACCGACGCGAGCCGGCGGCCAAGGCCGTCGTAGCCGCGGGCGAGCGCGCGGTCGAGCGGCACCCGCCACGGCTGGACGTCGGCGAACAGCCACGGCGTCGGCCAGTGCTTGTCTTCCAACGGGAGCAGCTCGACGACGCGGACGCCGTCGGGCAGCGGCTCCCACGGGCCGCGCGCGCCGACCACGAACGTCACGCCGCCGCCGCCCGCGAGTACGTGCGCCGCCGCCTCGACGAGCACGTCGCGGCGGGTCCGGGTCAGCGCCACGACGACGGCATGCTCAACCATCGCGGCCCACCAGCTCGCCGAGCTCGTCGATCGCGGGGCCGAGGTGCGCCTCCCAGGTGTGCCGGGCCGCGACCGCGCGCGCGGCCTCGACCTCCTCGGCCCGGATGGTGCGCGCCGCCGTCGCCGCGTCGCCCAGCGCCCGCGCGACCTCGTCCGCGGTGAGGTCGGCGAGCGGGAACCACCACGGGTAGCCGGTCGCGACGTCCGATGTCGCGTTGCGCGGGTGGTGTACGCCGACGATCGGGCGCAGCGCCGCGACGTAGTCGTAGATCTTCGCCGACGTCAGGTAGCGCGTGCTCGGCAGCAGCGCGAGCAATACGTCGAGCCGCGCGAACGTGCGCGGCAGGTCGAGGTGGCCGACCGGGCCCGCGAGCTCGAACCCGGGTAAGTCGACCGGAAGCCGAGCGCCGATCCGGTCGGCGTCCTTGGCGAAGTAGCCGATGTGCCCGAAGAGCGTGAGCGTCGCGTCCCGCATCGTGGGGTGGCGCTCGCGGGCCTGCCGCCAGCCGGCCGCGAACACCTCCATCGGCAGGTCGTGCCGGATGGTGCCGACGTAGCCGAACCGCAGCGGCCGGTCGGCCGGCGCCGGCGACGGTGGCGGCATGTCCGCGAGGACGTCGGTCGCCCAGCCGTTCTCGGCGATGCGCATCCGGTCGGCCGCCCACGGGTAGCGGTCGGCGTACCAGTCGCGGAACGGCCGGTTCACCGTCAGCACCCGCGCCGCGCCGCGGACGACCCGCTCCTCCCACGCCCAGGCCGGGTGCCCCGGCGGGAACGCGTCGGTCTCGGCGTACTGCTCCAGCGTCCACGCGTCGTGGAAGTCGAGTACGTACGGCACCCGCAGCACGCGTGCGAGCGCGCGGGCGACGGCGTACGACGCGAACGGGTTGCCGGTCGCCATGACGAGGTCCGGCCGGCGGCCGCGGCGCGCGACGTGCGCGAGACCCGCCGCGGTGGCCGCGGGGTACCAGAGCGCGTGCCGCTCGGGGAACAGCCGGTCCGGCCACTCGGTCGTCAGCCGGTTGTACGTCGCGGTGAAGTTGGCCTGCAGCCACGACATGGTGGCGAGGTCGGGCCGGTAGCGCTGCGGGCTGAACGGCACCCGTACGACGCGCACCTGCCGTGCGATGGTCTCCGCAAGCTCGTCGTCGACGCCGCCGGTCGCCTGCCGGAACCACTCGCGCGTCGTCGTGAGCACGGTGACGTCCCAGCCGGCGGCGGCGAGCAGGTTGGCCCACGCGCGGTTGCGGAACACCGCGCTGCCGCGGCCGGGCGGGAAGTGGAACGCGACGAGCAGGATGCGCGGTCGGTGCCCAGTGCCCATGCTGCCGGCGGTCAGTCGACGATCTCGCACAGCGTCGCGCCGGACTGGACCGCGGCACCGACCTCGGCGGTGAGGTGGGTGACCGTGCCGGACTTGTGCGCGGTGAGCGGCTGCTCCATCTTCATCGCCTCGAGGACGACGACGAGGTCGCCCGCCTCGACCGTGCCGCCTTCCTCGACCGCGACCTTGACGATCGTGCCCTGCATCGGCGCGGTCAGCGCGTCACCGGACGCGGCCGCCGCGCCGCTCGACGACCGGCGCGCGGACGGCTTGCGGGACTGCGTCCGTGCACCGGCGGCCGGTGCCGCCAGACCCTCGGGCAGCACGACCTCCAGCCGCCGCCCGTCGACCTCGACGGTGACGCGAGTCCGGTCGGCGGCCTCGGCCGCGGCGGCGGTCTCGGCGTCGTACGGCGGCAGGCCGCCGGCCCAGTCGGTCTCGATCCAGCGCGTGTGTACGGCGAACGGCGTCGTCTCGTCGGCGGGCGCGAACGCGGGGTCGTCGAGCACCGCGCGGTGGAACGGCACCAGGGTCGGCATGCCGCCGACCTCGAGCTCGGCCATCGCCCGGCGGGCCCGCTCGATCGCCTCCGCGCGGCTCTGGCCGGTGACGATCAGCTTGGCCAGCAGCGAGTCGAAAGCGCCGGGCACCGTGTCGCCTTCGACGTACCCGGCGTCGACCCGGACGCCGGGGCCGGTCGGCCAGCGCAGCGACGTGATCCGGCCGGGCGCGGGCAGGAAGTTACGCCCCGGATCCTCAGCATTGATGCGGAATTCGATGCTGTGGCCGCGCGGCGTCGGGTCGGCGCCGCGCAGCCGCTGGCCGTCGGCGATCGCGAACTGCGCGCGGACGAGGTCGACGCCGGCGGTCTCCTCGGTAACCGGGTGCTCGACCTGCAGCCGGGTGTTCACCTCCAGGAACGACACCGTGCCGTCGCGCGCGACGAGGAACTCGCAGGTGCCCGCGCCGACGTAACCGGCGGCTCGCGCGATCGCCTTCGACGCGTCGTACAGCTGCTGCAACTGCTCGGCCGAGAGGTACGGCGCGGGCGCCTCCTCGACGACCTTCTGGTGCCGGCGCTGCAGCGAGCAGTCGCGGGTGCCGACGACGACGACCTCGCCGAACTTGTCCGCGAGGATCTGCGTCTCGACGTGCCGCGGCTGGTCGAGGTAGCGCTCGACGAAGCACTCGCCGCGGCCGAACGCGGCGACCGCCTCGCGCACCGCGCTGTCGTAGAGCTCCGGGATCTCCTCGCGGGTGCGGGCGACCTTGAGCCCGCGGCCGCCGCCGCCGAACGCCGCCTTGATCGCGACCGGCAGCCCGTACTCGTCGGCGAACGCGAGCACCTCGTCGACCCCCGCGACCGGGTCGGCCGTGCCGGGCGTGAGCGGCGCGCCGACGTCCTGCGCGATGTGCCGGGCCTTCACCTTGTCGCCGAGCGCGTCGATGGCGGCCGGCGGCGGCCCGATCCAGACGAGACCGGCGTCGATCACGGCGGTCGCGAACGCGGCGTTCTCCGACAGGAAGCCGTAGCCGGGGTGCACCGCGTCGGCGCCGCTGCGCGCCGCGACGTCGAGCAGCTTGCCGATGTCGAGGTAGGACTCCGCCGGGGTGCTGCCGCCGAGCGCGTACGCCTCGTCGCACATGCGCACGTGCAGCGCGTCGAGGTCGGGCTCGGCGTACACCGCGACGCTGCCGAGCCCGGCGTCGCGGCAGGCCCGCGCGACCCGCACCGCGATCTCGCCGCGGTTGGCGATCAGCACCTTGCGCACCAGGGCACTCTACGGGGGCACTCCGCCTGCCTTGACCCCCCGCGGGGATGCGATGCTCCCGCGGTGACCCAACCATTCGCCAACTACCAGAACGAGATCTACCTGCACGGCTTGGCCGGCACGTTCCCCGAGCTGCCGTGCGAGCCGGCCGGGCTGGAGGACCTCGCCCGCGAGCGGCTCGACCCGGAGCCGTTCGGCTACGTCGCGGGCAGCGCGGGCACCGAGTCGACCGCACGCGCCAACCGGGCGGCGTTCGACCGCTGGCGGATCGTGCCGCGCTTCCTGCGCGACGTGTCGACCCGCGACCTGTCGTCGACGATCCTCGGTACGGCGTTCCCGGCGCCGGTCGCGCTCGCGCCCGTCGGCGTGCAGGGCATCGTGCACCCGGAGGCCGAGCTCGCGGTGGCCCGGGCCGCGGGCGAGCTGGGGCTGCCGATGGTGCTGTCGACGGTCTCGTCGTACACCCTCGAAGACGTCGCGGCGACGGGTGCGGGGCCGAAGTGGTTCCAGCTCTACTGGCCGCGCGACCGCGAGGTGGCCGCGTCGCTCGTCGCCCGCGCGAAGGCGGCCGGCTACTCGGCGCTCGTGGTCACGCTCGACACGTTCATCCTCGCCTGGCGGCCGCGCGACCTCTCCCGCGGCTACCTGCCGTTCCTGCACCGGCTGGGGCTGGCCAACTACGAGTCGGACCCCGCGTTCCTCGCCGGGCTGGAGAAGTCGCCGGACGAGGATCCGAGCGGCTCGGTGCTGCGCTGGATGGGCATGTTCGGCGACCCGGGGAAGACGTGGGCCGACCTCGAGTGGCTGCGCGAGCAGTGGGACGGCCCGCTGGTCCTCAAGGGCGTGCTGCACCCGGACGACGCGCGCACCGCCGCCGACGCCGGTGTCGACGGCATCGTCGTGAGCAACCACGGCGGCCGGCAGATCGACGGCGAGATCGCGTCGCTCGACGCGCTGCCCGAGGTCGTCGCCGCGGTCGGCGACCGGGTCACCGTGCTGCTCGACTCGGGCGTGCGCACCGGCTCCGACGTGATCAAGGCGCTCGCGCTCGGCGCCAAGGCGGTGCTGCTCGGCCGGCCGTACGTGTACGGGCTCGGCATCGCCGGCCAGGCCGGCGTCACGCACGTGCTCCGGTCGCTGCTGGCCGAGCTCGACCTGTCGTTGGCGCTGGCGGGCGCCCGCGACCTCGGCGCGATCACGCCGGAAGTGCTCCGGCCGGCACCGTAGTCGGCGGAAGGACTCCGGGCGGCGGCGTCGAACTTGCCGGTAACCGTTCGTCCCGATCCCTCGGAGTAGCCATGTCTCGCCGCCGGTACGTCGCCGCGCTCACCGTCGTCACGCTCGCCGTGGCGACCGCCTCCGCCACCGGCGCGGCCGCGAAGACGGCGAAGAAGAAGCCGGCGCCGCTCAAGACGATGAAGGGCTCCTACTCCGCGACCCTCGTGCCGGACCCGACGATGGAGGTGCAGGGTCAGCTCGGCCACGTCTGCGACAACACCAACCCGGAGTCGGCCAACAGCAAGACGATCACCCTGCCGGGCAACGGCACGCTGCACGTCGTCCTCGACAGCCCGGACCCGACCGGCACCAACAACACCGACTGGGACCTCGTCGTGCTGGACGCGGCCGGCAACGAGATCGACCACTCGGACAGCCCGACGTCGCACGAGGAGACCTACGACCCTGGCCTGAAGAAGGGCAAGGTCACGATCAAGGTCTGCAACCTCGCCGGCGCCCCGAATGGCACCGTCAACTACACGTACACCTACCGGTAAGCCGCGCGCGCCTCAGCTCACCGTGAAGCTGGTCGCGATCGACGTGCCGTAGGACCGCAGCACGATCTCGATCGCGGGCACCCGCCCGCCGTACGTGGGGAAGTTCCAGCCGGCGATCGGCCGGGTCGCGCCACGGTAGACCCCCGACAGCCGGCCGGTCGTGCGGATGGTGAGCTTGCGCCCGGACGCGGTCCTGAACACGAGCACCGTGCCGTTCGCGGGCGCGCTGACCAGCCGCCACGACGGGTCGAGGTGCCAGTACTGCCGCGACGCCGTACCGCCGGCGAACGCGTCCCGGACGACGAGCCGGTGCGTCGCGTTGAAGATGTTCACGTCGCGGGTGTGCGTCCGGCCGTAGAGGGAGTCCACGACCCGGTAGGCGCGGGCCGGCGCCTGGATGGTGACGCCGGCGAGCGCGGCCGGTGCCTTCGGCGCGAACGTGCCGGTGACCGGGACGGCGACGTTGTGCGAGCGAGCGCCGGTCCGCCACCGGTCCCAGCCGGAGCCGCTGTAGTCGTAACGGCCGGGCCCGACGAGCACCCGGGTGCCGAGCGTCGTCCACGTGACGCCGCCGCGGTCCTCCTGGCCGTGCGCCCGCCGCGGCGGCCCGTAGCGGATCGTGTAGTACGTCGTGCGCGGGTCGGTGACCGCCCAGCGGCCGATCGCGTAGCCGGCCCGGTCGTCGCGGAAGGCGCCCGACCGCGACGCGGCCGGCGAGCCGGCGGCGCGGTCCGAGTCGCCGATCTGGACGAGGTCGCCGTCCGGCTCGGTCATCCAGCCGAGGACGCGCAGCGCCTTCGCGGCGACGGCCCGGATCGCGGTGGCGGTCGTGGCGTACGCGGGGTGCTGCGCCAGCTCGTCGGCGACCGACTGCCAGAGCGAGACGTTCACCTGCTGGTACGTCGAGGACTGTTCCCACGTCGTGCCGCTGGGCGAGAACGCCAGCGGCGCCTCGTGCTGGAGCCGGTAGAGCCCGGTGCTCACGTAGCCCGAGCGGCCGAGCAGCTCGCCGGTGCGGACCAGCCGCAGGTTGGCCATGACGCCGTGGTTGTGCACCGGGAAGTACGGCGGGCCGTAGAAGCGCGGGCCGAGCTGCACCGCCGCGTCCGCGACCATGCCGGGCACGAGGCGGGCGTCGTGCGTCAGCTCGTAGAGGCAGTCCTCCACCTCGAGCCGGCGCTGCGCGGTGCCCTCGTCCCAGCCGTACGCCGACGTACGGGGGTCCGGGTTGGCGGCGTGGAACGCGGCCACCTGGCGGACCATCGTCGCGAGCGACTGCGTCGACCCGTCCTTCGCGGCCCGGGCGGCGAGCGGCGGCAGGTACATGAACGCCTCGAAGTGCAGCCGCCACGCGACGCTCGCCACCATCGGGTGCCGCCACACGTACGGGTTGATCGCGCCGACGGTGAACAGCCGCGCGGGCGGCAGCGAGATGACGATCGGCTGGCCGTCGGGGACGGCGGAGGCGGACGGCGCGCCGCAGTCGGGGGCGGTCGACGTACGGGCGCCGAAAGTCGAGGTCGCGGCGAACGGAAGGGTGTCGACGTCCGCCGTCGCGTCGAAGCGGTGGACGGGTGGGGCCGGCTGCGCGGACGCGGCGGCGCCTGAGTTGCTCGCGGCGAGCACTCCGGCGAGAGCCGCGAGGGCGGCGACCAGCTTGATGACGGCCTCCGAGCACTGGTGGGGACTCCCACGATGAAAGCCGACGGTCGCCGCCGCTGTCAGGCGTTCGCGCCGGAATGGCCCGGTCTGCCCGGGTTCCCGGCTAGAAGGACGAGTGCCGCCAGGCCCCGGCACCGGCCCGCAGCGGCCGGCGGAGGCCGGCCGACCGGTCCGCCCAGCCCCCGCGTCGCCGGTCGTCGCGAGTCGTGGCCTCCGCGCCCGGCGCCTGCGCCGCCGCGGACGCGGCCACCGCGACGACGAGCGCCGCGAGCTCGGTCTCGGTGGGCGTGCCACCGGCGACGATCCGCAGCTCGCCCGCTTCCCGGTGGGTCATAGCGGGATGTTCCCGTGCTTCTTCGGCGGCAGCGTCTCCCGCTTGTTCCGCAGCAGCCGCAACGCTCTGATGACTTCGCGCCGGGTCGCCGACGGCCGGATCACCGCGTCGACGTACCCGCGCTCGGCCGCGATGTACGGGTTGGCGAAGTGCGACTCGTAGTCGGCGACCATCTCGGCCCGCCGCGCGTCGGCGTCTGGCGCGTCCGCCAGCTCGCGCCGGTGCAGGATGTTGACCGCGCCTTGCGCCCCCATCACCGCGATCTCGGCGGTCGGCCAGGCGAGGTTGACGTCGGCGCGCAGGTGCTTGGACCCCATGACGTCGTACGCGCCGCCGTACGCCTTGCGGGTGATGACCGTCACCTTCGGCACGGTCGCCTCGGCGTACGCGTAGATGAGCTTCGCGCCGCGGCGGATGATGCCGCCCCACTCCTGCGTCGTACCGGGGAGGAACCCGGGTACGTCGACGAACGTCAGCACCGGCACGTTGAACGCGTCGCAGGTGCGCACGAACCGCGCCGCCTTCTCCGACGCGTCGATGTCAAGCGTGCCGGCGAACTGCAACGGCTGGTTCGCGACGATGCCGACGCTGCGGCCGTCGACCCGGGCAAACCCGCACACGATGTTGGGCGCGAAAAGTGCATGTACTTCAAGGAAATCCGCGTCGTCGACGACATGCTCGATGACGGTCTTGATGTCGTACGGCTGGTTCGACGAGTCCGGGATGAACGTGTCGAGGAACGCGTCGTCGACGAGCGCGTCGAGGTCTTCCTCGTCGTACGCCGGCGCGTCGTCGAGGTTGTTGCTCGGCAGGAACGACAGCAGCGCGCGGGTCAGCTCGACGCCGTCCTTCTCGTCCTGGCCGAGGAAGTGCGCGACGCCGGACTTGCTGTTGTGCGTGCGCGCGCCGCCGAGCTCCTCGAACGTCACGTCCTCGCCGGTGACCGTCTTGATGACGTCGGGGCCGGTGATGAACATGTGCGACGTCTGGTCGACCATCACGGTGAAGTCGGTGATCGCGGGCGAGTAGACCGCACCGCCCGCGCACGGCCCCATGACGAGCGAGATCTGCGGTACGACGCCGGACGCCATCACGTTGCGGTAGAAGATCTCGGCGTACAGGCCGAGCGCGACGACGCCTTCCTGGATCCGCGCGCCGCCGCTGTCGTTGATGCCGATGACCGGGCACCCGTTGCGCAGCGCGAGGTCCATGACCTTCACGATCTTCTCGCCGAACACCTCGCCGAGGCTGCCGCCGAACACGGTGAAGTCCTGGCTGAACACGCACACCGGCCGGCCGTCGATCGTGCCGTGGCCGGTCACGACGCCGTCGCCGTACGGGCGGTTCTTTTCGATGCCGAAGTCGTGCGCGCGGTGCCGGGCGAGCGCGTCGAGCTCGACGAACGACCCGGGGTCGAGCAGCGCGTCGATGCGTTCGCGCGCGGTCATCTTGCCTTTGGCGTGCTGTGCGTCGATCGACCGCTGGGACCCGGCGTGCACCGCCTCGTCGACCTTGTGGTCGAGCTGGGCCAGTTTGCCGGCCGTCGTACGCAGGTCGGGCAGGTCCATGCGCCGTAGCGTACGGGGCGTGTCGTCGCCCTGGTCCGACCTCGACCGGCCGCCGCTGTCGGCGTCGCGGTTGCGGCGTGCGCTGGTCGGCGGCACCGTCGCGGGAGGGGGCGTCTGGCGGGCGGTCGACGTCGTCGAGCGGACCGAGTCGACGAACGCCGACCTGGCCGCCGCTGCGCGCCGGGGCGAGGACGGCGGTCTCGTGCTGCTCGCCGAGGAGCAGGCGGCGGGGCGCGGCCGGCTGGACCGGCGCTGGGAGGCGCCGCCGCGCGCGTGCATCCTCGGGTCGGTGCTGCTCCGGCCGACGACGCCGGCGCCGACGTGGCCGCTGCTGCCGTTGCTCGCCGGGGTCGCGGTCGCCGAGGCGGTCCGGTCGGTCGGCACGCTGCCCGCGGTGCTGAAGTGGCCCAACGACGTGCTGCTGTCGGGGCGCAAGGTCGCCGGCATCCTCGCCGAGCGGGTCGACGGCGCGGTCGTCATAGGCATCGGCCTCAACGTGTCGGTCCGCGCGCACGAGCTCGCCGTACCGACCGCGACCAGCGTCGGGCTCGCAGGCGGTGTCGCCGATCGCGAGTCGCTGGCGAAGGAGACGTTCCGCGCGCTCGGCCGCCGGCTGGCCGCGTGGACCGACGCGGACGGCGCGCCGGAGGCGGTTCTGCCGGCGTACCGCGAGATCTGCGACACGATCGGACGCGACGTCACCGTCGAGCTACCGGGGGGAGAGCGGGTGCACGCGCACGCGGAAGGGGTCGACGGCGGCGGCCGGCTCGTCGTCCGCCGTACCGCCGGCGGCGAGACCGAGGCGTTGTCGGCCGGCGACGTCGTCCACGTCACCGCGGCCGGTTGAGATGGCGTTCCCGCGGCGGCTGCTCGGCGACGGCGAGGAGGTCGTGCTCGACCTGCACCCGCACTGGAAGCGTCTCGTCGTACCGGCGGTGCTTGTCCCGGTCGTGGCCGGCGTCGCGACGTACGTCGTCTTCGTCCTGCCGTCGGGGTCGTTCCAGACGGCCGGGCGGCTGGCCGTGGTCGCGGTCGCGCTGGCGGTGCTGCTGCGGTTCTCGGTCTGGCCGTGGCTGCGCTGGCTGACGACGCGCTACGTGCTGACGACGCACCGCGTGGTCATCCGGCAGGGCGTGTTCGGCCGCAGCGGGCGGGACGTGCCGCTGACCCGGGTCAACGACGTGTCGTTCCACCACTCGCTGCTGGAACGGATGCTCGGCTGCGGGACGCTCACGATCGAGTCGGCCGGCGAGCACGGGCAGGTCGAGCTGCCCGAGGTGCCGAGGGTGGAGCAGGTGCAGCGCGAGGTCTACCGCTGCGTGGAGGAGCTGGGCCGCGGCTAGCGGCGCTCGCGGCTGGCGCGGAGCTTGGCCAGCGCCTCGTCGAGCAGCTTCTCGCCGTCTTCGATCGTGCGCCGCATCATGAGGAACTCCCACGGCGTCTT
>JAVEEI010000096.1 GCA_030840525.1 Frankiaceae bacterium
GGTCGGCCTCGCCCTGCTGGGTGACCGCGCAACCCCCGGCATGGGGTGGTACGCCCTCGCGGGCGGCGCGTTGCTGCTGCTCAGTACCGCTGCGCTGTCCCGTGGACCAGCGCACGGCCGCTCACCGGTCGAGCAGCCCGTCGCCAACATCCCCCCGCAGCGCACGGTGACCGAATCGGACGGCGGCGCCCATCGCGCCGGTCGTCACCGCCGGACGTCGGTGCACTGACCCCGCCACCTTTGAAGGAGACAGCCTGACTCAGGCGGCGGTCTCGAGCTCGGAGAAGTCGAAGGTCTCGTTCAGCTCGGTGGCCGCGGCGTCGAAGATGGCGCGTCCCGTGCGGGCCTGCAGCCGCAGCAGCTGACCCGAGTGCGGCGCGTAGGCGAACGAGCCGGCAAAGGTCCCCGAGTCCGGGCGGACGAGCAGGTTGCGCAGCCCCGCGCCCTTGCAGAACGCGGCGACGGTGCGGTCCGGCAGCTTCAGCGAGAAGCTGCCCTCGGCGGTGCCGTCGTAGCGCGTGAGACGCGAGCGGCCGGCGCCGACGATGACGGTCGCCTCGTCGAGGTCGGCCTGCAGCCGCCGCATGCGGCGGTGGCAGTGCGCGTAGGCGACGATGCCGCTGAGCAGCATCGGGACCCCGAGGACGACCATGAGGCTCACCGGCTCGCCGAGCAGCTTCAGGGCCACGACCATCGCCGCGCCCAGCACGCCCGCGGTCAGCAGTGCCGCGTCACCGGACTCGTTGGCCTGACCGAGCTTCGCCTGGAGCACGAAGCGGTATTCCGGCGTCAACGACTCTGTTCGCAGTTGCATCGTGCCCTCCCGGAGGTCCGTGTGCGCCCGCAGCACCCACACTAACGGGGACCCCCCGGGCCTGGGAACGGCCAGAACGGACAATTGCGACAGCGTTGTGTGACGTACCGCTGTACTCGGGTGACCCCGGGTCACCTATCGACGCGAGGTCCGCTCACGCGACCGACGCGACCCGCTGCTGCTGTGCCGGCGTCATCCGCTCGACGGCCGGATCCGGGGCGGCCCCGGTACTCCCGGCGGTCCCGGCGAGGCCGTGGATCTCCGTCAGCTCGCCGACCGCCGGCAGGCCGGCACCGGGGCACGCGTCCTCGCCGGTCCCACTGGCGCTGTGCTTACGCAGGACACGGATGTCTCCGGACCAGCACAGCGACAGCGTGCTGCGGCAGACGGGGCAGGTACCACGGGGCCTTCTGGACACAGGACAATGACACCTGCCGCGGGTTACCGGCGTGCAATGTTCCGACGAGTAACAGGTAAAGGCATCTGCACAATGCGGGCGACGCTCACCCCTCGTACAGCATCCGGGCGGAATCCGGCACCCTCTGCAACCGGACCGGGCCCGGCCCCCGGCGGACGTCTCAGCCCGTGTTGCGCAGCCCCGCCGCGATGCCGTTGATCGTCAGCAGCAGCGCGCGCCGCAGCTCCGCCGTCGGCTCCTCCTGCTCCCGCTGACGACGCAGCAGGTTGATCTGGAGGTGATGCAGCGGGCCGAGGTAGGAGTTGCGGACCTCGAGCGTCCGCCGCAGCAACGGAAAGCGGGACAGCTGACCGGAGTCGCCCACCAGCAACCGCACCTGCTCCGCGGTCTTGGTGTGCTCGGCGACGATGCGCTCGTAGACCGGGTGCAGCGCCGGGTCGACGAGTTCGGTGACGTAGCGCTCGGCCATCCGCAGGTCGGTCTTCGCCAGCGTCATCTCGACGTTGCCGATGAACGTCGCGAAGAACGGCCAGCCGTCCCGCATCGCCTGCAGCTCGTCGGACAGGCCCGCCTCGCGGACCGCTTCCAGCCCGCTGCCGACACCGAACCAGCCGGGCACGATGAGCCGCGTCTGCGTCCACCCGAACACCCACGGGATCGCCCGCAGGTCGTCGAGCGTCGGGTCGCCGGAACCGGGCCGACGCGACGGACGGGACCCGATGTTGAGCTGCCCGAGCTCCTCGACCGGGGACACCTGCGCGAAGAACGCGGGCAGGCCGGGGTCGTCGGCGAGGGTGCGGTAGCAGGCCCGGGCCGACGCGGCGAAGGAGTCCATCGCGTCGTCCCACCGGGCGAGGTCGTCGGCGCCGACGCGCGAGACCTGGTGCAGCAACGACGCCTCGATGACCGATGCGAGCAGGATCTCCAGGTTGTCGCGGGCGAGGCCCGGCAGCGAGTACTTGTCGCTGATGACCTCGCCCTGCTCGGTGACGCGCATCTGACCGTCGAGCACGCCGAACGGTGAGGCGAGGACCGCCTCCCCCGACGGCCCGCCGCCGCGGCCCACGGACCCGCCGCGGCCGTGGAACAGCCGCAGCCGCACGCCGTGCTCGGAGGCGATGTCGCGCAGTGCGCGCTGCGCCCGGTGGATCTGCCAGTGGCTCGCGGCGGTCCCGGCGTCCTTGTTGGAGTCGGAGTAGCCGAGCATGATCTCCTGCAGGTCCCCGCGGGCGTGCACCAGCGCCCGGTAGGACCGGTCGTTCAGCAGGCTGTCGAGCATCGGACCGGCCTCGGCGAGCTCGTCCACCGTCTCGAGCAGCGGCACGATGTTGAGCTGCGCGATGCCGCTCTCGATGTCGATCAGCCCCGCCTCCCGGGCCAGCACGGCGACGGCCAGCACGTCGTCGGCGCCCTGCGCCATCGAGATGATGTAGGTGTCGACGGCGTCCGGACCGAAGGCCTCGATGGCACCGCGGACGGCGTCGAGCACGTCGAGCACGGCCGCGGCGTCCTCCGGCGGAACAGCGTTGCGGCCGAGCAACGGCCGGCCGCTCGCGAGCTCCTTGCTCAGCAGCTCCGTCCGCTGGTCCTTGGTGAGCTCCTCGTAGGGGGTGTCGAGTTCCCCGACCCGCGCGTAGAGCGCCGCCAGCGCCGCGTGGTGGAACTTGGCGTGCTGCCGGATGTCCATGGTGGCGAGCGTCAGCCCGACCGCGCGCGCGACGCTGATCGTCCGGCGCAGCGCGCCCTCGGCGATGCGCTCGCCGCGGGAGGCGAGCAACGACGTGCGCAGCAGCTCGAGCTCGTCGAGGTACTCCTCGGCACCGAGGTAGTCCAGTCCTTCGCGGTGCGGGTTCCCCGCGGCGATGCGGTCGTGGGTCCCCTGCAGCCGGGCCTTGATGTAGGAGCACTTGAGCCGGTACGGCTCCTCGGCGTTGAGCCGGATGTAGCGGTCGTGCACCTCGGGCAGCACCTCGCGGTCGCGCTCGAGGCTCTTGGTCAGCTCCGGCGTCGCCTGCACGACGCGCGTCGAGATGGCGAGCTCGTCGATCAGCGAGTCCACGAGGTCGATCTGGTAGCGGATCGCCCGGTCGGCGTGCAGCCGCAGCACGTCGCTGGTGACCTGCGGCGAGACGTTCGGGTTGCCGTCACGGTCGCCACCGACCCAGGAGCCGAAGCGCAGCGGCACGGTTGCGAGCGGCGCCTCGGCACCGACGCGGCGGGCCTCGTCGGCGAGGTCGTCGAACAGGCCCGGCAGCGTGCGTCGCGAGAGCTGGTCGAGGTAGTAGACGATGTTGCGCGCCTCGTCGGTCACCGACGGCTTGCCGGGGCGGATCTCGTCGGTGAGCCACAGCAGCTCGACGACCTCACGGAGCTGCCGGTCGCGCACCTGCTCGGGCAGGTCGCCGCCGAGCAGCTCGGCGACACGGCGCAGCGAGCGCAGCACCGACTGCCGGGAGGCCTCGGTCGGGTGCGCGGTGAACACCGGGCGGAGCTCGGTCTTGGCGAGCATCCCGGTCACCTCGCCGGGCGGCACCTCGGCCGCCGCGATGCGGTCGAACACCTCGCCGAGCGGGCTCGCGACGTTCCGACGGCGGTTCGCGAGCTCCCGGGCCCGGTGGAACTGCTCGGCGACGTTCGCGAGCTGGAAGAACATGCTGAAGGCGCGGGCCAGCTGCATCGCCTGGCCGAAGTCGAGCTCGTCGAGCAGGCGCGGGAGGGTGCCGTCGTCGGTGCGGGCCAGCCGCCGGACCTTCTCCACCAGGTCGAGCAGATCCTGCCCCTCCTGCTGCGCGATGGTCTCGCCGAGGATGGCGCCGAGCTTGCGGATGTCGGCCCGCATCTTCGAGTGCCCGGCCTCGGTGACGACGCCGGCGTGTGCCTCGACCGGATCGACCTGCCCGACTGCGCTCGGACTCTGCACGTCCACCGACAGGTCGCGCCGCTGCTCCG
>JAVEEI010000165.1 GCA_030840525.1 Frankiaceae bacterium
GCCGGATGCCGGCCAGCGACGTGATGTTCACGATGCAGCCGTCACCCGACGCGCGCAGGTGCGGCAGCGCGGCGACCGTCACCTGCCACGCGCCGACGACGTTCACGTCGTAGAGCCGGCGGAAGACCTCGGGCGTCGCGGCGGCGAAGTCGTCGTGCGGGATGCGCACCGTCGTACCGGCGTTGTTGACGAGTACGTCGAGCCGGCCGTACCGCTCGACGGTCTCGGCGACCAGGCGGGCACCCTCACCGTCGACCGCGACGTCGGCCTGCACGTAGTGGCCGTCGATGTCGGCGGCGAGCTCGCGGCCGGCGTCGACCGACGACACCGAGTTGACGACGACGCGCATGCCCTCGGCGGCGAACCGGCGGGCGACGGCAGCGCCGATCCCGGAGGTCGAGCCGGTGACGAGCGCGACAGATGTGGCCTGGTCGTTCACGAGACCTCCCATTTCGGCGTCGCGTCTCCCTACCATGAGGTGTGCCCGTCTCCTCGAGCCGGTGGGCCGGCGCGGTCGCGCTCGGCCTCGCGCTGACCCTCGGTGCTGGTCTCGGCGCCGCGGTCCGCGGCGAGCACACCGTGGTGCGCCGGGTCACGTCCGTCGTCACGGTCGACTCGAAGCCGTCGGCGACCCCGCGAGCGAACGCGAACGCGGCGGTCTCGTTGCCGCAGGCGCAGGTCCGGCGGGCCGCCGCGAAGGCGGGGTTCGCGTTCCTCGACCCGCCCGGCCTCAACGGCGAGGTCGACCGCTGGGACCCGTGCGTACCGATCCATTACGTCGTCGACGTCGAGGTCGGGCCGCCGACCGCCGCGGCCGATGTCGCGTGGGCGATAGGTCAGGTGTCGCGGGCGACCGGGATGCGGTTCGTCGACGACGGTACGACGAAAGAGCAGCCCGACGACGGCCGCAAGGACGTGCGGCAGACGAAGGCCGGTTGGCGGTGGGCGCCCGTGCTGATCGCGTTGGTGCCCGACTCGGTCTTCCACGGCAAGGGCCTGCACGCCGACAAGGACTCGCTGGCCTACACCGACCCCGACATCTACAGCGACTCCTCCGGCGACGCGCAGATCGTGACGGCGCAGGTCGTGGTCGACGCCGACGACCTCACCGACGGCGGGCACGACGACCCCGGCGCACTCGGGCCGACATTGCTGCACGAGTTCGGTCACCTCGTCGGGCTCGACCACGTCCACCGCAGCGGCGAGATCATGCAGCCCGACGGCGGCGGCGTGACGTCGTACGGCCCGGGCGACCTTGCCGGGCTGCACTACGTCGGGCGCGCGCACGGCTGCATCGCGGACGCGGCGCTGCCGACCGACTCCGAGGACTTCCCGAAGTCGTAGCGCGCAGCGGTCTAGACGCCGCCGCCGATCGTGATGCCGCCGTCGATCGTGACCGTCTCGCCGGTGATCCACGACGCGTCGTCGGAGAGCAGGAACGCGGCCAGCTTCGCGGTGTCGTCGGGGGTGCCGAGCCGCTTGAGCGGGTAGCGCGCGGCGACCTCGTCCTCGCGGTTCTCGTACAGCGCGCGGGCGAACGTGGTCTTCACCACTGCCGGCGCGATCGCGTTGACCCGGACCCGCGGCCCCATCTCCTGCGCGAGCTGGCGGGTGAGGTGGATGAGCGCGGCCTTGCTCGCGTTGTACGCGCCGATCGGGGCGCCCGCGCGGATGCCGCCGACGGAGGCGACGTTGAGTACGGCGCCCCCGTTGTCCTTCAGCCACGCATGCCACGCCTTCTGCGTCCAGGCGAGGGCCGCGACGACGTTGACCTCCATCACCTTGCGGACGGCGCCGAGGTCGGCGTCCATGAGCGGCCCGTACTGCGGGTTGACCGCGGCGTTGTTGACGAGGATGTCGAGGCGCCCGAACGCGTCCATCGCGAGCTCGACGGCGGCCTGCTGGTGGCCTTCGTCGTCGGCGCTGCCGCGCGCCGCGACGACCCGGCCGCTGCCGTCGGGGTCGAGGGTGTCGACCGCCTGCGCGAGCTCGTCCTCCTTGCGCGCGGTGATGCACACCGACGCGCCGCGGGCGACGAGCTCGGCGGCGATGCCGTAGCCGATGCCGCGCGTTGCGCCGGTCACGAGCGCGGCGCGGCCGGCGAAGTCACTGTCCACAGCTGCGGCACCGTCGGTGATGAGTGACATGACACACCAAGATCGTTAGGGCCGGAAAAGTGTCGTAGGCGTCCCGGACTGTGCGCCTACTGCCCCACCGGGGCAGCGCCGACCGCCCCCGCTGACACGGAGGCGGCCGACTTGACGGCACGCTCAGCTAGGAGCACACCGCCCGTGTCAACGTACCGCTACGTCACGTCCACCGTCGCCAACGCGAGAGTCGCCCACCTGGGCTACCCGCTCACCGCGTGCCGGAAGATCTTCACCGGCCCGCACGCAGTCAGCGACGACATGCCCGCCGACCGGCGCATCTGCCGGGACTGCGTGTTGAACGCGACCGGTCTCGGCTGGCTCACCACCGACGAGGCAGTCGCGCTGCTGGGCCGCAAGCAGCCCGAGCCACGCCGCCCTCAGATCGTCCCGCTGCTCGTAGAGGGTCGCTCAGATCGCGACGTGGCGCGGCAACTTGGCGTGTCCATGCGGACTGTCTCCCGGATCGTCCACGCCGCCATGCGCGAAGCCGGGGCGCGCACCCGGTTTCAGTGGGGGTACAAGGTCGGGCTTGCGGCCCGCTAGGCGCCGTCGTCTTCCTCGTCGTCATCGACCTCGATAGGAGAGACGCCCATCAGTGCTCGCAAGACTGCCTCGGGTTCAGGCGGAAGCGATAGCGGTTCGTCGTAGTCGAAGTCGTACTTGCCGTTCGGCATAGCTCACCACGCTACGTCTCGTCGGGTTCAATGTGGTCGTCGATCGCTGTCTGTGCTGGGACCGGGGGTGCTTGCAAGAAGTCGTCTACTCGCGTCACGGATCGTTCGGTCTGAATCTCGCCGGAGTCCGACTCCCATTGCCGAAACCAAACCTCTGCGCGTAGGCGGTCATCCTTGCCGAACTTGACCTCGTGCCTGTCAATGCGGCCCTGGAACTGCGGGTCCTCGACCTTCATCCAGTAGTTGTTCTGGCCGTCGTTGAGACGCCATTTGCCAGCCTGGAAGTTTGGCGATGTGATCGTCAGGGTGGCGGTGTAGCGCTGATCGGTGATGAGTGAGCGGCCCTCCTCGGCGATTGCCGCTTCGATTGCCGGCAGGTCGTCACTCGTGATCCTGACTGTCGCCGGGCCTTGCGGTGCCTCGCGAATCTCTAGGGCGTCGATGCCTTCGCGGTTGAGCGGCGCGATTACTGCTTGCACCGCCCGTCGGACGCCCGGCTGGTGCGAGAGGACGATCACTGACGGCGGGTACTCAATCGTCGTGTTGTCGGGCAACGTGATCCGAAGGCCGCCGTTCGCAAGTTCCTCCTGGCGGTTGCTCTCGCGTTTGCGCTTGAGCAGCGACAGCAGGCCATTCGCTCCGGTCGTCAGGGTGACGAGCACCGCCAGCGACAGGGCATCCGGGCTGGATAGCAAGTGCAGGATGCGCTCATGTATGACCGATAGTTCAATCAGGAACGAGCCTTCGTTGGTCGCTTTGATGTCCAACGACGGTGAGGGCTCGCCGGGGCTCAGCGCGGCGCTGGCTTCTTGCAGTAGGTCAGCTAGCCCGATCAGGGCAGGTGCGAGATCGCGGACGCTCATCCGGTGTTCGGCGAGTGCTGGTCCGTCATAGAAGACGGTGAACTCCAGTTGCTCTCGCTGGGCGAGGGGACTGGTCATCCCGCGACACTTGCCGTTAGTGGCTTGTAGGTCAAGCGGCGTCCGCCGACCCGTTGCAGCAACCCGATCATGCGCTCGCTGTCGCTGGCACGGCAATGCGTGTAGAGGAAGTCGAAGTGCGCGAGATAGCGGCCCAGGTGCTCCACGCTGACGTGGTGGTGCGTGCCGTCGATGCTGCGCTTTAGCTGGGAGAAGTAGCCTTCGGCGAGGTTGGTCCCGGCGCCGTCGCGCTTGTACTCACCCGCGTTGTGGTTGACCTTGTGGTGCGAGTTGAATTCCTCGCCGATTGATCGGTAGGACGAGGACTCATCGGTCCATAGCTGCGAACGCTTCACCTCGACCTCGTCGCGCAGGACGGTCGCGAGCGTGCGGCCCGTTACGTCCGGGATGACGCGCGAACGAACCTCACGAGTCTCGTAATCGATGAGTGCCATCACGGGCTGCTTGTCGGTGCGCCCATAGCCGGGGCCGTCGCCGTGACGGTTCGCGGGGTCGCCACCGACCCATGTCTCGTCCGCGATGATTGTTCCGCGCATGAGTCCCGCGAGCGGATCCGTTTTCATGGCTTCGCGGATGCGGTGGGCCATGAACCACGCCGACTTGGCGGTCAGGTCGTACTTGCGCTCAATCTCGCGAGCGCTGATCCCGTTCTTACTGGCGCACATCTCCAAGAGAACGAGTACCCATGTTCGGATGCTGATCTTCGTGCCGTGGAAGATCGTGCCAACCAGCACCGTGAACTGCTTGCGGCAGGCGTTGCACTTCCAGACACGACGCTCCGAGGGCCGTCCTGTTCGGGTGGCGCGAGAGGTGCCGTTGACGGGTTGGATGTAGGTGGCGCGGTCGATGGTGCCGCAGTGAGGGCATACCGGCTCGCCGCGCCAACGCAGGTCTTCAAGCAGCTCGTAGGCCGCCGCCTCGCTCGTCAGGAGCTTCATCAGCGCCGGTATTGAGAGCACCTGCTTGGGCATAAATTCAGTATGGCTAAACGATCTTGGTTTGTCAAGTCACACAACGCCGCACCGTCCCCAGATCGTCGTTGGTGGCTGTGGCGCCGGCCCGACCGCGGTCAGGATGGCGCGCATGGAGCCTCACGTAACCATGACCGGCAATCTCGTGTCCGACCCGGTCCGGCGGGTGACCGCGACCGGGGTCGTCGTCACCCGGCTGCGGATCGCGTCCAACCACCGGCGTTTCGACCGCGACCGCGGCGAGTGGGTCAGCGCCGACCCGGTCTATCTCGACGTCAACTGCTGGCGGCAGCTCGGCGACAACGTCGCCGCGTCGTTGAAGAAGGGCGACAGCGTCCTGGTCTCGGGCCGGCTGACGATGCGGGAGTACGACGACGCGCACGGCGGGCCGCGGCGGCAGACCTACGCGATCGACGCGGTCTCGGTCAGCCCCGACCTCTGCCGGTACGTGACGATGCTCGCCCGGCCGACCCGCGACCCGCAATCGGTGACAGAGCAGGTGACCGAGTCGCCGGTCGAGGAGGTCGCCGCTGCGACTGGGGCCGAGGGAGGTGGGGCCGCCGCCGAGCCCGACATCGTCACGCCGTCCGCGGCCTAGCGCGTCCGTAGTCTTGCGTCATGGCGCAATACATCTACACGATGCGCAACGTCCGCAAGGCCGTTGGCGACAAGGTGATCCTCGACGACGTGACGCTCGCGTTCCTGCCCGGCGCGAAGATCGGTGTCGTCGGTCCCAACGGCGCGGGCAAGTCGACCGTGTTGAAGATCATGGCCGGGCTCGACACCGCGTCCAACGGCGACGCGTTCCTGTCGCCGGGTTACAGCGTCGGCATCCTGCTCCAGGAGCCGCCGCTCGACGAGACGAAGGACGTGCGCGGCAACGTCGAGGAGGCGGTCAAGCCGATCCGCGACATGCTCGACCGGTTCAACGAGATCGCCGAGAAGATGGCGGTCGAGTACACCGACGAGCTCGGCACCGAGATGGGCGTGCTCCAAGAGAAGATCGACCATGCCGGCGGGTGGGACCTCGACAACCGGCTCGACCAGGCGATGGACGCGCTGCGCACCCCGCCGGGCGATGCCGACGTGTCGGTGCTCTCCGGTGGCGAGCGGCGCCGGGTCGCGCTGTGCAAGCTGCTGCTCGAGGCGCCCGACCTGCTGCTGCTCGACGAGCCGACCAACCACCTCGACGCAGAGAGCGTGCAGTGGCTCGAGCAGCACCTCGCGCAGTACCCCGGCACGGTGCTCGCGGTGACCCACGACCGCTACTTCCTCGACAACGTCGCCGAGTGGATCCTCGAGCTCGACCGCGGCCGCGCGTACCCCTACGAGGGCAACTACACGACCTACCTCGACACCAAGTCGGCGCGGCTCAAGAACGAGGGCAACAAGGACGCGAAGCGCAAGCGCGAGATCGAGCGCGAGCTCGAGTGGGTGCGGTCGAGCCCGAAGGCGCGGCAGGCCAAGAGCAAGGCCCGGCTCGCGCGGTTCGAGGAGCTCGTCGCCGAGGCCGACCGGCACAAGCCGGTCGACTCCGACGTCATCCAGATCCCGCCGGGCCCGCGGCTCGGCACCGTCGTCATCGAGGCCAACGACCTCAAGAAGGGCTTCGGCGACCGGGTGCTGATCGACGGCCTGTCGTTCTCGCTGCCGCCGGGCGGCATCGTCGGCATCATGGGCCCGAACGGCGTCGGCAAGACCACGCTGTTCAAGACGGTCGTCGGCGAGGAGCAGCCCGACGGCGGCACCGTCAAGATCGGCGAGACCGTGCAGATCTCGTACGTCGACCAGAGCCGGTCCGGCCTCGACCCGAAGAAGACGCTCTGGGAGGTCATCTCCGACGGGCTTGACTACATCAAGGTCGGCAAGACCGAGATCAACAGCCGCGCGTACGTCGCGTCGTTCGGGTTCAAGGGGCCCGACCAGCAGAAGCCGGCCGGCGTGCTCTCCGGTGGCGAGCGCAACCGGCTCAACCTGGCGCTGACGCTGAAGGCCGGCGGCAACGTGCTGCTGCTCGACGAGCCGACCAACGACCTCGACGTCGAGACGCTGCGGTCGCTCGAAGACGCGCTCGAGGAGTTTCCCGGCTGCGCGGTCGTCATCAGCCACGACCGCTGGTTCCTCGACAAGGTCGCGACACACATCCTCGCCTGGGAGGGCACCGAAGAGCAGCCCGGCACGTGGTTCTGGTTCGAGGGCGGCTACAGCGACTACGAGCGCAACAAGGTCGAGCGGCTCGGCGAGGAGGCGGCCCGGCCGCACCGGGTGACCTACCGGCGACTCGGCCGCGACTGACCCGCACGCGGCGGCGATGTGCCGCACAATTGGCTGACGTGCCCGACCCCTACCGGCCCGAGGAGCTTCCGTGACCGAGCCCGTTCCCGCCGTCGCCCCGCCGCCGGGCGGGAGCTTCGGCAAGGGCATCGCCGTCGCCCTCGTGGCCGCGCTGGCCGGCGCGATCGGGTGGGCCATCATCACCGCGACCAGCGGCTACCGGATCGGCCTGGTCGCCGTCGGCATCGGGTTCCTCGTCGGGTTCGCGATCGAGCGGTTCGGTGGCGGCGACCCGAAACTGCCGGTTGCCGGTGCGGTGATCGCGCTGCTCGGCTGCCTGCTCGGCGACCTGTTCGCCGACGCGCACGTCATCGCGAAGAACTCCCACCTCGGCATCGTCGACGAGATCCGCCACCCGCACGACGTGTGGTCGGCCTACACCCACGCGTTCCGCGCGTTCGACGCGGTCTTCTACGCGATCGCGGCGTACGAGGGGTTCCGGTTCGGCCGGCGCGGGGTGCTGCGGGCCCAGGCGGCGGTCGCCTCGCACCAGCCGCCGTCGATCGAGGTGCCCGGCCCCGCCGCGCAGGGGCCGGCGCTCGGCGACCCGCCGGCCGCGCCGTAAGGGCGTCGATGTCCGAGCCCAGCCCCGAGCCGACACCAGCGCCGACCCCAGGGCCGACACCGGCGCCGGCACCCGAGCCGGACGCCGCCCCGCCGGCGTACGGGATCGTGCCGCCGGCGTACACGACGCCGACGGCCCCGGCGTACGGAACGCACGACCCGAGCCAGGACGACCGCTGGGGGCCGCGGATCAAGCGGGCGTTCGCGCCGCTCGCCGCCGTCGGCGCGTTCCTGGCGAAGTTCGGCGTCATCCTGTTCAAGCTCAAGGCGCTCACCGTCATCGGGACGATGGGGATCTCGATCGCGGCGTACGCGCTCCTCTGGGGCTGGACGTTCGCGGCCGGGTTCGTCGGGCTGATCTTCGGGCACGAGATGGGCCACGTCGTCGTGCTGCGCGCCCGCGGTGTGCGCGCCGGCGCGCCGGTGTTCCTCCCGTTCCTCGGCGCGTTCGTGAAGATGAAGGAGTCGCCGCGCAGCGTGTACGTCGAGGCCGAGTCCGCGCTGGCCGGCCCGTACGCCGGCACCATCGGTGCGTTCGCGGTCCTGCTCGCCGGCCACGCCAACGGCTCGCCGATGCTGCGCGACCTCGCGTTCACCGGCTTCCTGCTCAACCTGTTCAACCTGCTGCCGGTGCTGCCGCTCGACGGCGGCCGGGCCGCGGGCGCGCTGCACCCCGCGCTGTGGGGCGTCGGGCTGGTGCTGCTGCTCGGCTACGAGATCTACCGGCCGAGCCCGATCGTCCCGCTCATCCTCATCCTCGGCGGCGTCGAGATGTACCGGCGCTGGCGCGGCCGGCGGACCGCCGAGTCGCGGGCCTACCAGGCGCTCACCCCCGGCCAGCGCGCCCGCGTCGCCGCCGCCTACCTGCTGCTGATCGCCGTCCTGCTGGTCGCGGTGCACGCGGCGTACGTCCCCCGCAAGCTCTAGGCGGCTAGGGGCGTGTCCCCAGCCGGGTTCGGTCGTTGAGCCGTTTGCAGGAGCCGGCCGGCGTACGTCGAAGTCGCCCCGGACGGCCCCCGTCCCAGCGAACCGCCGCGTGCCCCGGAAGGACACCACCGATGCAGCGAACCGTTATCCGCCGAGCCGCCCTGGTCATGAGCCTGGGCCTCGCCGTCGCCGCGCCCTTCTCGGCGTTCGCGACGTCGCACAAGGCGGCGGCCCCGGCTGCCTTCAAGCCCTACACGGTCCTGTCCGGCAACAACCAGGTGGCGACCGGCGGCGAGCCGTCGATCGGCTTCGACACCAAGCGGCACGCGATCATGTACGGCGCGAGCGGCCACGAGACGCAGATGGTCTTCAAGGACTCGGCGCGCGGCACCAGCGTCAGCCAGAAGGACGTCAGCGCGCCGACCGCGGCGACGACCCTCGACGCGATCACGTTCACCGACAAGTACACCGGCCGGACGTTCGACTCGCAGCTGCTCGGCGCGTGCAGCGCGATGGCCTACACCGACAACGCCGGCGGTAGCTGGACGCCGACCAGTGGCTGCGGCCAGAACACGCTGCTCGACCACCAGAGCGTCGGCGGCGGCCCGTTCCACTCGCCGGTCCCGGCCGGCGCCAACCCGGTCTACCCCGACGCGGTCTACTACTGCGCGCAGAACGGCTTCAACGCGAGCTGCGCGGTGAGCCTCAACGGCGGGCTGTCCTTCGGACCCGGCACGCCGATCTCGGACACGCCGGGCAACAGCGTCGGCGACCCGTACGGCGGCGCGTGCTCAGGTCTGCACGGGCACATCCGCGTCGGCCCCGACGGCACGGTCTACGTCCCGCTCAAGGGCTGCGGCGGGACTCCGACTGCTAACAACCTCACCAACGAGGAGTTCTGGGGCGGCCACCCCGCGGTCAGCGTCAGCACTGACAACGGCCTCTCGTGGACCGTGCACACCGTGCCCGGCGGGTTCAACGAGGACGAGAGCGACAACGCCGTCGACGTCGACAAGGGCGGCCGGCTCTACATGGCATGGGAGGACGGTCACAACCCGACCGAGATCCAGCTGTCCAAGACGAGCTCGGCCAAGACCGCCTACTCGGACGACAACGGCAAGACGTGGAGCAAGCCGGTCGACCTCTCCAGCGCGCTCGGCGTGCACAACGTGCAGTTCCCCGAGGTCATCGCCGGGGACAAGGGTCGCGCCGCGATCGCCTTCATCGGCACCAACGCGATCGGTGACGACCAGCACAACGGTCTCGTCGGCCCGAACAAGCTGCCTGCGGCCTGGCACCTCTACGTCGCGATGACCTATGACGGTGGCAAGCACTGGACGACGATCGACACCACACCGACCGACCCGGTCCAGCGCGGGTGCGTCGACCTCCAGGGCACGTCGAACAAGACCATCACCGACAACAACATCTGCAGCCAGCGCAACCTGCTCGACTTCAACGACATCACGATGGACAGCCGCGGCCGGGTCTATGTCGCCTTCACCGACGGCTGTGTCGGACCGTGCGTCACCGACCCGACCAAGACCTACAAGGGAACCAACGACGTGGTGATGCGGCTGGCCGCCGGCAAGGGTCTGATCGCCAAGTACGACGGGACATTGGGCAAGGTGTCCTAACAGGTCGGGGGCAAGGGGGACTCGTGCGCTGGGATCCCGGCCAGTACGAGCGCTACTCCGACGAGCGGGGCCGCCCCTTCCGCGAGCTGCTGGCCCGCGTGCCGGTCGCCGATGCTCAGGTCGTGGTCGATCTGGGCTGTGGCCCCGGGGCGCTGACCCGCGAGCTGCTCGACCGGTGGCCGTCGGCGCGAGTGGTGGGTGTCGACAGCTCGGCCGACATGGTCGCGGCAGCGGCCGAGCACGCGGTCCCCGGTCGGCTGGAGTTCGTCCAGGGCGGGATCGGCGACTGGCGCCCGGCGGAGCCGGTCGACGTACTGGTCGCGAACGCCGCCCTGCACTGGGTGCCCGGGCACGTGGAGATGCTCGCTGACTTCGCGTCGTGGCTCCGGCCGGGCGGTGCGCTCGCCTTCCAGGTCCCGGACAACTTCGACGAGCCGTCGCACACGCTGTTGCGCGACCTGCGGACCTCAGCGCAATGGCGCGACCGAATCGGGCCGGCCGCTGATCGCTCGGCTTCGGTCGAGCGGCCGGAACGTTATCTCGACGCGCTGGTCGCCGCCGGCCTGTCCGCGGATGTGTGGCAGACGTCGTATCTCCACGTGCTGGCGGGCGAGGATGCCGTGCTCGAGTGGGTCAAGGGCACCGCCTTGCGTCCGGTGCTATCGGCGCTGGACGCGAGCGGGCAGGAGGCGTTCGTCGCTGAGTACGCCGCGGCGTTGCGCGTGGCCTACCCGCGGCAGGAGTTCGGCACCGTCTTCCCGTTCCGCCGTACCTTCGCCGTCGGCCGCCGCCCCTAGTCCAACGTGTTGACGAGCATGTCGGCGGCCGTGACGAGGTAGTCCCAGAGCACGCGGTCCGCCTCCGGCGCCAGCGCGAGGTCGTCCATGGACGAACGCATGTTCGCGAGCCACGCATCGCGAGCCGCCCGGTCGATCCGGAAGTCGACGTGCCGCGCCCGCAGCCGCGGGTGACCGCGCACCTGCGAGTAGGTGCGCGGGCCGCCCCAGTACTGCTCGAGGAACATCCGCAGCCGGTGTGCCGACTCGCCGAGCTCGTGTCCCGCGTAGATCGGCAGCAGGACCTCGTCGTGCGCGACACGAGCGTAGAAGCCGCTGACCAGGTCCTCGAAGGTGCGCGCACCACCGACCGCGTCGTAGAAGGTCGGGGCGTCGTCGCTGCCTTCGATGTTGATCGGCTGCGGACCCGGGGTGGTCACGAGACCATTCTCAACGATGCGTCAGCCGCCGGGCGCCCCAGTAGTCGCGCCAGGCCGACAGCGGCGTGAATCGCACCCGCGTGCCGGTGTGCGGTGCGTGCAGCACCAGGCCGCGGCCGGCGTAGATCCCGACGTGGTGGATGTTGTGCCAGCTGCCGCGCCCGAAGAACACGAGGTCGCCCGGTCGTAGGTCGCGACGCGACACCACGGCGCCGACGCGTGACTGGTCTGCGGCGTCGCGGGGGAGCGTGATGCCCATCGACAGGTAGGCGCGATAGGTCAGGCCAGAGCAGTCGATGCCGTACGACGACATCCCGGCCCAGACGTATGGCACGCCGACGAACGTTCGCGCGTTACGCACCGCGGTGACCGCCGACTTGGGCTGGGACATGGCCGCGTGCGGGACGGCGGTGGGGGACAGCTGGCGGGCCGCGACCCAGCCGATGATCCCGTGCGGGTACGACGAGCCGACCTGCTCCTCGATCCGCACCTGGGCGAAACCACGAGACGTGGCCAGCACGACGACGCGTTCGCCGCGGAGCGCCTGCGTCATCAGCCTGCTTTCGAGGTCGAGCCGCTGCGCGAGCGTCTGACCGCGGAACCACGCCCGCATCCTCGGCGGCGTCAGGAGCGAGGGCCGGTCGACGTGGCGGACGGAGCTGACGTGCTCCCACACGTTGGCCACGGGTACGTCGACCCAAGCCAGCGTGACCGGGGCTGCGGCGGGACCTGGGCTTTGGGCCGGCGACGGCGAGCCGTTCGGGCTCACCGTCGGCGTGGGTGTCGCCGTCGGTGCCGGCGTCGCGTCGGCGGACGGGGGCGCCGCATGCGCCGCCAGCGCATAGTGGCCGACCGCGAGCAGGTCGAGCGCGACGACGGCAGCCATCGCGACTCCGAGCACGCTGCGCCTCGCCCGCGCCGTACGCCGCAGCCTCCCGTCGCCCACGTCTCGCACGGTAGGCAACGCGTCGCCCGCGGTCCGGCGTTCGGCCGAACTGTCACCCTTCGGCCAGCTTCGGGCCCGAGATGCGTGCGCGAACGGCGGCAATCAGGG
>JAVEEI010000102.1 GCA_030840525.1 Frankiaceae bacterium
ACCAGGGGGGCCAGCGACAGCGAGATCAGCATGCACAGCCGCGACAGCGTGTACAGGGTGGCGAACGTCCGCCCCCGCAGCTCGTCCTCCACCGTCTCCTGCAGGATGGTGAACCCGAGCACGTAGACCGCCCCGGCGCAGATGCCCATGACGCCGATGAAGGCCATCGTCAGGGCCAGGCTGGACATGGTCACGGCGACCAGCATGGACGCCCCCGCCCCCACCACCGCCCACGGGAAGATCGCCCCGTGGGGCACCCGTTTCTGGAACGTGGACAGCCCGACCACGCCCACGGCCACGCCCATGCCCAGGGCGGTCAGGAGCAGGCCGAAGCCGGCGGCGCCGGCGTGGAGGACCTCGTTGGCGTAGATCGGTCCGAGGGGGGCGATCATGCCGCCACCGATCAGCCCGGTGCCCAGGCCGACCATCACCGATCGCACGGTCGGGTTGGTGCCGATGAAATGCCAGCCCTCCTTGATCTCGGTGAAGGCGCGGGTCAGGTCGATCGGCTCCCGCTCGGCCGGACGGTTGCGGGCCAGGTGCAGGGAGTAGATCAGCGTGGCCGACAGGAAGAACGTGACCACGTCGAAGTAGATGGCCAGCGACTCCTGGTTGAGCCGCAGGAAGCTGAACGAGCCGGCGTGGCGGCCCAGGATCTCGGCCACCTTGGTCAGCGAGGCGAACAGGGCGGATCCGAGCGGGAAGGTGCCGTAGGCCGCGGCCAGGGAGAACGAGTTGGCCGACGCCAGCTTGTCCGCCTTGACCAGGTTCGGGACCGACGCCTCCTTGGCCGGCGACCACAGCAGGGTCAGGACCTCGAGGACGAGCGAGGCCACGAACAGGCCCCACACCGTCTTCACCAGTGGCAGGGTGGCCAGGACCAGGCCGCGGCCGACGTCGCACGTCACCATGACCTTGCGCCGGTCCCAGCGGTCGACGAGCACGCCGCCCACCGACGCCAGGAAGAAGCCCGGGATCATCCGGGCGCTCATGACCAGGGCGATGGCGGCCTCGGGCGACCCCTTCCCGATCCGGGCGGTCAGGGTGAGGATGGCGAACAGGCCGATCCAGTCGCCGAGCGACGAGACCACCTGCGCCAGCCACAGCCGGAAGAACGACGTCGACCCGAGCAGACGCGGGCCGCCGGGCTCGCCCTCGATCTGGGCCATGGGTTCGGTGGCGTCGCCGTCGGGCGAATCGGAGAGACGCTCGGCCACGACCTCAGCGTACGGGAGCGGCGGCTATTTCTTCCGCTTCGCCGCCGGCTTTCGCTTGGGCGGCGCCGGCCCCTTGTCCCGCTTGTCCTGGAGCAGCTCGGCGGCGCGTTCCGGCGTGAGCGTGCCCACGTCGTCGGAGCTGCGCAGCGAGGCGTTGATCTCGCCGTCGGTCACGTAGGGCCCGAACCGGCCCTCCTTGACCACCATGGGCTTCTTGCTGACGGGGTCGTCGCCCAGCTCCTTGAGGGGCGGGGCGGCCTCGCCCCGGCCCCGGCGGGCCTTGGGCTGGGCCAGGATCGCCAGCGCCTCCTCCAGCGTGAGGGTGAACAGCTGCTCCTCGTCGGCCAGGCTGCGGCTGTCGGTGCCCTTCTTGACGTACGGCCCGTAGCGGCCGTTCTGGACGGTGATCTCGGCGCTGTCGGTGGGGTCCTTGCCCACGGTTCGGGGCAGGGTGAGCAGGCGGAGGGCGTCGTCGAGGGTGACCGCCTCCAGGTTCATGTTCTTGAGGAGCGAGGCGGTGTGGGGCTTCTTCTTCGACGCCGCGCCGGCCTCACCGAGCTGCACGTACGGCCCGAACCGCCCGGCCCGGGCGATCACCGGCAGGCCGCTGTCGGGGTCGTCGCCCAGCGTGCGGTCGCCGCTGGGGGTGGCCAGCAGCTCGACCGCCTTCTCCACCGTCAGCTCGTCGGGGGCGATGCCCTCGGGCACGGCCGCGGTCTCGCTGTCGCGGGACAGGTAGGGCCCGTACCGGCCGACCCGGACCGCGATCTCCTTGCCGTCGGCGTCGACGCCGATCGGGATGGAGTTGATGGCCCGGGGGTCGATGGCCTCCAGGCGGTCCTTGACCATGTCCCGCAGGCCGGCCGATCCGTTGCCGAAGTAGAACTTCGACAGCCAGGGCTGGGCCTCCTGGGTGCCGCCGGCGATGCCGTCGAGGTCGTCCTCCATGCGGGCGGTGAAGGCGTAGTCGACCAGGTCGCCGAAGTGGCTCTCCAGCAGGTTGACCACGGCGAAGGCAGTGAACGACGGGATCAAGGCCGACCCCTTCTTCCACACGTAGCCGCGGTCCTGAATGGTGGCGATGATCGACGCGTACGTGGAGGGACGCCCGACGCCGAGCTCCTCGAGCGCCTTCACCAGCGACGCCTCGGTGTAGCGGGCGGGGGGCTGGGTCTGGTGGCCCTTGGGCTCGAGATCGGTTGCGTCGAGCGCCGTCCCCTCGGTGACGGGCGGCAGGCGCACCTCCTGGTCCTCGAGGGCGGCATCGGGATCGTCGGAGCCCTCGACGTACGCGCGCATGAACCCGGGGAAGTCGATGATCTTGCCCGACGCCGCGAACTCGGCATCCTCCCCGGCGGACGACGCGCCCCCGAGTCGCACCTGCACGCTGCGGCCGCGAGCGTCGGCCATCTGCGACGCGACCGTGCGCTTCCACACCAGGTCGTAGAGGCGCAGCTCGTCCTGGGCCAGCTCGCGGGTGACATCGTCGGGCGTGCGGAACCGGTCGCCCGCCGGGCGGATCGCCTCGTGCGCCTCCTGCGCGTTCTTCACCTTGCGCTCGTAGCGTCGCGGCTGCTGCGGCACGTACGCGTCGCCGTACAGCTCGCGCGCCTGCGCCCGTGCGGCGGTCAGTGCGGTCTCCGACAGCGTCGTCGAGTCGGTCCGCATATAGGTGATGTAGCCGTTCTCGTACAGCCGCTGCGCGAGCCGCATCGTGACGCTCGCCGGGAAGCGGAGCTTGCGGCTCCCCTCCTGTTGCAACGTGCTGGTCATGAACGGCGGGTACGGCGACCGGCGGTACGGCCGCTCCTCGACCGAGCGGACGGTGAAGTCGCTGCCGCTCAGCCGCGCGGCGAGCGCACCGGCCGCGTCGCCGTCGAGCCGCACGACATCGGTGGTCAGCTCGCCGGTCTCGCCGAAGTCGCGGCCGGTCGCCACGCGCTTGCCGTCTAGCGCGACCAGCGTGGCCTCGAAACCGTGCGGCTCCTCGTCGAGGCCAGTGTCGAACGTCGCCTCGAGGTCCCAGTAGTCGGCGCTGCGGAAGCGCATCCGCGCGCGCTCCCGCTCGACCAGGAGCCGGGTCGCGACCGACTGCACCCGGCCGGCGGACAGCCGCGGCATGACCTTCTTCCAGAGCACCGGCGAGACCTCGTAGCCGTACAGCCGGTCGAGAATGCGCCGCGTCTCCTGCGCGTCGACGAGGAAGCGGTTGAGCTCGCGCGGCGAGTCGACCGCGGCCTGGATCGCCTGCGGCGTGATCTCGTGGAACACCATGCGCCGCACCGGGATCCGCGGCTTGAGAACCTCGAGCAGGTGCCACGCGATGGCCTCGCCCTCGCGGTCCTCGTCGGTGGCGAGCAGGAGCTCGTCGGCGTCGCGCAACGCGGCCTTGAGCTTCGCGACCTGCTGCTTCTTGTCCGGGTTGACGACGTAGAGCGGCTCGAAGCCGTGGTCGACGTCGACGCCGAGACGCGCCCACGGCTCCTTCTTCAACTCGGCCGGGATCTCGGCGCTGCTCTTCGGCAGGTCGCGGATGTGACCGATCGATGACTCGACGACGTAGTCCGGACCGAGGTAGCCGGCGATGGTGCGCGCCTTCGCCGGCGACTCGACGATGACGAGCCGGCGCAGCCCAGCACCGGTCGCTGAGCCGCCATCGGCTCCCGTCGTACCCGCCCGTGCCACGTCGTCTCGCTCTCCGTCAGCGTTCATCGGATCTGGGGTCATCGGTAGATCAGTGTGGGCCATGCGGCGTCCGGGACCCCCGCGGGCGGATCGCCGACGAGCTCGCGCAGCCGGGCCAGCCGCCGTTGCCCGACGACCCGGTACGCCGGTCCGTCCGCGCGTGGCCCGACGAGAGCGCCCGGTACGCCGCTCGCCGCGAGCGCGCCGCCGATCGGTTGCCAGGCCGGTTCGTCGCTCACGCCGAGCGCAAGGCTATACAGGCCGGGCTGGCCGCTCCCGGCGGCGAGGCACCACCAGCGCAGCCGCGGCCCGTCGAGTGCCCAACCCGCGGGCGGCCGCTTCACCGCGCCGGCGGTCCACGCGTCGGCGACCGGGCGCAGCTCGGCGAGCCAGGGCGTCCGGACCGCCGTACCTCCCTGTTCTGCCTCGTCGCGCTCGGCGGCGATGCCCATCGCCTCCATCTCGGCGGCCAGCGCGTCGGCCCGCCATTCCTCCGCGACAACGACCGAGATCCGCGCGGTGCCGCCGCGCCGCACCACCTGTCCGGGACCGGCGAGCAAGCCGTCGAGGTCGGCGACCCGCGGCTCCCGCGCGGCCGCCGAGAACAGCGACATCTGGCTCATCGCCGACCGACACTACGCGGGCGGCGCCGAACCGAGCCGATTTACGGCGCGGCGGCGGTCTCGACCGGCGGGGCGGTGTAGGTCATGTCGACCGAACGGCGCTTGCTCATCACGACCGCCGCGACGATCAGGCCGAGCGAGAGGACACCGACGACGACCCGCACCGCGGTGTTCTCGTGCTGGCCGTGCACGCCGTACTTCACGACGGTCGGAGCGATCAGCAGCGCGACGAGGTTCATCACCTTGATGAGCGGGTTGAGCGCCGGGCCGGCGGTGTCCTTGAACGGGTCGCCGACTGTGTCGCCGATGACGGTCGCGGCGTGCGCGTCGGAGCCCTTGCCGCCGTAGTTGCCGTCCTCGACCAGCTTCTTCGCGTTGTCCCAGGCACCGCCGGAGTTGGCGAGGAAGATGGCCATCAGCACGCCGGCCGCGATCGCGCCGGCGAGGTAGGCACCGAGCGGTTCCCAGCCGAGCCAGAAGCCGGTCGCGATCGGCGCGAGCACCGCGAGCAGGCCCGGCGTCGCGAGCTCGCGCAGCGAGTCCTTGGTGCAGATGTCGACGACGCGCGCGTAGTCGGGCCGGACGGTGCCGTCCATGATGCCGGGGTTGTTGCGGAACTGCTCGCGCACCTCCAGGACGACCCGGCCGGCCGCGCGGGCGACCGCGTTGATGGCGAGGCCGGAGAAGAGGAACACGACCGAGGCGCCGAGGATCAGACCGAACAGCACGTTCGGCTTGTTCACCGACAGCGCGAAGACGAAGCTGGAGCTCTGCTTGAGTTTCTCCGCGCCGACGTCGGTCGCGAACGAACCGAACAGCGCGGTCGCGGCGAGCACGGCGGTGGCGATCGCGATGCCCTTCGTGATGGCCTTCGTCGTGTTGCCGACCGCGTCGAGCGCGGTGAGGACGAGGGCGCCTTCGGCGTCGATGTCGCCGGACATTTCGGCGATGCCCTGCGCGTTGTCGGAGATCGGGCCGAAGGTGTCCATCGCGACGATCACGCCGACGGTGGTCAGCAAGCCGGTGCCGGCGAGCGCGACCGCGAACAGCGCGAGCACCGTGACGCCGTGGCCGAGCAGGAACGCGATGTAGACCGCGCCGCCGATGAGCACCGCCGAGTAGACCGCGGACTCCAAGCCGACGGAGATGCCACCGAGGATCACGGTCGCCGGACCGGTCAGCGAAGCCCGGCCGATCTCCTGCACGGGCTTGCGCTCGGTCTCGGTGAAGTAGCCGGTGAGCATCTGGATCGCGCTCGCGAGGATCAGCCCGATGAGCACGGCGAGGAATGCGGTCACCCGCGGGTTGCCGTCGAGCCGGGTCACCTCGCGGGTCGCGCCGGTGAGCTTCGAGAACGACGACGGCAGGTAGGTGAACGACACGATCAGCACGAGGATCGCGGAGACGACGGCGGAGATGAAGAAGCCGCGGTTGATGGCGGTGAGGCCGGAGCGGTCACCCTCGCGCGGCGCAGTGACGATGACGCCGAGGATCGCGGTGATGACGCCGACGGCCGGGATGATGAGCGGGAACACGAGGCCCTGCATGCCGAACGCGACCTTGCCGAGGATGAGCGAGGCGACCAGCGTCACGGCGTAGGACTCGAACAGGTCGGCGGCCATGCCGGCGCAGTCGCCGACGTTGTCGCCGACGTTGTCGGCGATGGTCGCGGCGTTGCGCGGGTCGTCTTCGGGGATGCCCTGCTCGACCTTGCCGACGAGGTCGGCACCGACGTCCGCGGCCTTGGTGAAGATGCCGCCGCCGACACGCATGAACATCGCGAGCAGTGCGGCGCCGAAGCCGAAGCCTTCGAGCACCTGCGGCGCGTGCTCGTTGAACATCAGCGTGACGATGCTGGCGCCGAGCAGGCCGAGGCCGACGGTGAGCATGCCGACGACGCCGCCGGAGCGGAACGCGACGCGCATCGCCGGGCGGGCGCCGAACGCCTGCGCCGCGGCCGCCGTACGGACGTTCGCGCGGGTCGCGAGGGTCATGCCGACGAAGCCGACGATGGCGGAGAACACCGCGCCGATCAGGAAGAAGAACGAGCGCCCCACGCGCGAGCCGGTGGTGTCGGCCGGGAGGATGAACAGCAGCGCGAAGATGACGACCGCGAACGGCGCCAGCGTGGTGAACTGCCGGCGGAGGTAGGCGGCGGCGCCCTCCTGGACCGCGCGGGCGATGTCCTGCATCTTGACCGACCCCTGGTCGGCGGCGAGGACCTCGCGGGCGAAGAAACCGGCGACGGCCAAGGCGAACACGGCGACGACGGCGACCACGACGAGGATGCCGTAGTCACCCCCGTGGACGTGCGTGGCATCGGCGGCGAGTACGTGCGGGGACATCAGTGTCCTCCCGATCGGGGCGTGCGGGCGTCTGTCGCGGGGCTGTGTCGCAGGACTGGCACGTCAAGACGCGCCCCGGCCGGGGATGGAGTGTAGCGGCTCGGCGAGATTCGGCGGAGCGGCTAGGTCTCGGTGCCGCCCACGCCGCCGGTCACCGGCCAGCTCATCCGGACGTGGGTGCCGTCGCCGTCGCTGCTCACGCTGAACTCTTCGACCAGCCCGCTGATGACGGCGAGGCCGAAACCGGGCGGCAGGTCGGGTACGACGTCGTTACCGCCGGCGTCGGGAGCGGAGAGCTGCTCGGGGCTGAGCGCGTCGAGGTCGGGCTCGGCGGCGCCAGCCTCGAGCGGCCCTACGTCGACGACCTCGACGGTGAACCTCGCCTGCTCGTCGGACAGCGTCATCCGTACGGCGGACCCGGGCGAGTGGTCGCCGTTGACACCGACGGCGCGCGAGCAGGCCTCGCCGACCGCGAGCCGTACCTCGTCGAGCAGGTCGTCGTTGACGCCGGCCCGCCGGGCGACGGCGAGCGCGACGAGCCGCGCCGTCCGCACGTGCGCGGGTAGGGCGGAGAAGGTGACGTCGACGACCGGCATGTCGAGTGGGTCAGTCCGTGGCGGCGAGTGCTTCGTCCACGGTGGCGTGGATCGGGAAGACCTTCGTCAAGCCGGTGATGCGGAAGATCTTGAGGATGCGCTCCTGCGTGCAGACGAGCCGCAGCGACCCCTCGTGCGCGCGGACCCGCTTGAGGCCGCCGACCAGCACGCCGAGCCCGGTCGAGTCGAGGAAGTCGACGTTCTCCATGTCGACGACCAGGTGGTAGTTGCCGCTGGAGACGAGATCGATGAGTTGCTCGCGCAGCTTGGGGGCGGTGTAGACGTCGATTTCGCCGCCGACCGTCACGACTGTGCGGTCACCCTCGGTGCGCGTCGACAGGGACAGATCCACTTCGGTCCTCCAGCAGGGCTCCGGACTACCCACGTTGGTAAAGCTTCTGCGGCGCTACCCGCCAGCGACGCATTGAACCACGGCGGCGCCGCCCGACCCCAGCACGGGGTGGCCGGTAAGGCGTGACGCGACGGGGGCAGGGGTATGTCCCCCGCGTCACAGTCGTCCGACCAGAAAGGTGCGTCCGATGATCCTGCTCGGACTGCTGCTCATGTGCGCCTGCATCGCGATGGCCGTCGACGCCGTCGCGCAGAACGGTCACGTGACACACGCGACCGCGTTCAACCAGCCGATCGACCACCTGACGCTCGGCGGGCTGTTCATCGCCGGGGCCGTCGTCGGGATCGTCTTCGCGCTCGGCGTACTGATGTTCACCGGCGGGATCGGACGCTCGCGCCGGCGCCGGGTGGAGCGCCGGAACGCGGTGCGCGAGTCGACCGCGGAGGCCGAAGCGCTGCGCGCGCACAACGAGCGGCTCGAGCGCGAGCTCGAGGACCAGCGCGACACCGGCGCGACCGACGCGACCGCCTACCCCGCGGAGACGACCGGCACGGCCGACGGCCAGAACCTCAACGGCGACCGCCGTACGTTGTCGGGACGCCACCGCGCCCGCTGACGCGCCGCACTCAGCCGGTCGCCTGTACGTACGTTCGTACGACGGCGCTCGCGCGCGGGGTCAGTCGGTGGTGTCGCCCGGGCGGGCGAGCTCGCGCAAGGTCAGTCGGTGGTGTCGATGCCGTCGAGCCAGGCGCGCAGGTGCGCGGCGACGAGGAGCATCAGCGCGGCGGCCGCGAGTGACGTCCACAGCGTCCGCAGGTTGAGCACCTTGACGATGTCGGTCCCGACTGCCTGGATGCCGCCGCCGTCGACCTTCTTGGTCGAGGACGACGTCAAGGTCTGGTCGGGGTAGGCGAGCGTCGGCTTGTAGGTGCCCTGCGGGATCGGCTTGATCTCGGTGATGACCGAGGGCAGGCTCGGCGCGGCGCCGGCCGACACGGTCGGGAGGAAGCGGCCCAAGTCGGCACCGGGGTTCTTGCCGGTGACGACCGGACCACGCGCGCCACCCGCCGTGGTCGTGCCGCCGGAGCCGGTCGACGTACCGCCGGAGGTCTGACCGCCACCGCCGCTGCCTGTCGTGGTTCCGCCACCTGTCGTCCCGCCGCCAGTGCCCCCGCTTGTGCCGCCGGTCGAGCCGCCGCCGGTGCTGCCGCCCGACCCGCCGGTGCTCGGTGCCGGGCTCGGCGGAGCCGGGAAGTTGACGCTGGTCGTCGCCGGGTTGGCCGACGGCACGGTGCCCGTCGACCCAGGACCCTTCAGCCGCAGCGCGACGATCGAGAACGAGTAGGTCTGGCCGCGCGCCGCCGACCCGTAGTCGACGCTGACGCCGCAGCTGTTCGCGTCGCAGGCGCCGGAGTTGGGGGTGACCTTGACCGCGTTGGTGCCGTCGCTGATCAGGTAGCCGGCGAAGTCCGGAACGTTGTCGGTGTTGGCCGCCCACGTGAACGTGGCGACCGAGCCGCTCGCGGAGCCGTTGAAGCCGGTCACGTCGGAGGGCGGAACGGCGAGCGTGACGTTCGCCGTCTTCGAGGTAGACGACCCGTCGGTCGCGGTCAGCGTGTACTGGCCGTTGGCCGCAGCGGCCCCGGCGGACGTCCACGGGGGCGACGCGGTCGAGAAGCTGCCGCTGATCGACCCGTCCTGCGTGTTGGGGACGGACTTCGACGGCCACGAGTACTTGCTGCCGTCCGGGCCGGCGATCGCGAGTGTGAGGGTGCGCGAGCCGGTCGCGACGACGCCGGTCTTGCCACTGCTCGCGGAGACGCTGACGGTCGTGTTGGTGGTGATCGAGGTGCCGGGGTTGACGCTCAGCGAGGACACGGACGCGCCGGCCGGGCCGATGCTCAGCCCGACGACGGACCCGGTGACACCGAGCGCGAGCGCGAAGCGCCCCGCGAGTCGCAGTCGAGTGGTCATCATTTGCCCTTGGTCGAAACGGTAAGCGGCGTCACCTTCACGAGCTTGAGCCGCAGGACGATGCGGTGGCTGTCGCTGCCTTTGGGGTGGCAACTGGTCAACGTGAGCCAATGCCCCGTGCCCAGATCACCCTGTTGACCCACCACCTGATAGGCATTCGGCAGAACTACCCACGGGTTTGAGTGTCCGTCGAACGGCGCGACCACGCGGTAGGTGCAGCGAGCGAACGGCGTGACCAGATCCACGGTGTCGCCGGTGTGCATCTGGTCGATCTTGTTGAACGGCCGCCCGTAGGTCGTCCGGTGGCCGGCGATGCCCACGTTGCCCTGCTCGCAGGGGAACGGCGTGGTCTCGTAGTGGCCCGCCCCGGCCTGGAGCGCGGCCAGCGACGTGCCCTCGACGACCAGGACGTTCACGGACACGCGGTCGTTGTGGATGATCAGCCGGGTCAGGCCCTGACCGACCTTGACCTTGTGCTCGAGGTACTCGGTCTGGAACTGCGGGCTGGTCGACTGGTCCTGGACGTGACGCTGCTGCAGGTTGCCGTAGAGGTCGGTGAGGGCGGGGAAGGCGAACATGCCGACACCCGCGAGCAGTAGCAGCGCGGTGAACAGCGACCCGGCACGGCGCCCGCCCGGCCGGCGCAGCGCGACGCCGAGCATCGCGGCGAAGGGCCCGGACGCGGCGGCAACCGGCGGCGGCAGAAACCCCGCGCCCGCGTTGCCATTCCCCGTGGCCGTCATCCGTCCGTGCTTCCTCTCCACCGGTGCCTGTCCCCTCAACGACACCTCGACCCGTAGGTTACGACGCCGCTGCTGCTTGCCCTGAATGATCCGTAATTGTCTCGGCCGGCCCGGCGCGAGAATTGAGTGTCATCGGCGGCAGCCACCCCAACGGCCAGCCGAGCCGGGCGCGCAACCGCACGGTCACGACCGAGCCGGTGACGCGGCAGTTGGCCAGCGCGACGCGGTTGCGGCGAGCGACCGATCGCGCCCGCGCACACGCCGCCTGCGGGCCGTCGTCGACAACGGCGGCCGCGGCGAGCGACGAGGCATCGGCGACCGTGGCGAGGTGATGGCGGGCAGCGACCGACAGCGCCAGCTCGGCGGCGACACCACCGGCGAGGCCGACCACCGCGGCCATCGCGAGAACGAGAACGGACGCCGAGCCGCGGTCGCGCAACCGGCCGAGCGGTCGCGCGCCGCTCACGGCCCGGCCGCGCCAATGCACGCCGCGTACGGCAAGGCCGCGCCGCCGCGCGGTGCTCACGGCCTGGCTGCGCCGTCGCGCGCGGCTCACGGCCCAGCCCCAAAGTCGGCCGGCGGCGCGGACTCGTCCGGCACGGCGAGGTGCTCGGCCACGGTCACGCCCGGCAGGAACCCGCCGACGACCGGGAGCCGGACGTGCTCGTGCACGTCGACGTCGACGAAGCCGCCGGGCACCCGGCGCACCGTGACCGTGGCGCGGTGCACGATCGCATGCGCCTGGCTCTGCACCGTCTGGCTCGACTCGCCGCGGGCGACCAGCCGGGCGGCGACGGCCGCGGCGTCGATGCAGCGGACCCGCGCGGTGACCACGGCGACCGCGCTAAGGCACACCGACAGCACGACCAGCAGTGCGGGAACGGCGACGGCGAGCTCGGCGGTGACCATGCCGGCGTCACGCTTTCGGCCACCGGCTGGCGGCGCTTCGCGCCGCCAGCCGGTCCCTTGAGATCTCACGAGGTCAGAACCCGAGGTGCAGCGCGTGGCTGATGATGCTCTCCACGAGGTGCACGACGAAGCCGCTGGTCAGAATCTTGTAGAGGATGGCCCCGAAGCCGCACGCCGCGACGGTGCCGACGGCGTACTCCGCCGTGGACATCCCCGCATCGTCGCGCGCGACCGAGCGCACTCGTTTCGTGAGTCGCCGCATGACTCTCCTCACCTTCCGGCGACCGGCCGGTCCGGGCTCCTCGAATGAGGGGCGTCGCCAGCTTCGGCCGACAGGCCTGCCGGCGGCAGCGGTCGGCGACAGGTTGTGCGTGCGGCTGCCGGCCCGCCGCGATGTGGACGCCGCGGCCACGCGCACCGCCGGACCCGCGGTCACCCGAGGCCGGGCAGCAGGGCGGTGACGACCGGCAGCACGGTGAGCAGCAGGAACGCCGGCAGGAAGCACAGCCCCAGCGGCAGGACAACCCACACCGCGGCCCGCTGGCTCCGCCGGCGGCGCTCGGCCTGGTACGCGCGGCGCAGCTCGGCGGCGAGCCGGCGCAGGTCGTCGCCGGCCGCCGCTCCGGTGGTGCTCACCCGCCGGCAGACCCGCACGATCGGCACGAGCTGCGGCTCGCCCTCGCACCCGGCCCAGGCCTCGGCATCACCGCCACGGCGCAGGGCCGCCGCCATCGACGCGAGCGGCTGCGCCGTCGCCGGGTCGGCGACGCTGGCGCCCGCGGCCAGCGCGGCGGGCAAGGGGACACCCGCTTCGAGGCAGGCGGCGGTGAGGTCGACCGCCAGCGCGAGCGCGACGGGGTCGGCAGCGGCCGGCCGGCGCCACACCCGGTGGCGGCCACCGACCGTCGCCTGCGGCCTGACCCGGTCGCTCGCCCGGGCCGGCCGCGAGCACCAGAGGCCCACGGCGAGCGCCGCGAGCAGCGCGGCCAGCGCGGTCACGGACGGCTGCGCAGCAACCAGCGGGTCCAGACGAGCCCGGCCCCGTCGAGCACGGCTGCCGCGAGGCAGACCAGCCAGCCGACCGGGCGGCCGAACAGCCACCCCCACGGACGCGCACCGATGGCGGTGCCGAGCGCGAGCCCGGCGAGCGGCAGCGCCGCGAGCAGCAGCATCGACGCCTGCGACCCGGCGACACTCGCGGCGAGGTCGGCCCGCACCGCGTCCTCGTCGTCGTACGCATCGGCCAGCCGGTCGAGCACCCCGGTCATCGGCGCGCCGTACCGGGAGGCGACCGCCCACGCCGCCGCCACCGG